>JANOBH010000237.1:0-20507 GCA_031411535.1 Chthoniobacter sp. | reverse complement strand
GTCCGGCACGCTGGCGGCGAGGGCCTCGATCTCGCCAGTGGTGCGGATGATGCCCAGCCCGTCGCGCAGCCACTGGACCACGGCGCCGGCGATGAAGACGCTCCCCTCCAGCGCGTAGGTCGCGCGACCGCCGATCTGCCAGGCCAGCGTGGTCAGCAGGCGGTTGCGCGAGGGCATCGGCGCGGAGCCTGTATTCATCAGCAGGAAGCAGCCGGTGCCGTACGTGTTCTTCACCATGCCCGGCTCCATGCACGCCTGGCCGAAGAGCGCCGCATGCTGGTCTCCCGCCATCCCGGCCAGCGGCACGCCTGGCACCACGCACGCGCATTCGCCCACGACTCCGCTCGACTCGACGACCTCCGGCAGCACGGCGGGCGGGATGTCGAAAAGCGCTAGCAGCTCGTCGTCCCACGCGCCCGTGTGGATGTTGAAAAGCATCGTGCGCGAGGCGTTCGTGGCGTCGGTCACGTGGCGCGCGCCGCCGGTCAGCTTCCACGCGAGCCATGAATCCATCGTGCCGAAAGCCAGCCAGCCGCTTTCCGCGCGAGCCCGAGCGCCGGGCACATGGTCGAGGAGCCAGCGCAGCTTGGTGGCGGAAAAGTACGCGTCCACGACCAGCCCGGAGCGCTCGGCGATCAGCGGCGCGTGGCCGCCGGCCTTGAGCTGATCGCAGTGCGACGCCGTCCGCCGGTCCTGCCAGACGATGGCGTTCGCGATCGGCACGCCCGTCGCGCGATCCCACACGAGCGTCGTCTCGCGCTGATTCGTGATGCCCACCGCCGCTATGTCGCGCGCCGCCAGCCCCGCGCGCACGAGCGCCTCCGCGGCCACGCCGGATTGCGTGGCCCAGATTTCCTCCGCGTCGTGCTCCACCCAGCCGGGCTGCGGGAAGATCTGGCGAAACTCCTTTTGCGCGACCGCGCGAACCGCGCCGCTTTCATCGAAGATCATCGCGCGGCAGCTCGTGGTGCCTTGGTCGAGGGCGAGGATGTGAGGCATGGCTTGCGGGGCTACTTCTTGCCGGGCGCGGCGAACCACCGCAAGCCCGCGGCGATCTGCGCCGAATCCATCCAATGCGTCCCCGCATAAGTTTCGAGCCGCACGTTCCTTAACCCTCCCGCGAGCAGCCACGCGTCTCTCATGCGCGCGCCCTTTCCAGCTCCCCGATCATCCGCCGCACCCACCAGAGCGGCATCGCGCCGATGACTCCGAAGGAGCAGTCGATCAGCCGCCAGTAAAACGGGATGCCCCGGATTTCACCGCAAATCAGCGCGAGCGGAATGACGCCGGCGCAGGCGATGAGCCCCGCGTCGATGATCCACACATTGCGCACCGGATCGCGCAGCGGGCCGACGAAAAATAGCGCGATGACGAGATGCCCAAACGCCAGCCAGTCCGTGCCGTAACCGAGGAACGGCCACACGCGATAGGTCTCCGCCAGCGCGGTGCGGACGTGCGCGATCCACCAGACAAAACCGCTTTCCCTCACCGGCGGGCCGAGCAGGGCGACGAGCACGTCGAGTTCGTGGAGCAGCGGAAAGGCCGTGATGCCGCTCAGCGCGAGCCCCACGATGAAAACGACCGTCAGCGCGCGGATGCGGCGCGTCAGTTCGCGAGCGGAGCGGGGCATGAGCTAACCGCGTTTCGCCGCGGCCCGGACCGGCGCGGGCGTCGGCGTGGGAGCAGGCATCGGCGCATACGCGGTGCCGCCTTGCACGAGCGGCGGCGGGAACGGCGACATGCTGACTTCCACGCGCGCGCCCACGCCGAGCGTGGCGAAAAGCTGGATGACATCCTGCGAGCGCATGCGGATGCAGCCGTAGCTCGCGGGCATGCCGATGCGCCACTCCTCGGGCGTGCCGTGGATGTAGATGCAGCGGGAAAATGTGTCGCGGTTCCCCGGCTCCAGGCCGCGCAGCCACAGGATGCGGGTGACGATGGGATCGCGGCCCTGCGCATTGACCGGCACGATCTCGCCGGTCGGACGGCGGCTTTTAAACTTCGTGCCGCTCCGCGCGCCCGCGCCGATCTTCCTCGCCACCTCCAAGCTGCCGAGCGGCGTGGTGAAGCTGCCCGCGTGGCCCGCGACGCCGAACTTCGATGTCGAGACATCGTAGCGCGCGATCTCCACGCCCTTCCTGAAGACGACCATCCGCTGGTCCGGCACGCTCACACGGACGACATGGTCGCGATCCTTGGTGGCGCATGAGGCGAAGAGGAGAGCGGAGGCGAAGGCGAGTCCGCGGGCAGTGAGTTTGAACACGCTCGCTCCTGTAACCCGCCGCGCGCCAAGTCTCAAGCCGCGCGGCGTCTGCGGGTCATGAAAAAAGGCCCCGCCATCGCTGGCGGGGCCTCGTTCAAAACTGTCTGCGCGCGCCGGATTATTCCTTGCGCTCGACGACCACGTAGCGGCTCTGACCCTTCGTCGAAACGCGGAGGAGCACCTTCTTTTCCTTCTTCATCTTCTCGCTCAGCTCCACGGCCTGCTTCGATCCGGTGATCGGCTCGCGGTTCGCCTCGTGGATGACGTCGCCGATTTTCAATCCGGCCTCCGCACTCGGGGATTCCGCATCGATCTCGGTGATGACGACGCCCTTGTTCCCCTCGGGAATCTCAAACTTCTTGCGGGCCTCGGCGTCGATGTCGGCCACGGTGACGCCGTCGAGGACATCGGGGTCATTGGCCTTGGCGGGTTCTGCGGCTATGCCACCGCCGATATTGGGCCGCTCGACGAGGTCGGCGGTGAAGTTTTGCTCCTTGCCGTCCCGAATGACTTTCATGTCTGCCTTTGAGCCGGGGGCCATGGCGGCGACGAGGAGCTGGAGCTCACGCGGGCCGTCGATCTTCTTGCCGCCGATCTCAATGACGACGTCGCCCGATTTCAGGCCGGCCTTTTCCGCCGGGCTCTTCCCCGTGACCTCGGCGATGAGCGCGCCCGCGGTGCCTTCGATCTTGAACTGCTTCGCCAGATCCTCGCTCAGCGGCTGGAGCGCGATGCCGAGAAAGCCGCGGCTCACGCGCCCGGTCTTGATGAGGCTCTCCATCACGCCGCGCGCGAGGTTTGCTGGCACCGCGAAGCCGATGCCCTGGTTCCCGCCGCTCATGCTGAAGATGGCGGAATTGATGCCGATCAGCCGCCCCTCGGTGTCCACCAGCGCGCCGCCGGAGTTGCCGGGATTGATCGAGGCGTCGGTCTGGATGAAATCCTCGTAGCGCGTGTTGTCCATGCCCGGCATGGAGCGGCCGATGCCCACGCGGCCCAGCGCGCTGACGATGCCCATCGTGACGGTCTGCGTGAGTCCAAAGGGATTGCCGATCGCGATGCAGACGTCGCCCACGCGCGTCTTCGCGCTGTCGGCGAACGTGATCGCCTGGAGATTTGTCGCGTCGATCTTCAGCACGGCGAGATCCGTCGCGGGGTCGTTGCCCACCTTGGTCGCCTTGTACTCGTGCTTGCTGCTGCCGAGCGTGACGATGATCTCGTCCGCGCCGTCGATGACGTGGTTGTTCGTGAGGATGTAGCCCTCGGGCGCGACCACCACGCCGGAGCCGAGGCCCGCGCGCTCCATGCGCTTCCGCCCGGCGCCGCCCTTCGGGGTCTTGTCGGCCTCCTCCTCCTCGCCCTCCGGGATGCCAAAAAAGCGGCGGAACATCGGGTCATTGAAATAGGGATTCCGATTGCGCTTCTGGAGCTTCGAGGTCGCGATCGTCACGACGCTCGGCGAAACCTTTTCCACGAGAGGAGCAAAGGTGGAGATGCGCCCGGCGACCTGCGGGAGCGGCGAGGCATCGACCTTGATCTCGGGCGCCTTGACCTCGGGCTTCGGCGCATCGGCGGCGGTGCCGAAAGGCGCGAGCGCGGCAAGGATGGCGATGGAGGTGGTTAGGATGGGACGGCGGATTTTCATGGGTGTGTGGATTGGATGGAAACGGCGGCACGCGCCGCCATTGTTGTCTTCCTTCGGACACGCGAGGGCAATGGCTGTTCAAAGCTTCTGGCGGATGCCGGCGAGGTTCCCGCGTGGTCCATGACTGCATGATTCGCCCATTCCCCCGGGACTGGCAATGACGGCGTGCGCCCGAAAAGACCCCGTTGCATCGCCGAAAGCTGGCGTTGCGCCATCAGCGCCGGGTCGCTAGTTTGCGCGCTCTTTTTCGAGCCTATGAATTCCCAGCTTCGCCACGTCCATTTCATCGGCATCTGCGGCACCGCCATGGGTGCGGTCGCCGCCGCGATGCGCGCTCAGGGCTTCACCGTCACCGGCTCGGACGCGACGGTTTACCCGCCGATGAGCACCTTTCTCGAAAGCAAAGGCATCCGGCTGAGCGAGGGCTACAAGCCCGAGAATATCCCCGCCGAGGCCGATCTCATCGTCGTCGGCAATGCGATCTCGCGCGGCAATCCGGAGATCGAGGCGGTGCTCAACCGCAAGCTCTACTACCTCTCGCTGCCGGAGACGCTGAAGCAGTTTTTCCTGCGCGGGCGGCACAATCTCGTCGTCACGGGCACGCATGGGAAAACGACGACGACGGCGATGCTCGCGTGGATTTTGCAAAGCGCGGGGCTGAACCCGGCCTACATGATCGGCGGCATCGCCACAAATCTCGGCCAGGGCGCGAGCCTGCATGATTCGCGGCATGTCGTGATCGAGGGCGACGAATACGACACGGCGTTTTTCGACAAGCGCTCGAAGTTTCTCCACTACCTCCCGGAGCTCGTGGTGGTGAATAACATCGAGTTCGATCACGCGGATATTTTCGACGACCTCGACGCGATCAAACTCAGCTTCCGGCGGATGCTCAACATCGTCCCGGAAAACGGCATGGTGCTCATCAATGGCGACGACCAGAACTGCATCGACGTGGCGAAGACCACGCGCGCGCAGCTCGTGGAGGTCGGCTTTTCGGAAAACGCGGCGCGCCATATCCGCGACGTGAGCTACCATCCGGCGGGCTCGGAATTCACGCTTCTCGACACGCGCTTCGCCATCCAGCTCGTGGGCGAATACAATGTGCGCAACGCCGCGATGGCGATCAGCGCCGCGCATTTCTACGGCGTGCCGCTCGATGTGGTCGCGAAAGCCGTGGCCGCGTTTGAAGGTGTGAAGCGCCGGCAGGAGGTGCGCGGCGAGGTGCGCGGGATCACGATCATCGACGACTTCGGCCATCACCCCACGGCGATTCGCGAGGCGCTGCGCGGCCTGCGGCACCAGTATCCGGGCCGCCGTCTGTGGGCGATCTTCGAGCCGCGCTCGAACACCACGCGGCGCGCGGTTTTCCAGCACGAACTCCCAGCCGCGCTCGCCCACGCCGACGGCGTGATCCTCGCGCAGGTCGCCCGGCAGGAGCAGCTCGCGGCCGATGACCGCCTCGACCCAGCGCAAGTCGTCGCCGACGTCGCAGCCGCAGGCAAACCCGCCTTCTACGAGCCCGGCGTGGACGCCATCATCGCCCGACTCCGCCCGCTCGCCGCCGAGCGCGACGTGATTGTGATCCTCAGCAACGGCGGCTTCGGCAACATCCACGAACGCCTCCTCAAGGAGCTGTGACCCATCGCGCCCACGACTACCGGTTTCTCATCCGGCGCTGGCGGGCTGTCGCCCGGGCGGCGGGGCTGCCGCTGCGAAAGCTCGCGACGACGGAACAGCACGATCTTTTTTTCCTGCGGACGAAAACCCTGGGCGAATCCGGCGGCGTTTATATCTCGGCCGGGATTCACGGCGACGAGCCCGCGGCGACTGAGGGGCTCATCGCGTGGGCGGAGAAAAATGTGCGCCGGCTCCAGCGCCTGCCGCTGCTGCTGCTCCCCTGCCTGAATCCGTGGGGCCTCGTGAACAACACGCGCTCCAATGAGGACGGGCTCGATCTGAACCGGCTCTTTCATCGCGACGACCAGCCGGTGGTCAGCGCGGTGAAGCGGCTCGTCGCGCCGCATCAGTTCGCCGCTGCGATGATGCTGCACGAGGACTACGACGGACAGGGCCTCTACCTTTACGAGGTCGAGCGGGTGAAGCCGTTCTGGGGCGAGGCGCTGCTGGCCGCCGCGCGCCCGCACATCGCCATCGAGGGCCGCGAGCGCATCGACGGCCGCAAGGCAACCAATGGAATTCACCGCCGACGCATCGACCCGAAGCGCTTCGCCCGGATGGGCTATCCCGAGGCAATCTGGTTTCACCTGCACCACGCCGCCCGCTCGCTGACCATCGAGTCGCCGTCCGAGTTTGCGCTCGATCAGCGCGTCCGCGCCCAGGTCGCAGTGATCGAAGAATGCGTGCGCCTCGCGCTGGGGTGACTCAGCGTGCCTCGCGGCGCAGGATCATCGGCTCGCCCTCGAAGAGCGCCTTCGGATCGCCCGCCGCGATGAACGCGGCAAGGTTTGCGGTCGTGTCCGTGAGTTCGACGCTGTTGCCGAACTGGCCCGACGTGACCTTTCCGCGCAGCTTGCCCGCCTTCACGGCTGAGACGAAGGCGCCCTCGTTTGCCAGCCAGATGCGCACATCGCCGCGCCAGTTCACATCATAGCGGGCGAAGCTATAGGGCGCCGGGCGCTTTTTCGACCCATCGGGCGCGAGCGTGATGAAGCTGAGATACCCGCCGCCGCCGATCTGCGTCGCCAGCACTTCGTAGCGGCTTTGGTCCAGATTGCCGTCCTTCGAGTGTCCGACGCTGAGCACGTCGATCCACGGCGTGATGGCGTGCTCGCGGCCTTTGCCGCGGTTTTCGCGGCGGTAGCGGAAGTGCCAGAAGGCGACCTCGTCGCTGCCGATCTGCCGGAACACGCCCTCGATCTGCGGGTCATATCGCGACGCCGATGGCAGGGAGAGCGGATTCTTCGACTCGGGCAGGCATCCGGCGAGTGCAAGGCAGGCGACGAAGATGAGGAGAAGGCGGGATTTCATAGAGGGGTAAAAATTAGCAGGTCATCCTGAGAGGAGCCGAGGTGGAAAGGCGGGTGCAGCGCAGTCGAAGGACCCCGAGCATTCACGGGGGGCGTCTTACGGGACCGGCGGGGTCCTTCGACTGCGCTTCGCAAAGCCGAAGCTTCGCTCAGGATGACGACGGCATTTCAAGCGGGCGGTCTTAAAGCAGTTCCGGGTAGTGCGCGCGGGCGACGGCGTCGCATTTCTCAAGGATCGCGGCGGCGCTGTCGAGGTGCTGGATGTCCTCGACGAGTTGCCGGCAGGCGGCGCTGTCGAGGGATTGCACGGCGCGTTTGACGCGCGGCACCAGCGCGGCTCCGGCACTGAGTTCATCGACACCGAGGCCGATGAGCAGCGGAGTGAGCACGATGTCGCCCGCCATTTCACCGCAGATGCCGACCCAGAGATCGCGCGCGTGCGCGGCCTCGATCGTCATGCGGATGAGCCGGATGATCGCGGGATGCGTGGGCTCGTAGAGATGCGCGATGTGTTCGTTCAGGCGATCGACAGCGATGGCGTACTGGATGAGGTCGTTGGTGCCGATGCTGAAAAAATCCACCTCTTTCGCAAGGATGTCGGAGGCGATGGCGGCGCTGGGAATCTCGATCATGGCGCCGACCTCCAGATGCGCGTCAAAGGCGAGACCCTCGGCACGAAGTTCGGCGCGGCATTCCTCCAGCACTACGTTGGCGCGGCGGAGTTCTTCCACGCCGGAGATCATGGGATACATGATGCTGACGTTGCCGACGGCGCTGGCGCGCAGGATGGCGCGGAGCTGGGTTTTGAAGATATCGAGCCGCTCGAGGCAGAAGCGGATCGCCCGCCAGCCGAGGAAGGGATTCAGCTCCTCGGGCATGTGCAGCGCGCTCATGAATTTGTCGCCGCCGAGGTCGAGCGTGCGGATGATGACCTTGTGAGGCCTGGCGGCTTCCGCGACGCGGCGGTAGGCGGCGTACTGCTCCTCCTCGGTGGGGAGTTCGGTCTTGTTGAGGTAGAAAAACTCGGTGCGGTAAAGGCCGACGCCCTCGGCGCCGTTCTGCCGGACCTGCTCCATGTCGTCGGGCAGTTCGATATTCGCGGAGAGGATGACGTGCCGTCCGTCGAGCGTGGTGGAGGCCGTCTCGCGGAGTTTCGTGAGGTTTTCCTCGACCTCGGTCTTCTTGATTTCGAGCTCGCCGTATTCCCACAGCGTCTGGTCGCTGGGATTGACGACGATCAGCCCGTTGTAGCCGTCGAGCAGGACATGGTCCCCGGTGGCGAGCAGGAGGCTCGCATCGTGCAGGCCCACGATCGCCGGGATATTCAGCGAACGGGCCATGATCGCGGTGTGCGAGGTTTTGCTCCCCGCATCGGTGCCAAAGGCCAGGACGAGCGCGCGGTCGAGCTGCGCCGTGTCTGAGGGCGCGAGATTGTGCGCGATGAGGATGTGCGGCGTGGTGATGCTCGCGAGGTCGCGCGCCTCTTTGCCCATGAGATTGTGGACGACGCGGCGCGTGACATCGTGGATGTCCAGCGCGCGCTCGCGGAGGTAGGGGTCGTCGATCTCGCTGAGCGTCTTGGCGTAGCGGTTGGCGACGCTTTGGAAGACATGCTCCACGTTCATCTTGTCGCGCGAGAGCATCCGCAGGACCTCGTCGATCAGCGTGCGGTCCTCGACCACGAGCAGATGCGCGTCGAAAATGCCCGCATCCTTCGCGCCGATGGACTCTGCGATGCGCTGCTGCATTTCCAGGATCTGCGCGCGGGTGGCGAGCAGCGCCGCCTCGAAGCGCGCTATCTCGGCCGGAATCTCGCTCGTCTCGATGCGCCGGGAAGGCGCCGCCTCATCGTCCGGCCGATAGACGAAAACCGTGCCGCGCGCGATGCCGGGCGAGACGCCCGTCCCCTGAAAACGCCTTTCCTCCGTGGATGCCGCGTCGGTGCTCATGAGAGGGTGGGCGGGCAGGGCGCGCGGGGATCAGTCCTCATCGAACTTGCGCAGGATCACGGCTTCGATTTCCGCGAGCGCCTTGTCGGCGTCCGCGCCTTCGCAGGTTACGATCAGCTTCGAGCCCTGCCCCGCGGCGAGCATCATCAGGCCCATGATGCTTTTTCCGTTCACCCGCTCACCGTCCTTTTCCACCCAGATCTCCGCGCGAAAGCGGCTCGCGGTCTTCACAAACATCGCCGAGGGACGCGCGTGGAGACCCAGCCGGTTCATGATCGTGAGTTCCTTGTTGGCTTTGGACGGATTGGCGGATTCGGATTTGCGGCTGAGGAAGCCCATTACTGCTCTTTCTTCTTCTGCATGGTTTTCAGCAATCTTTCGTTAAACTCGACGGCGCTGTTCTGGCCCATGCTCTTCAGTTTCTGGTCCAGCGCAGCCACTTCCACGAGTCGGGACAGGTCGCGTCCGGTACGAACGGGGATCGTGATGTGCGGGATCAGGATGTCGAGGATCTCGTAGTACTCCTGATCCAGACCTATTCTATCGACCTCCTCCAGCTCCTGCCAATCCTTTAGTGTGACGATGAGGTCCAGCCGCTTTTCCAGGCGCACGCTGCCGATGCCAAAGATCGACATTACGTTGATCACGCCCAGCCCGCGCACCTCCATGTGGTGGCGCGTCAGCTCCGGCGAGCTCCCGGAAAGCTCCCGTCCCTCCAGGGCGCGAAAGCGTGTCATGTCATCGCTCACCAGGCTGTGGCCACGCTCGATGAGCCCGAGCACGCACTCGCTTTTTCCGATGCCGCTGGACCCCCGGATCAGCGTGCCCACCCCCATGATGTCCATCATGCTGCCGTATTCGCTTTTCGTCGGCGCAAAGTCGAATTCCAGCGCGAGCGTGGCCGCGTTCGTAAAGCGCATCGTCACCATGGGGGTGCGGAACACGGCGACCCCCGCCTCCTCCGCCTCGTCCAGCAGAAAGGGGGGCAGCTTCGCCGAGCGCGAGACCACGATGCACGGTATCGGCTGGGCGCACACCGCGCGGCAGCGGGCGCGCACCTCCGCCTCCGGGAGGCTCTTGAGATAGGAAAGCTCCGCGCTCCCGAGCACCTGGATGCGCTTGTCCGCGAAGTAGCTGAAAAAACCCGCCAGCGCCAACCCTGGGCGGTTGATCGTCGGCTCGCGGATGCGCCGGCCAAAGCCGCTGTCCGAGCCCAGCAGTTTCATTCCCAGCGACTCGGAGTGCCGGGTATAAAATTCGCCGACCGTGACGGAGGGGGTCTTGGATTCGGGAGCGCTCATCGGGTTCGCCCCGACTCTAGGCATCCATGAAAACCCGCAAGAAGCTGAAAATCAGGTTTGGGCGAGATTTTACTGCAAAGCCGCGTCCAGGCGCGCTGCACCTTTCACGAAAAGGTCGGCTCCATCAGCCCAAAGCCGCCGTCTTTGCGCCGGTGGAGGACGTTGATCTTCTCGGTTTTGGCGTTGAGGAAGACGACGAACTGGCGGTTGGACATTTCGATCTGGAGGACGGCCTCGTCCACGAACATGGGCTTGACGGGGTAGCGCTCGGTTTTGATGACCTCGGGGACGTGATTCTCAGTTTCCTCGAAGGCCGCATCGAGATGGAAGACGTGCTCGTCGAAATGCTGGACGTCGTGCCGGCGGGGGCGGTGGTCGCGGAGGATCCGGGTCTTGTACTTGCGCATCTGCCGGGCGATCTTGGAGATGACGCCGTCGATGGCGGCATACATGTCGTCGCACTCGTGGCTGGCCTCGATGGAGATGTGGTTGTTGCAGTGGAGGATGATCTCGGCGAAGTGCCGGTGCTTTTCCACGTCGAGGATGACCTGCGCGTCGATGATGCGCGGGTAATCGAGGTGCAGGCCCTCGATTTTTTTGATGGCGTAGTCCTTGATCGGCTCGGTGACGCTGACGTGGCGGCCGGTGACTTTGACGGGGACGTTGACGTTTGCTGTTTGCATGTGGGTCCTTTCGTTTTTTTTCGGGGTTACATCTGGAAGCCTTCGCCGAGATAGACGCGGCGGGCGATGGGATCGTTGAGGAGAAAGTCCTTGGTGCCTTGGGTGACGACGCGGCCCTCGTAAATGAGGTAGGCGCGATCGACGATATTAAGGGTTTCGCGGACGTTGTGGTCGGTGATCAGGATGCCGAGGCCGGCATCGCGCAGATTCGAGACGATCTGCTGGACGTCAGCGACGGCGATGGGATCGACGCCGCTGAAGGGTTCATCGAGCATGAGGAGGCTCGGCTTTGTGACGAGCGAGCGGGCGATGGTGAGGCGGCGTTTTTCGCCGCCGGAAAGGGTCAGCGCGGTCTGCCTGGCCACGTGCTCGATGCCAAACTGGGTGAGCAGTTCGTCGCAGCGGTGGCGGCGCTCTTTCCTGTTCAGCGGCTGGGTTTCGAGGATGGCGAGGATGTTTTCCTCGACGGTCATCTTGCGAAAGATCGACTCCTCCTGCGGCAGGTAGCCCATGCCCATGCGCGCGCGCTTGTACATGGGGAATTTCGTGACGTCCTTGCCGTCAAAGAGCACGCGCCCGCCGTTCGGCTGCACGAGGCCGACGATCATGTAAAAGCTCGTGGTTTTTCCCGCGCCGTTCGGGCCGAGGAGGCCTACGATCTCGCCGCGGCGGCAGTTGATGTCCACACCGTTCACGACGGAGCGCCCACCGTAGATTTTGACGAGCTTTTCGGTGCGGACGATTTCCTGACCGATGCCTGCGGGGGGTGTGTCAGTGGTGATCACGCTTCAGAGGCCGGAGTTGCCCTTATCGACGATGATGGTTTTGTGCGGCCCTTCGGCGTGCATGTGGCCGTCGCGGTTGAGGGTCATTTTCGTCCCCTGCGCGGTGGCCATGACGAGATTGATGCCCTGCTGCACCTCGGGCTTTCCGGTGAGCACGATGTCCCCGGTTACGGCGTCGTACACCGCTTTGTCCGCCCGTCCGACGGAGCGCTGCACGGTGCCGTCCGGGTCGGTCTTTTCCTGGGTGATGACCACGCGCCCGCCGGCATTGGCTTCGGCCACGGCCTTTTGCAGGCCGCCGCCCTTTCTCTTCTCGGCCGCTGGCGCGGGCGTGGCGGGATTGGGTGTCGCGGGTTTGCCGTTTCCGGTGGGCGCCGGCTTGGTTTTCTCAGCACCCTTGAGGTGGGCGGTGAGCTTGTCGCACGTCACGTTGAACTCGGGGTCTTTCACGATCACGTCACCGATGAAGACGGCTTCGTTGGTCTTCTGATTGAAGGTGGCCTCCAGCGCGTCGATCTCGGTGGGCCCCTTGTCCTTCTTGATGACGGGCTTGGGCGCGAGGTCCTCGGTCAGCCTGGCCTCGGTGGCGGCACCGGGAAGCGGCTGGCCCTTGAATGCGGGCGTCGAGCCATTCACGGGCTCGATCTGGCGGAGCAAATCGTCCGACGGGCTGCGTTCTGCGGGTCTCTGGGAAAAGGCGGGCGCGCACATGAGCGCGCCGACGGCGAAAAGGATCGGGAGTTTCATCAAGGTTTTTTGGGCTGAGGTGCGTCGGGTTCTTCCTCGACCAGATTGTAAATCAGCATCCGCACGCCGCCACCGAGGGTGCCCTGCCGCGTCTTCATGTTGAATTCCATGGTCTCGCCGGTGAGTTCAAAGTCGTCCCGCTTGATGTCCACATGATGCTTCGTGGAAATGACGCTGGTGTTCACGTTCAGCACGGATTTCGGCAAAGCGATGGACATGTCGTGCGCGCCGTTTTCATCAAAGGTCTCGACCTCGGTGTCGGACATGGCGATGTGCTCCGCATCGATCTTTGAGGCGACGCCGATGGTGAAAATCATCTGCTTTTTCCCGTCGCCGTCGAAGTAGGGAATCTTCAGCCCCTTGGCGTCGTGGTCTTCGGAAACGGGGATGTCGATCCTGCCAGGCTCCTTCGCCTTCTCCTTGCCGTCCTTTTCTTTGTCAGCCTTGGTGTCCGGCTTTTTCACCGCCTCTTTCCTGTCCTTCGCCTTCGGCTTCTCGTCGTCCTTTTTCTGCGCGTAGGCGCTCACCGCCAGGGCCGCTGCGGCGAGGGTGGCCGCGAGGGCGGTGACGGCTTTAGGAAACGAGCGCATGAATTTCACGTAATTGTCTCAGCAGCGCCGGGAGTTGCGCGAGCGGAATTTGATTCGGCCCGTCCGACAGCGCCTGGCTCGGGTCCTCGTGCGTCTCGATGAAAATGCCATCGCATCCCGTGGCCACCGCGGCGCGCGCGAGCACCGGGGCGAGCACGCCGTCGCCGCCCGTCTTGTCCCCCGCCCCGCCGGGCCGCTGCACAGAGTGCGTGGCGTCGAAGACGATGCGATAGCCTGCCTCGCGGATCCAGTAGAGCGAGCGCATGTCGGCCACGAGATTGTTGTAGCCAAAGGTCGTTCCGCGCTCGGTGAAAAAGAACTGGTCGTTGCCGAAGGCGAGCAGCTTGTCGGCGATGTTCTTCAGATCCCACGGAGCGAGGAACTGTCCCTTTTTCACATTCACCACGCGCTTTGTTTCCGCCGCCGCCTGAATCAGGTCGGTCTGCCGGCAGAGAAAGGCGGGGATTTGCAAAATGTCGATGAACTCCGCCGCCACCGCGCAGTCCTCGGGAGAGTGGACATCCGTGGTCACCGGCACGCCCAGTTCGCGGCCGATCTCGCCGAGCATCCGGCAGCCTTCGCGCGCTCCGAGCCCGCGAAAGGATTTTCCCGACGTGCGGTTCGCCTTGTCGTAGCTGGCCTTGAAAACGAATTGCACGCCGGTCTCAGCGCACATCGTTTTCAGCGCCCGCGCCATGCGCCAGACAAACTCCTCCGACTCGATCACACACGGACCGAGGATGAAAAGCGGCTCGCTCCCACCGAGCCGGCAGCCGCCGACGGAAATCACTGGCACGCTCACGCGCTCAGGCTCCGTAGCTCTTGGTGAAACGCTTCCGCCCTTCCTCCTCCGGAGCCGGCGCGGGCGCGGCAGGCGCCTGCTGCGGCGCGGGTGCCGCGGGTGCTGGTTCCGGCTCGGCTGCGGCTCGCGGCGGAGCGAGCGATTCGCCGGGGTGGAAGCCCTCGGTGCGCGAGGCCACGTCGAGGAATGCCGCCTCGAGCTGGGTCAGCGCGTTGTCCAAAACCTTCGCCTCGTCCGGATTGAGATTCCCCTGCGTCTTCGCGCCGATCACGGCGAGCTGGTCGATGAACATCTTTGCCAGCGGCAGGTTGACCTCGGGCTGCCCGCCGCGCGGGTTCGGAATCTGCCCCAGGAAAAGCGCTGCGTTCTGCGCCTGCATCATTACGAACTCGATGAAAATCTGCGTCATCTCGCCCGCTTCGGTATGTGTTTGGACTTCGGCCATGCGGGGACACTAAGCGGCGCCGCGCGGCGCGGCGAAGGGAAATTTGCGCGTGCGATTCACGCGAAGCTCAGAACCCGGAATTCAAGGCTCGCGGGAAGGTGAAACGCGCACTTTCCCCAGCCGCGTCCCGCGGTCACCGCCACGGGGCGCTACTTCTTTTTCGCGTCCCTCGCGGCCCAGAATTCCTCGGCGGTCTTGTCGGCGTGTTTGGTGGCGGAGTTCCACTCGTGGCCGATGCGGCTAAGCTTTGAAAGCCCCCGGAGGGAGTCTATATGGTTCGCTGTCGGCGGGATGATGACCTCCTCGAGATCGGGGAATTGCGCGAGCATCCGGCAGTCGATGAATCCTGTGCCGGCCAGGTGGACCAAGCGGAGCGGGGCGCCGGCGAGCGGGGTCAGATCTGAGACCCCGGAATTGTTCGCGCGAAGCTCCCTCACTGGCTGCCCGTGGAGCGCCGCGAGGTCGCGGACAGGGAGGCTCGTGATCGTGACGACCAGCTCGCCCTCGGGCGTCTGCGCGACGGCTTCCGGCGGGAGGATTTTATTGCAGGTGCCCTGGAGCGCCGAGCGGACGGGGCCGGCCTTGGCAAAGGTGGGGAAGACCTCCGCCCAGAACGTGGCGGCGGGAATCATGTCGGCGGTGCGACCGTCCATCTTGATGCGGCGGAGATTCGGCAGCGCGCGAAGAATGGCGCAGTCGATCGCCTGTGAGGGAAGATGGATTTCCTCGAGGGTGGCGATTCCGGCGAGGGGAGAAAGGTCGAAGATCGCGGGGCAGCGCTCCAGGCTCAGGGTACGCAGTTTTTTCCCGCGGAGGGGGCTGAGGTCGGAGACGCGTGTGTCGTTGAGTGTGAGGTTTTCCAGGGCGGGATTGGCGATGATCGTGATGTCGGTGATCGGCGTATTCACAGCGTTGAATATCCGAAGCGGAATGCCGCGCAGCGGGCCGAGATTGGTCGCGCGGACGCCGTTGAGGCTGAGGTTTTCCAGCGGCATGTCGGTGAGCGGTGTCAGGTCACTGACTTTGGTGCCGTCGAGGATGAGACGCCGCAGCTTCATGCTGCGCAGGGGGGAGAGATCCTCGATCCGGGTGTAGCTGAGATGCAGGGCGGTGAGCGGGAGTTTCTCGATTCCGGCCAGGGTCTCGATGATGGCGAAATCGAGCCGCAGTTCGCCGATGGGCAGTCCCTGGAGCTTGCCGAGGTCGCCGATCTGGAGGCGGTTCAGATCCAGCTCGTAGCTGCCGCTCGCGAGGCGCTTGAGCCGCGTGTCGCTCCAGCCGGGCTGGATCGCGTATTCCTTGATGCGGGCGCGGATGGCGGGCTCGGCGTTTTCGCCCGCCTTGCCGAGGAGCGCGGCGAGCGGCGCGGCCTCGACGCGGCGGCGCTGGGCGATGAGGTGCTCGACCAGGCGCGTCTGGACTTCGCGCTTCAGCGGTTCGGCGCCTCCATTGTCGGCGAGCAGCTCGGTGCAAAGCGCCAGGTTTTTCGCAGCCGCCTCGTCGCCCCGCCGCAGTGTGAGGACGCGGCGGTATTCCGCGGCGGCATCGGTGAGGCGCTGCGCGGCCTGCAGGGTATTGGCTCGGTAGAGGTGGTAGTCGGCATTGGCGGGCGCGAGGTCGATGGCAAAGGCGATCTTGTCCAGCGCCTCGTCCAGCTTCCCCTCCTCCACGAGGCTGCGGGCCTGCGCGGCGAAGGTCGGCGCGGTGCTGCGGAGCTGCGCGAGCGTGGCGGCCATGTGCTGCCGGGAGATGAGGACATTGATGCCAAAGGCATTGATGAGGACGAAGAAGATCGCGGCGCAGATCGCGAGCACCTTGTTCCGCTGGATGAGCAGCCAGACCTGCCGCCGCAGGCCCGCCCGCTCGGCGCTTGCGGCAAAGCCGCCCTGATACGCGGCGATGTCCGCCTGCAATTCCTCGACGGTCTGGTAGCGGTCCTCGGCGCGCGGCGCGAGCGCCTTCATGGCGATGGCGTTCAGCGCATCCGGCACGCGCCCGCCGGGCAGGTGCGAGCCGCCTTTCCCTCCCTTCCCCTGCGCGCCGTTCCCGGCTGCCGGGCCCGCTTTCCCGGCGCGTATCACACGCTGGGCGGGCGGCAGCGGACGCGCGTTTCTGTTTGCCTCCACGATCGCCTCCGCCGTCGCCCCCTCGAAGGGGAACTCCAGCGTCAGAATCGTGTAGAGGATGGCCCCGAGGGCGAAGACATCGCTGCTCGCACGGAGCGAATCGGCCTCCCCCCGCGCCTGCTCCGGCGACATGAAGCCGGGCGTCCCCAGGATCTCGCCGGACTTTGTGGAGAAATGTTTCCCGTCCGCGCGCGGCGGCCGGATCGTCGAGGACTTCACATTCACCTCGCGGTGCGCGCCGAGCATCGCCGGCGCTCCCGTCGGCTTCACGAGCTTGGCGATTCCCCAGTCCATCACCAGCACCTCGCCGTAGCGTGCGATCATCACATTCTCGGGCTTGAGGTCGCGGTGGATGACACCCTTGCTGTGCGCGAAGGCGATGGCATCGCACACCTTCTGGAAAACGGTGAGCAGCTCGTTGAGAGGGTATTTTTTCACCGTCTCGCCCACGCCCTCCGCGAGGAGCTGGAGGATTTTCAGCAGCGTGATGCCCTTCACCAGCTTCATCGTGTAGAAAAGCTTCCCGTTGTCATCGATCCCCAGCTCATGCACGGGCACGATGTTCGGGTGCTCGAGCTGGCCCGTGATCTGCGCCTCCTCGATGAAGCGCCGCAGATCCTCCGGCTCGCCTTCGGTCAGCATGAGTTTCATCGCCACCGAGCGCCGCACGGTGGCCTCGCGCACGTAGTGGATCGCTCCCATCCCGCCCTGCGCGATCATCGGGCCGACCTGATATTTCTTCCCTCGGAGAAACTCGTCCGGGAGAAACTCCGCCAGCGCTTCCGAGATCGCGGGCCGATGCGGGGGCGCGGGAATCTCCAGCGTGAGCGTGCCGAGTTGCGCGGGCGTGCCCGGCGGCAGCAGCGTGGGCTCGGTGATCTGCTGGCCGTTGATGAAGGTGCCATTGGCCGATCCGAGATCCTCCAGAAAAGCGCGTCCTTCCTCCACGATCAGCATCGCGTGCTGCCGCGAGACGAGCTCCGCCTGCACATGGAGATCCACCTCGTGCCAGCGTCCGATCGTGTACGAACCCGGCGGCAATTGGCGGCGAAGCACCTCTTCACCGTCGCGCGTGAACACCACTTCTGTCTCTGCCGCAGGCATTGCTGTTTACGAGAAAACATCCGCGCGCTCGGCGAAGTCAAGCGCGCTGATGTGTTCGGAAGACCACGGGGGTCGCGCCGGGTAGCGCACTTTGCGCTTTACCGCCGTGCCGCGATTCATTCGCCTTTCGGCTTCTCTCCCCGCCATGAAACTCCCCGTCCTCCTCGCCGCTCTCGTCCTCGCCGCCGCCCACGCCTTTGCCCAGACCGCCGAGTGGGTCTGGAGCGACAACGCCGGGGCCAAGCCCGCGGAGGGCGAGGTGCGCTACTTTCGGAAGACCTTCAGCATCGGCACCAATACCGACAAGGCCGTGCTGAACGCCGCCGCGGATGGGGAGGTGACGGTCTGGCTGAATGGCAAGGAAGTGGCGAAAAGCCGCTCGTGGAAAGAGCCGGTGAAGCTCGACGTGAGCAAGGAGGTGAGGAGCTGGACCGACAACACGCTCGCCGTCGAGGCGAAGGTCGCGGGCGGCAAGGCGGGGCTCGTCGTGGTGCTCGATCTCGAACACGAATACGGCAAGCGGCAGGTCGTGATGACCGACCGCTCGTGGCTCGCCAGCGCGAGCGCGCCGGAGGGCTGGAACCAGCCCGGCTTCAAGGACTCCGCGTGGACGAATGTTGCGCTCGTCGCGAAACTCGGCGCGGAGCCGTGGGGCAATCTCTTCAATGTGAAAGCGGCGGGCGCGACTCCGGCGGAGGAGTTGCAAGTCGCGCCGGGTTTCAAAATCGAGCTGCTGAAATCCGCGACGCCGCGCGAGGGCTCGTGGGTTTCGATGGCGGTGGATGACAAAGGCCGGCTCTACATTTCTCCGCAAAACCAGGCGCCCGACGGCGGCATCCTGCGCCTCACGCTCGACGCGCGCGGGCAGATCGCGAAGGAGGACTGGATCAAGCTCAACGTCGGCGCGGCGATGGGGATGCTGTGGGCCTTCGACAGCCTCTACGTGAGCGGCCAGGGGCCCGACGGGCAGGGCATCTACCGGCTGCGCGACACGAATGGCGACGGCGATCTCGACAAGGTGGAGCTTTTCAAAAAAGTGCCCGGCGGCGGCGGCGAACACGGCGCGCACGCGATGGTCGTCGGCCCGGACAACAAGCTCTACATCACGCACGGCAACTCCACGCCGCCCGTCGAGGGCCTCGCCCCCGACTCGCCCTTCCAGCACTACGCCGAGGACGATTTTCTCCCCCGCATCAAAGACCCGGTGGCGACGTTTTTCGACAAGCTCAAGTCACCCTACGGCCACATCCTCCGCACCGATCCCGACGGCAAAAAGTGGGAGCTTTTCGCCGCCGGTTTCCGCAACGCCTACGACATCGACTTCAACGCCGACGGCGAGCTTTTCACCTACGACAGCGACATGGAGTGGGACGTGGGCCTGCCGTGGTATCGCCACACGCGCATCCTGCACGTCATCGCGGGCGCGGAGTTCGGCTTCCGCGAGGGCACGTCGAAATGGCCCGACTACTACGCCGACTCGCTCGGCGCGGTCGTGAACATCGGCCGCGGCTCGCCGACGGGCGTGAAATTCGGCACGAAGAGCAACTTCCCGGACAAATACAAAACGGCGTTCTTCGTCATGGACTGGACCTATGGCCGCATCCTCGCCGTCCATATCCACCCGAAGGGTGCGAGCTACACCGCGAGCAACCCGATGGCGACGCGCTTCGATCAGGACGAGCCGAACGCGAGCGAGGATGTGGAGGTTTTCGTTTCGGGAAAAGGGCTGCCCGTCACCGATCTCGAATTCGGCAAGGACGGCGCGATGTATTTCACCGTCGGCGGACGTGGGACGCAGGCGGGGCTGTATCGGGTGAGTTTTGTCGGAGAAAAAGGAACGCCGTCGAAGCCGAAGACGGTCACACCGGCAAGCGCGTCGCTAGGGCCTGACAAGTTGGAGTTCATATACTATCTCGATGACGGTGACGGTCGGGAATATGCCGATGCCATTGCTAGGTTGCGCACAGGCGAGGTTACCCGGAGTTATCTCCGCGGCTCACTAGGACAACCTGATCGCCTTGTCCGGTTCATTGCACGAACGCTGTTGGAACAAGAATGGTCTGCCAGACATCCCGAGGCTGAGGATGTGCAGTATTACTTGGAAACGGGGCCGGAATCGGCTCTCACCGCGCTCCTCGCGCTTGCCCGCGTTGGCACCAAAGGAGACCAAGAGATGATCCTCAAAGCGCTGACAAAGTTC
Organism: Chthoniobacter sp.; assembly: GCA_031411535.1. GTDB lineage: Bacteria > Verrucomicrobiota > Verrucomicrobiia > Chthoniobacterales > Chthoniobacteraceae > Chthoniobacter. The sequence continues at coordinate 877 of JANOBH010000237.1, read as the reverse complement.
CCGCTCGATTCGCTGGATGAGGAATGGAAGCTGAACAAGCTCCGCGTCATCGAAGTCAGCCTCATCCGCCAGGGCCGTCCGAGCGAGGAGATGGTAAAGCTCGGCATTGAAAAACTGAGCCGGCAGTTTCCCGCGAAATCTTTCGACCTGAACCGCGAACTCAGCCAGCTCCTCGTCTGGCTCGACGCGCCGGATGTCGTCGAGAAAACGCTCGCGCTGCTGCGCGCGACGCCGGAGCACGCGGAGCAGATTTGGTATGCCAACGTGCTCCGCGAGGCCAAGCAGTGGACGCCCGCGCAGCGTGAGCAATACTTCGCGTGGTTCAATTCCGCAGCCGATTACAAAGGCGGCAACAGCGCCGGAAAATTCATCCTCCGCATCCGCGAGGAGGCGCTGAAACGCGTGCCAGACGACCAGCGCGAGCACCTCGCTGCGATGCTCGAAACCAAGCCCGCGCCGAGCGCGCCGCCGTCGCCCGCCGTCGCGCGCAACTTTCAAAAAGCCTGGACCGTCGCCGACCTTACGCCCGATCTCCCGCAAGCCGCCAAAGGCCGCAACTTCGCCCGCGGAAAGGAAATCTTCGCGAGCGTGCAATGCGCGCAGTGCCACCACTTCGGCAAGGACGGCGGCAACGTCGGCCCCGACCTCAGCGCCGTCGGCAACCGCTTCAACGCGCGCGACCTGCTCGAAGCGATCGTCGAGCCGAGCAAGATCATCAGCGAGCAGTACGCGAGCGTGGTCATCACCATGAAGGACGGCGCGACTGTCGCCGGGCAGATCGCCGAGGAGGACAACGCGCGGGTGTGCGTCATCACCGATCCCGTTGCCGGCAAAAAGGAATGGCTGCGCAAACCGCAGATCGCCAACCGCGAAGTGT
>JANOBH010000236.1:0-2867 GCA_031411535.1 Chthoniobacter sp. | reverse complement strand
GACGCCGCCGCCCGCGGCATCCAGCACATCTGCTGGGACGGCTGCATGTTCCCGAATGCCAAGCTCGAGCAGGCGCAGACCTGGAACGCCATTCTCGACGTAATGATCAAAGTCCGCGCCGCCCACGGCTGGTAACTTCCGTCGATCAACCATCAACCCTCAACCATCACCCTTCCCATGCCCACCAAACCCAAACTCAACGTCGGCATCATCGGCTACGGCTTCATGGGCCGCACCCACGCGAACGGCTTCACCAAGGCCCCTCACTTCTTCGACCTCCCGTACGAGATCGTCCTCAAAGCCGCCTGCGGCCGCGACCAGGCAAAGCTCGACGCCTACTGCGACAAATGGGGCTGGCAGTCCACCGAGACCGATTGGAAGGCGATGATCGCGCGCGACGACATCGACCTCATCGACATCTGCACGCCGAATGATTCGCACGCCGAGATCGCCATCGCCGCCGCCAAGGCCGGCAAGATGGTCATGTGCGAAAAGCCGCTCTCCCTCGACGGGAAGCAGGGTGAGAAAATGGTCGATGTCATCGAGAAAGCCGGCGTGGCTAACATGGTCTGGTATAACTACCGCCGCGTCCCCGCTGTTACTTTGGCGAAGCAGATCATCGACTCCGGCAAGCTCGGGAAAATCTTCCATTACCGCGCCAAGTTTCTCCAGGACTGGACCATCAATGCCGACCTCCCGCAGGGCGGCGCGGGCCTCTGGCGGCTCGATGCGAAGGCGGCCGGCAGCGGCGTCACCGGCGACCTCCTTGCCCACTGCATCGACACCGCGATCTGGCTCAATGGCAACATCGAGAACGTCACCGCGATGACCGAGACCTTCGTCAAACAGCGCAAGCACACCCTCACCGGCAAGATGGAGAAAGTCGGCATCGACGACGCCTGCGCCTTCCTCGCGCGCTTTGCCAATGGCTCGCTTGCCACCTTCGAGTCCACCCGCTACGCCCGCGGCCACAAGGCGCTCTACACCTTCGAGATCAACGGCGAAAACGGCTCCCTCTTCTGGGATCTCCACGACCTGCACCGCCTCCAGATGTTCGACTACAAGGACGAGGGCCGCGAGCGCGGCTGGAAATCCATCCATGTCAGCGACGGCGACCACCCCTACATGGGCAACTGGTGGGTGCCCGGTCTCCAGATCGGCTACGAGCACAGCTTCGTGCATCAGGTTGCCGATTTCGTCCAAAGCCTTGGCACCAAGAAACCCGCCGGCCCCACCTTCCGCGACGCCCTCGAAACCCAGTACGTCTGCGACGCCGTCCTCAAGAGCGCCAAGACCGGCAAGTGGGAGAAAGTAAAACACGCCACCGGCCCAAAAGCGCCGGCGAAGAAGGCGAAGAAATAGCTGCGCCGTCATTTCGTTCCAAAGGCCGCTCTGGGAAACCGGGGCGGCTTTTTCCGTGGGCCGGCTGCGGAGCAAGTATTTAAGCACCTTCGCGGGACGCCGGATTTGCACGGGGCGGGGCAGCGGAGTATCCTCATCCAGCTCTCAGGCGGAAAGGTCTGACGGCCAGCAATTATGCCAAACGCAATGGTCATCGGTCTTGGCGGTGTGGGCTCCGTCATTGGGCGGAAGCTCCATGATTACGACTGCTTCGATAAGATCGTCCTGGCGGACATCGACCCCACCTATGCGCATGTGCTGCACAACGCCACAAAGAGCAGCCGCTTTGAAGTCATCACTCTGAACGCCATGGAGACTGCGAAAGTCGCGGCGGCGATGACGCAGCACAAAATCGCGGTAACGCTCAATGGGTGCAACTGCTACACGAACTACTCGATCATGGATGCGTGCCTGAAGGCCGGCTCGCATTACATCGACATGGCGGCGGACATCTACTCCGCGCCGGGGGTGAAAAAGGCGGGCAAGAACTCCTTTGAAGCGGAGATCGAAAAGTATCATCAGCCGTATCTGGACAGCGATCTCGCGGGCCTCCTCTGCCTGGGCTGCGATCCCGGTGCTGTGAATATCTTCGCCCGCTGGGCCATGGACCGGCTCGACACCGCCAGCAGCATCCGCGTTCTCGACGCCGACAATGCCATCGTCAAAGGCTACCGCCTCGCCGTCCTCTTTTCGCCCGAGACCCTCTTTGAGGAACTCAACGCCATCCCCTACTTCGTCAAGGATGGCAAAGTCACCGGCGGGCGCCCGCTCGAAACCGAGGTGGACTGGTATCGCTTTCCCGACCCGATCGGGCTTCAGCAAACCTACGCCGTCGCCCACGAGGAGGGCGTTTCCCTCGGTATCTACCCGCCCTTTGTGGAGAAAGGGGTGAAGTATTCCGTCTTTAAGTACGCCATCTCCGACCAGATGGTGAACGTCGCCAGGTCGATCGACCTGCTCAATCTCGATACTTGGAAAAAGGTGAAGGTCGATGGCGTGGAAGTCGCCCCCATCCGCGTGGCCACGGCCAATCTCCCCAAGCCCGCGCAGCTCGGCGCGACCGTGGACGGATACTCATGCGTCGGCACCGAAGTGCGCGGGACCAAGGAACGGAAGCGCGTCGAGTATTTCATCTACACCATGGACAGTCACCGCGACGCCTATGAAAAATGGGGCTACTCGCTGACCGTCGTCCAGACCGGCATCCCACCCGCGCTCGCGGCGAAACTGCTCGTCACAGGCAAGCTCAAGGAACGCGGCGTGATGATGCCTGAGGCGCTCGACCCGGAGCATTTCATGGAGAGCTTCTCCCGCGAAGGGCTCGAGATTTTCGTTGAGAAGCGCGAAGTCGAGCGGATGTAGGTGCGCCGCCGCTGTAGGGGAAGCTGACAGCTTCCCCTACAGTTGCCGGTTGCAAAGCGGGCGTGGCGCGCTACCTTTCGGCCTCCCAAAAAAGGGGGCGTACT
>JANOBH010000235.1:0-18600 GCA_031411535.1 Chthoniobacter sp. | reverse complement strand
AATCTCGACAACGTGCTCATCGGCTGGCGCTGGGGCAGCCGCGAGCTGGGAAACTACGGCCGCGTCTATTACCTCCTCCTCATGCCGGTGCGGCAGATCATCTGGCCTCTGGAAAGCGTGACGCTGCCGCTGCTGAGTCGGCTCCTGGATGATCCGGAGCGCTACCGCTCGGCGTATCTGCGGATGCTGGAAAAGATTGCGATGCTCACGATGCCAGGAGCGATCCTCGCCGTCGCGATGCCCGACTGGATCGTGCATGTCTTCCTAGGGCCGAATTGGGCGGACGCGGCGCCGATCCTCGCGTGGCTCGGCGCTGCGGCGCTCATCGAGCCGGTGCTCAACAGCACGAACTGGCTCTTCATCTCGCAAGGCCGCACGCGCGAGCTGCTCTACGCGGGGCTCGCGAGCGCGGGCGTGACCGTCGCGGCGATCGTCATCGGCCTGCCGTTTCACGCGGAGGGGGTGGCGGCGGCGATCGCGCTGAGCAGCCTGCTGCTGCGCACGCCGCTGCTGATCGGCTGGGTGGGGCGGCGCGGCGCCGTGGGAAGCGCGGCGTTTTACCGCGCCCTCGTGCCCGGGGTGTGCGCGGCGGCGGGCGAGTACGCGGCGCTGTGGATTTTCCGCCACCTGTTCCCCGGCATCGATCCGCTCACCGGCCTGGTGGCGGGCTGCGCGCTCGCGGGTGTCGTCGCGTTTCTCATCTTCCTCGCGCTGCCCGCCGGCCGCCATGCACTCGCCGAAGGCCTGAACTGGCTCAATCTTCTCCGAAAGAAAAATGCCGTCGCAAAGTAATCAGCCCCAGCACGCAAAACCGAAGCGCACCGGCGTGCTCCGGCGTGTGAAGAGCGCGCTGAAACGCTTCACGCTGCTGCGGCTGATCTACCGCTTTCTTTTCCGTCTCGGCATCGGGCAGATGATCGTGCGCCGGCCGGTGTTCCTCGTCTTCCGCGCGTTCGGCATGCGCGTGCTGCGGCGCGATGATCTGCGCCGCGACGCCACGGCGCTCCGCCTCGCGGAGTACAGCGAGGAGGAGTCCATCACCGGAGCCGGGCCGCTTTCCGCCGGACCGGTCTCCGAGGAGGCGCGGCAGGCGCTCGCGGCCTACACGCTGAAGATCGCCCGGCCATTCACGGTCGAGATTCCCGACGTGCAGCTCGTCGGCGACAGCGCGATCGGTTTCACGCGCGACGGCGCGCTCATCGCCGAGACGATGCCGCCGTATTTTTCCAAGAAGGACACGCCCGATAATACGCCCGCGCTTTCACTCATCGGCAGCCGGACGCGACCGGGGAGCGCACCGCGCGTCGAGCGCGCCTTCTCGCTCGTGAATGCGTGGAACAACAACTACTGCATGTGGCTGAGCGAATGCCTGGCGCGGCTGGAAGGGCTGGAGGATTACGAGCGGCGCACCGGGCAGCGCGTCATGGTCATTACGCCGGCGGACGCGCCGCGCTATCAGACCGAGTCGCTGCGGCTCATGGGCTACGGCCCGGAGCGGTGCCTGGAGTGGAACGGCTCGCGGCTCGCGGTCGGGACGCTCGTGGTGTCGTCATTCCGGCGAGAGCTGCGCGGGGATTTCTACTGCCGCGTCTCGCTCGCGGGCCTGCGCTGGGTGCGTGGTAAAATGCTCCCCGCGCTGCCGGCGGCGGCGGCAGGTGGCACCAGCTTCAGCCCGCGCGTTTTCATCTCGCGGCGCAAGGCGCTCGCGCGGTGCATCACGAATGAGGACGACGTCATGCAGGCGCTCGCTCCGCTCGGCTTCGCCGCTTACGCGCTGGAGGAGATGGGGTTCGCGGACCAGGTGCGGCTTTTCGCGCAGGCGGAGTTCATCGTCGCGCCGCACGGGGCGGGGTTGATGAATCTCGCATTCGCGGGCGAGCCGGGCGTGGTGGAGCTTTTCGGCAGGCACATCCAGCCGTCCTTCTCGGAACTGGCCCGGGGCTTCGGCTGCCGCTACGGCTTCATGGAGTGCCCTGCGCCGCGCGGCGACCTGCGCTCGTGGGATGCGGACCTCGTCGTGGATGTGCCGGCGCTTGCGCGGCTGGTGGAGGGGATGCTCAACGAGTGAGCGGATGAGTGGTCTCACGAAGAGGCTGTGCCGCACATCAAAGAACGCGTGTCATCCCGAGCGGAGCGGAGGCGGAAAGGCGGGCGCAGCGCAGTCGAGGGACCCCGGCGGTTCGATCACGTTCTGCGCGTTTATCGGACCGCCGGGGTTTGCGCCGCCCGCCTACTCCCCGGCGCTGTCTCGCGGACTCGGCTCTCGACTCCATTCCGTCCCGCCTGCGCCCGCACGGAATTCCGCTCGGGATGACACCCGGGATGGAGAGTTTTTCCCGCGCCAATAGTCACCGCCATGTGCGTCGGGATTCAGCGGGAGGGCACCGCGCTTCACGTTTCGGAACGTCCTCTACGCGGCCGATCGCCGCTGCTTGAGGAGCGCTTCCACGGCGGCGATGACCTCGGGGACTTCGATGGCTTTCATGCAGCGGAAGTCGATCGGGCACTCGCGGAGAAAGCACGGGCTGCAATCGACGTGATGGCGGATGACGCGGTGCCCCGCGCCGAGCGGCCCGGTGAGCGCGGGCTCGGTGCTGCCGAAGAGGGAGATGGTGGGCACGCCGAGGAATGCGGCGAGGTGCATGGTGCCGGTGTCGTTTGTGAGCAGCGCGTCGCAGGTGCGGAGCTCGTCCATGAGCTGCGCGAGCGTGGTCTTTCCGATGCGGTCGGTGGCGGGGACGCCCGCCGCGGAGACGACCGCGTCGGCGATGGCGCGGTCCTTTTCGACGCCGAAGAGCTTCCATTCGCACGCGGTCTTTTCATGGAGGAGGCGCATCGTCTCGGCGAAGCGCTCGGGCAGCCAGCGTTTCGCGCCGCCGTACTCCGCGCCGGCGCAGAGCCCGATGACCGGGCGCGGTGAGGTGGAAGGCGGCCGGTGGATGGCGGCCGGCGCGGGCTTGTCCTCGCTGCCGATGTCCGCGCCGACGAACTCCGCGAGCGCGAGGTAGTCGTGGACCTGATGGCTCGGGCGCGGGGCGACTTTCTTCTTTTTGTTCGGCTCGAAAACCTGGTCCAGCAGCCAGCGGCGGCGGTGGCCGGGCCTGCCGGCGCGGCGGGGAATGCCGGCGAGCCAGGATTCGAGCGCGGTGCGGAGGGAGTTCGGGAAAATGATGGCGGCGTCGAACGCGAGGGCGCGCAGTGTTTTCGCGACGGCGAAGACGCTCTCGCCGGACCCGATGGCGATGACTTCATCCACTTCGGCCACGCCTTTCCAAACGTCCGCGAGCTTGGCGGGCGTGAGGATCGTGACGTGCGCGTCGGGCCGCCCGCGCTTGATCGCGCGGACGGCGGGGACGCTCATGACGGCGTCGCCGAGCCAGTTGCTGGCGCGGATGAGGATGCGGAAAGGCCGGAGCGGATTCTGTGTTGCGGCGATGCCGCGTTTGTAGGTCGCGAGGAGGATTTTCGGCTTCGGCGTTTTCCAGCGGTTGTGGACCCAGAACCAGTCCTCGGGCCGGTGACGGATCTGGGCTTCGAGCACTTGGTTGAGGCGGACTGTGATGCTGTCGGCGTCTTCGCCTGCTGGCGGCACGGCGGGCTGGATGATGCAGCGCCAGCGGGCCACGCCGTCGGTATGGACGGCGGCGGGGATGAGCCACGCGCCGGTGCGCAGCGCGAGCGTGGCGGGCAGCGTGGTGGTGGAGGCGAGGCGGCCAAAGAGCGGGCACCAGAGCCCCGCGTCGCCCGCGTGCTGATCCATGAGGACGCCGACGGCGCCGCCTTCCCGCATGAACTGGCCGGCCTTGATGAAGCCCGCCTTTCGCTCGAATAGCTCGAGGCCGAGCCGCGCGCGGTCGCGGCGGACTTCGGCGTCGATATGGCGATTGCTCAGTGCCTGGAAGATGGTGCCGACTTTGCAGCCGAAGAAAATCGGGGAGAGCTGGGCGAACATCTCCCAACTGCCGAGGTGGCTGATGACCATGACGTAGCCGCAGCCGATCTTGTTGCCCGCCTGCAGGGTCTCCAGGCCCTCGACGGTGACGACGGCGCGGATTTCGTCGGCGGAAAGCGTGGGCAGTTTGACGTTGGAAAAGATGTTCGCGCCGAGTGTGGCGAAGTGTTTCCGCGCCAGGGCGCGCAGCTCGGCGGGCGATTTTTCGCGGCCGAAGGCGATGCGGAGATTGTGCAGGACGAGGCGGCGGTAGGAGGGTGCGATCCAGTACCCGAGCGAGCCGAGCGCCCACCCGATGCGAAAGACCGTGGTGAGCGGCAGCGCGCAGAGCACGGCGGAAAGCGCCCGGTAGATCGCGAAGACGACGCGGTCCATCACCGCGGCTTTTTCCAGTACATGGCCTTGATCGGGTGCTCGTCGAGGAGGTTTGGCTCGATGCCGCCGAGGCGCTCGGGATCGTAGAACTGGATGCCGACGTAGTAGTAGAGCGGGCAGATGGGCATCTCGTCCGAGACGAGGATGCGCTCGGCTTCGCGGAAAATGTCGTAGCGCTTTTTGCCGTCCACCTCGCGCGCGGCGCTGGCGATGAGCGCGTCGTATTTGGCGCTGCTCCAGCCGGTGCGGTTGTTGCCGCCGTCGGTCAGGAACATGTCGAGGAAGGTGTTCGGGTCGTTGTAATCGCCGACCCACGAGGAGCGGCACATGTCGTAGTCGAGCTTGCTCTGGGAGTTGAGATAGACCGTCCACTCCTGGCGCGCGAGCTGGATGGTCACGCCGAGGTCGCGGCGGAACATATTCTGAAGCTCGACGGCGATGTCCTGATCGAGGTCGGAGTCCGAGCGGTAGAGGTAATAGACGACGGGAAAGCCGCTGCCGCCGGGGTAGCCGGCCTCGGCGAGAAGTGCGCGCGCCTTTTCCACATCGCGCGCCGGGCCCGGCGGCGGCTCGTAGCCGGTGCCCGCGCCCGGCGGGACAAAGCTCGTGGCGGGCACCTCGCCGGCGCGCGTGATGTGCTCGACGAGATACGGCTTGTCCACGACGAGCGAGAACGCCTTCCGCACGCGCGGATCGTCGAAGGGCTTCCGCTTCGTGTTGAAGCGGAAGAAGTAATTCCCGAGGAACGGCGCGGCGTGAAAGTCGGGCCGCTTTTTCAGCTCGCCGAGGAGCGGCGTGGGCGCAAGGCCCTTGTCCATCATCAGGTCGGCGATGCCGGTCGCGTAGAAATTGAAAGCGGTGTGCGGGCGCGCGGCGGGGAGCACGTCCACGCTTTTCATCGCGACATTTTCCGCGTTCCAGTAGCGCGGGTTTTTCACGAGCCGCACGCGGTCGAATGGCCGCCATTCCTTTAGCAGAAAGGGTCCGTTGCCCATGAAATGCGCGGGCTTGCTGGCCCAGTCGGAGTGTTTCTCCACCGTGTCGCGATGCACTGGCAGCAGTGTGACAAAGGCGCAGAGATCGACGAAAAATGGCGTGGGGCTCTCCAGCTCCACCTCCAGCGTGTAAGGATCGGGCGCGCGGACGCCGACGGTGCCGAAGTCCTTCGTCTTGCCTTCGCCGAAGTCTTTCGCCCCGCGAATGTAGTAGAGCTGGTAGGAGTATTCGGAGGCGGTGGCGGGGAGCAGCGTGCGCTTCCACGCGTAGAGAAAATCCTCCGCCGTCACGGGGTCGCCATTGCTCCACACGGCTTCGCGCCGGAGGTGGAAAGTGTAGCGCAGGCCGTCCGGCGAGATCTCCCAGCTTTTCGCCACTCCCGGCTGCGGTACGCCTTTGCTGTCGGAACTCGTGAGCCCCTCGAAAAGCGCATACATCACGCGGCTGGTGGCCTGTGCGGTGCTGAGCGGGGGGTCGAGCAGCTCGGGCTCGGCGCCATTGATGAACACGAGTTCGGCGCGATCCGGCACGCGCCCGCAGGCGGAGAGTGCGGCGGCGGCGAGGAGGGTGAGGAAAAAGGCGGGGCGATTCACGGCGGACGCTGACCTTGCATGAAACGCGCGGCGGGGCCAAGGGCTTCGCGCACCGCCGCTACTGCCCCTGATCGAGCTTGAAGTTGACCTTGATCTCGAAGAACTCGCCGTCGCTGAGGCCGGCAGGGAGCGGGTCGATCTGCTGGATCTTGTTTGCGGCGGCGAGGACGGACTCGTCCATGACGGGGTTCCCGGAGGAGTTCACGACTTCGCGGTGGCTGATCGTGCCGTCTTTGGCGATGCGGAGCTTGAGGGTCGTCACGAAATCCGCGCCGGCGCGGACGATCGACGTGGGCTGCTCCCAGCGGTTGTGAAAGCGGTCGTGGAGCATCGAGAAATACCAGCCGAATTCGGACGCGCCCGTGCCGCTGCCGGCTTTGCCGGGGCCTTTGCCGTTGCCGGTTCCCGGCCCGTTGCCGCCGGGCTTGGCGGCTCCGGCCTTCGCGTCGGGGGAGGTCCCCGCGCCGTCGGTCTTCTTCGCGGCCGGCGTGCCTTTGGGCTTCTCCGCGGGCGTGGTTTTCGGCTTTGGCGAAGCCGCGGCGGCATTGGGCGTGGCCTTGGGTTTAGGAGAGGCCTTCGGGGTGGCTATTGGCGTCGCCTTGGGGGTGGCTTTCGGCGTGGCAGGCTTGGGTGTGGTGGGTTTCGGCGTCGCCGGTTTTGGCGTCGCGGGCGGCGGGGTGGCCGGCTCGGGCGTGGCTTTGGGCGTCACGATCTCACTTTCCGCAGCCGGCTTGGGCGGGGGGAGCTGCACCAGCTCCATCGGGGGCTCGGGTGGTGGTGGCTCCGCATCGGGTGGCGGCGTGTCGGGTGCGGGCTCGGGCTCGGGCTCGCCTGCGCCGGGTTCGCCGCCGCCGACCGAGCCGCCTTCCAGCCACAGCACCTGATCCGCCGGCTTTTTTCCCGGCCCCTGGCTGAAGAGGCAGACCGCGCCGATGAAGACGGCATGCAGTCCGGCGACGATGAGGAGGTTTCGTCGAAATGCGGAATCGTCGGGCATGGCGCGTGTCAGGGCTGCTCCGGGTTTGTGACCACGCCGACCTTCGTGATCTTCGCGCGCTGCACGGCGTCCATCACGTCGATGAGCTTTTGCACGGCCAGCTCCCGGTGCGAGCGGATGACCACGGCGACGTCGGGCTTTGCCGCTTTCAGGTCGATGAGCCGGCCTTCGAGCTGGGCGAGTTCGAGCGGCTCGCCGTTCAGGTCGATCTGCGCCTCGCGATTGATGGCGACGGTCTGCACCGCTTGCGGATCGACCGCGTTTTTTGCGGCCTCGCTCGACGGGATGACGAGATCCACGCTGTTTTCCATGAGCGGCGTGGTGATCATGAAAATGATCAGCAGCACGAACGCGAGGTCGAGCAGCGGCGTGACGTTCAGCTCATTGAGCGTCTGGAGGCTGTGGCGGTCGGAGAAGCGGCGCATGGTGGCTAGATGAAGAATGAAGAATGGAGAATGAAGAACGCGGCGGGGGCGCCCGGCCTCATCATTCGTGCTTCGTCATTCATTCGTCGTTCGTCATTTCCACCCCTTCTCGCGTCCGCCGTGGTCCACGTATTTGTGCTCAAACTCGGACGCGAGTTCGGCGGCGAAATTATCCAGCCCGACGATGAGCGCGCGCAGGGTGGTGATGAGGTAGTTGTAGCCAAACATCGCCGGGATGGCGACGAGGAGGCCGGTGACGGTGGTGATGAGCGCGGCGCTCACGCCGGGGGCCATCGCGGCGAGATTGGCGGAGCCGGCGGCGGCCACGTCGCTGAAGGTCTCCATGACGCCCCAGACCGTGCCCAGCAGGCCGAGGAAGGGAGCGCCGCTGACGGCGGTGGCGAGGACGATCATCTGCGATTCCAGCTTCAGCGCCGTCTCGCCGACAGCGCGCTCCATGGCGCTGGAGACGACCCTCATCTGGGCGGACGAGATGCGCGGCGCGGCGTCGAGCCGGCCGCGGAAGGTTTCATCCACATCCGCCGATCCGAGGAGCTGGAAGGTCAGCTCCTGGCAGCCCGCCTTGTACACGGCGAAAACCGGCGCGCCCTCGAAACGGATGCGGTCCGTGTAGATGCGCAGCGGCTGTCGGTCGGTGCGGAAGAGGCTGAGGAACTGCGCGCGGCGCCGCTGCGCCTGGCGGATCACGCGGAACTTTGTGACCATGACCGTCCAACTGAAAATCGAGGCGAGAAAGAGCGCGAGCAGGATGAGCCTGGCCGGCCCGCTCGAATGCTCGAAAGCGAAGACAAGGCTGCCGCTGCCACTGGCTGCGAGGAGAGTCGGAAAAAGCGGAACCGGCATGAGATGGGCAGTGCTTTAGCGCAAGGCGGCGCGGGTTCAAAGGCAAAGCGGCGGGGAAGATTCTTTGGACGGAATGACGGAATTTTTCCAAATTACGGAATGAAAAAAAAACGCGTGGTGGTTATTCCGTCATTTGGCCGAATTCCGTAATTCCGTTTCAATTCCGTCCGCCGCCCTCAGCATTAAGTCCGTGAAGTCTCTGCGCCTCGCCCTGCTCGCCGCCTTGCTCGCCCCGACCGCCTTTTCCCACGCTGAGGAGAACCGCTACGACGTGCTCGGCCGCCTGCTCGTGCCGTTCGCGAATGTTTTCGCGAAGAGCACGAAGAACCCGAACCGCGCGCTGCGGATGACGGGGCGGCTGGAGCTGATGACGGGCCTGCCACCCGCGCTCGCCGGTTCGCCCGTGGAGCTGGCGCTCCAGTATCCCGACCGCCTGCGGCTCCGCGCGCCGGTGCTCGGCGAGGAGCTGACCATCTGCCGCCGGGGGCAGGAGGTGTGGGCGCATCCCGGCGCGCGCGCCGCGGCGCTGCTGGAGGCGGCCGGCGCGGGAAAGGAGCCGCCCAAGCCCGACCCGAAGGCGCGGCTGGCGCCGTTCGCGCTGCCGGTGCCGGAAAAGCAGCTCGCGCTGCTGCCGGTGCTTTTCCAGGTGAAGGACGTGGGAGCCGAGTCGCTCGACGGCGAGCCGTGCCGGGTGCTCGATCTTTTCCTCATGCCCGAGCTGGCGAGATCGCTCCGCGAAAAGGACACGGCCGCGCGCGTCTGGGTGCGGGCGGACGGCACGCCCGCGCGGCTGTCCGTGGCCCGGGCCGACTGGCAGATCGCCGTGCGGTTCGATCGCGTGGAGTTTTCCAAAACGCTGCCGCCGGAGACATGGAGGCCGACCGCGGAACAGTTGCCAGACGTGCTGAAGCTCGACGCCGCGCGCTACGGGCAGTTGCTCGATGCGCTGGTGAAGTAACGCGGGCTACCGCTGCTTTGCGCGGTAGTCGCTCGGGCGCCAGCCGACCCACTTCTTGAACGTGGTCGAAAAGACGAACGGATTCTCGTAGCCGACGGCGGTGGCGATGGTCTCCACCTTGTCGTTCGTGGTTGCGAGCAGTTTCGCGGCGAGCTGCATGCGGAGGTAGATGACCTGGTGCATGGGGCTGCGGCCCAGCTCGCGGCGGCAGAGGCGGCGCAGATGCTCGGCGCTGAGGTGGGAGTGGCGCGCGAGCGCGTCGAGCGACCACGGCTCGCCGAGCCGCGCGGCCACATGCTCCCAGAGGTGGCCGAGGCGGTCGTCGGTCTGCCACGGGCGCGCGAAGCGGAGCACATAGGTATGGATGAGCTCGACCCAGTGGGTGACCGCCATCGGCGCGGTCTGGCTCTGCATTTCGTAAAAAAGCCCCTGCACCGCCGAGCGGAGCGGCAGGGGATCGAAGCGCGCCAGCGCCGGCGACGATGCGGTGATGATGGGCTTCTGCTCCGGCGGCTGCTGGTAGCGCACCCAGGTGAAGTCCCATCGCACGCCCGGCTCCGCGCGAAAGGCCAGCAGCGCATGCGGCGGCGCGAGGCAGGTCCACCCGGCGCGGCAGAGCTGCCAGCGCCCATCGAGCAGGATGCGCCCGCGCCCGCCGGAGCACGAGAGCAGGTAGGTGCCGCTCAGGTCCATCCGCACCATCTCGTACGGCGCAGCCGCGTCCGCCACGCCCACATGCGCGATGTGGTAGCCCGCCAGTGCCGGGCACTCCTCCGCCTGCACCTTCTGCTCGCGCGTGGCGGCGCCGACGATGTGGGTTTCGGAAAGGGTGGAAGGCTTTTTCGGCATCGAGGTATCGGGGAGGGACCGAAAGTTTAGGGCATCCATGGCGGAGTCAACCGCTCGCTCCGCCCGCCCGGTCGAAATTCGCGCCGTCCGTCCGCTGCGGATGTGTGTCTGCAATAGATGCTCGTGTTTTTTCAGCATGTGTTTGAGCCTTTGGGCAGTATCCACTTCGCGGTTGTCTCTCCGCCGCGATTTCCGCGTCCGTTTTTCACCCACCCCACACCATGAAACGCCTCCTCAGCCTCCTCGTCCTCACCTCGCTCGCGGTCTCCGCCTCCGCAGCGCCGCTCCGGGTCTTCATCCGCGGCGGCACGGCGAACCGCGGCAATGAAGTCCACGCGCATCCGCGTTTCCTCGCCGAGTGGAAAACGCTGCTCGCCGAGCGCGGGATGAAAGTGGACGGCAACACCGATTGGCCGACCGCCGAGCAGATCCGGAACACGGATGTGGTCGTGGCCTATGCGCAGGAGGGCGGCGACGCGACGCCGGAGCAGGAGGCGCTCATCAATGAATTCACCAAGCGCGGCGGCGGGCTCGTCGTCATCCACACCGCAGCGGTCTCGATGAAAAACCCGGGCTGGTGGCGCGAGACGCTAGGCGGCGCATGGAAGCCGGGCACGACCAAGTGGCGTGAGGGAAAGATGGATCTCTTTTTCACGGAGAATCAGCGGCTCGGCGGCGGACACCCGATCACGATTGGCGCGTCGAATTTCTACTTTGACGACGAGATCTACTACGACATGGACATCAAGCCCGAGGCGCGCGTGCTGGCATCGAGCTACACGCCGAATGTCCGCGAGGGCCGCAAGCCCGCCGAGGGCAACAAGCCGAACATTTACGACATCCAGGCGCAGATGTGGGTGTATGAAAACACCGCTGCGGGTGGCAGCGCGCCGTATCGCGCGTTCGTGAGCATTCCGGGGCACCAGTTCGCGACTTTCAACCGGCCAAACTACCGCGCCATCCTGCTGCGCGGCATCGCGTGGGCGGGCAAACGGACGAACATCGACGAGTTCACGAAGCCGGAGGAAGTCTCCGCGCTGACCTATCCCGAGGGCGGTCCGCAGAAGCCGGCGGACACGCTCAAGGCGCTGGAGATTCATCCCGATTTCAACCTCAAGCTGGTGGCCAGCGAACCGCTGATCAGCAAGCCGATGAACTTCGACTGGGACCCCGCCGGCCGCCTCTGGGTCGCCGAGACGCCCGAATATCCGAACGGCCGCCGCGGCATGCGCCCCGACTACCGCGGCAAGGAGTGGAAAGACCACGGCGGCGTGGACCCGACGCCCGGCATTCAGGAGCGCAAGGCGATCGACAAGATCAGCATCCTCACCGACACGAACGGCGACGGCGTGATGGATAAGAAGGAGATTTTCTACGAAGGGCTCGACCTCGTCACCGGCCTCGTTTTCTACAAGGACGGCGTGATCGTGACGCAGGCGCCCGACATCCTCTGGCTGCGCGACACGAACGGCGACGGCAAGGCGGACAAGGTCGAGAAGCTCTACACCGGCCTCGGCACCGGCGACACCCACGCGGTGATCAATAACCCGCGCTGGGGCTGGGATGGCTGGATCTACGCCACGCACGGCTACAGCGGTGGGAAAGTGACGAGCGGCAATGGCGCGAAAGCCTTCGGAAGCATCGGCAGCGGAGTGGTCCGTTTCAAACCCGACGGCTCCGCTTTCGAGCAATACAGCTCGAAGGGAGGAAACACCTGGGGCCTCACCATCACCGGCGACAACCGCGTGATGTGGACGCAGCCCACCAGCGGCGAGCTGCTCATGCAGACCGTGCTTCCCGAGTACGCGCTCGCCCGCGGCAAGATCGGCAAGCAGGCCAGCTACAAGGTGATCGAGCCGTCGAAGAAGGCCTTCCCGGCGATGCCGTGGGAACAGCTCGCGTATGTGCAGATCGACTGGGTCGGCTCCTTCACCGCCGCCGCCGGCTGCGTCGTCTATGACGGCGGCTCATGGCCTGCGGAATACAACGGCGACTACTTCACCACCGAGCCGACGATCAACATCGTCCACCACACGCGGCTCACGCCGGAAGGTTCGAGCTACACATTTCACAAGCTGCCGGGGCGCGAAGAGACGGAGTTCATCCGCAGCAAAGACATGTGGTGGCGGCCCATCGAGGTGCGCACCGGCCCGGACGGCGCCGTCTATGTCGGCGACTTCTACAATCAGGCGGTGATCCACAACGACACGCGCGGCCCCGATCACAACAAGGTCAACGCCGCCGTCCGCCCGGACCGCGATCATTACTTCGGCCGCATCTGGCGGCTCGACCACAAGGACGCGAAGAAGCTCGCCGTGCCGGATCTCAGCAAGGCCGCGCCCGCCCAGCTCGCCGCGGCGCTGCAAAGCCCGAACCGCGCCGTGCGCATGAACGCCTCGCGCCTGCTCATCGAGAAAAACGCGGGCACCGCGGAAGTCGGCGCCGTGCTCGCCAGCGGCAGCGACGACGCCAAGATCGCCGCTCTTTGGACGCTCTTCGGCCAGGGGAAAATCGCCGCCGCGCAAATCACCACCGCGCTCGCGGACAAGAACGCCGACGTCCGCCGCAATGCGGCGCTCGTCATCGAGGAAGCAAAGCCCGCGCAGCTTCCGGCTGGCCTGGCCGCGCTCGCCGGCGACGCCGATGCGCCGGTCCGCCTCGCCGCACTCCGCGCGCTCGCGGCCGGCCCCCTCAGCGATGACTCCGCGAAAGCGATCCTCGCCGCGTGGGCAAAGCTGGACGACGACTTCCAGCGCAGCGCCGCCGTCGGCGCGCTCGCGCAGAATCCCGCCGCGGCCATCGCCATCGCGCTCGACAGCGGCGACGCCTCGCTCGCGCCGCTGGTCTCGATCTTCGCCCAGGGCATCGGCGAGAAAAACGACACCGCCGCCGCGGCCAAACTCGTCGCCGCACTCGCCACCAAGCCCGCGAGCGCCGATGCGCTCAAGCGCGGCATCCTCGACACGCTCGGCAATTCCCTCAGGGACGCGCCCGCGATGACGCCCGAGCTTTCCACCGCGCTCGGCAAACTCCTCGCCGGCGGCGCCAGCGGCAGCGTCCTCCCGCTCGCCGCGAAATGGGACAAGACCGGCTCCCTCAAGCCCGCCATCGACCAGCTCACGCGCGACCTTTTCGGCAAACTCAACGCCGGCACCGACGACGCGCGCCTCACCGCGGCGCTCGCGCTCATCGGCCTCCGCAGCACGAATGCCGAGGCGCTCCCCGCCGTCGCGCGGCTGCTCGCCGACGCGAAGTTTTCCGCCCCCGCCAAGAGCCAGCTCGTAACCGTCCTCGGTGAGACCGGCGAAGCCAGCGCGGGCGCGGCCATCGCCGCCGCCTTCCCGCAGCTCGACGCCGCGGCGCAGACCGCCGCCTTTGACGCCCTGCTCAAGCGCAGCGAATGGACCAGCGCGCTGCTCGACGGTGTGAAGGCGAAAACCATCTCCCTCGCCAACCTCGGGCCGGCCAATATCGCCCGCCTCCGCACGCATCCCGATCCGGCGATCTCCAAGCGCGCCACGGAGATGCTCGAAGACCTGAACCCCTCGGCCAAAGCCAAGAACGACGCCATCGCCAAGCTGTCCGTCATCGTCGAAGGCCCCGGCGGCGACCCCGCCAAAGGGAAAGTGCTCTTCGCGACTGCGTGCGCCATCTGCCACAACTTCGACAACGTCGGCGCGAACGTCGGACCCGGCCTGACTGGCATGGGCTCCCACGCTCCGGGCGAACTCCTCACCGCCATCGTCGATCCCAACCGCGAGGTCGATCCGAGTTTCGTGTCCTGGAATTTCGAGACGAAAAACGGGCAGTTTCTCGCCGGCATCATCGCGCGTGAGAATCCCGCCGCCATCGTCGTCCGCAGTCTCGCCGGGGAGCAGGAAGTGAAAACGGCGGACATCAAAACGCGCACGAACACCGGTCGCTCCCTCATGCCGGAAGGCTTCGAGAGCCTCGGCGGCGAGCAGCTCCGCGACATCATCGCCTACATGGCCAGCGTCGATGGCGGCGGCTTCCGCACGCTCGACCTCACCACCGCCTTCACCGCCAGCTCCGCGCGTGGCTTCTACGGAACCGAAGCCGGGAAAAGCATCGACCTCGCGAAAACCGGCACGCTGAAAATTGGCGGCATCCGATTCAATGTTGTCGCACCCGAGAAATCCCCGAGCGGCAAAAACGTCGTCAACCTCAAGGGCGGCCCGCGCGGATCCTACTCGCGCACGCAGATGCCGCAGCGCGTCGAGGTGAAAGTCGGCGGCTTCATCGCCAACCGGCTGCACTTCCTCGGCGGCATCGGCGGCTGGGCGTATCCGTTCAACCAGGAAAAAATCCCCGTGATGACCTGCACGGTGAACTACGCCGATGGCACCAACGAGCAGCTCGTCTTCAGCAACGGCGTGGAGTTTGCCGACCACATCGCCCGCAATGACGTGCCCGGCTCGACGTTTGCCGAGGGCGTGACGAAGGGCTTCCAGATGCGCGCTTTCAGCCGGCAGCTCAAGAAGGCCGGGCCGATCGCCACCCTCGTCCTCGAAAGCCCGGACAATGATGTCGCCCCGACCACGCTCGCCATCACCGCGCAGCTCGCCGACGCGAACGCCGCGCCGATCGCCGCAGTGGCCGCCGCGCCCAGCGCGCCCGCGAACGCCGACGCCGGCTTCAAGCCGCAGTTTAGCGACGAGGTGCCGCAGCCGCCCGCCGTGCGGCCGGCGAAAGGCCCGCGTGTCCTGCTCGTCGGCGGCGGCTCGGCGCATGATTTCGTGAAGTTCTTCGGCGCATCCGACAAGGCCACGCTCACGCCGGTCGTGGGCTGGGTCGATTTCACGCAAAACCTGAATGGCATCGCGCCGATCCTGAAAAACATCGACGTGCTCGTGCTCAGCGCGAACCAGCCGATCAGCGCCGATACGCGCAAGGCGCTCATTGATTACGCGACGGCCGGCGGCGGCATCGTCGCGCTGCATCCTGGCGTCTGGTATGCGTGGAAAAACTTCCCGCAGTGGAACAAGGAAATCATCGGCGGTGGCACGAACGGGCACGACGCGCTCGGGCCGTTTCCCGTCGCCGTGACAAACGCCGCGCACCCCGTCACCAAAGGTGTGCCGGCGACCTTCGACATCACCGACGAGCTGTATAACTACGTCGCCGATCCCGCGGCCACGCCCATCGAGATCCTCGCCACCGCGACCAGCCCGAAGACCGGCAAGACCTTTCCGCAGGTCTGGATCGTGAAGCATCCGAAAGCGAAGATCGTCGGCCTCACCCTCGGCCACGACGCCCGCGCCCACGACCTCCCCGCCTACCAGACGCTGCTCAAGAACGCGGTGCTCTGGTCCTCCGGGAAGTAACCGCCGGGGGCTGGCGCAATCCGCGCCGGCTCCTGGGCGTTACGCCGCCGGCTTCGCGCGGAAAAAGACCGCGACGTTTCCCACCTGCATCACGAGCGCGCTCCCCGTCTTCTCCGCGATCTCAGGCGCGAGGGTCTTCCGCTCCTCCTTGAAATCGGTGAACTTCATTTTCACCAGGCCGTGGATGGTCAGCGCCTCGTCAAGACCTTTGAGAAAACCGTCGCTCACGCCTCCGTGGCCGAGTTTGAGGATGGGTTCGAGCCGCTGCGCGCGGGCTTTCAGGTCGCGCTTCTCGGCATTGGTCATGGGCGTGGGCATGCGCGGGAGTCTGCGAGCCGCCGCTGCCGGCGACAAGCGTGTCTGTCGTGAATCGGAGCCGGCGACCGGCCGACCGGCCCGCTACCTCGCGCCCTTCGCCGTGACCGTGGCGGCGATCTGCGGATCGGTGCTCGCGACGACCGCGACATCCATGCCGACCTGCACCTTTCCCAGCGTGCTCTTCTCCCCGTTGACCGTGATCTGCGTGATCGGGCGGACTTTGAAAGCGATGGATTTTTTCCCGCCATCCTGCGCCACCGTCAGCGTGTCGGTCCCTACCGCGCGCACCTTGTAGGAGTCGATCCCTGTGAACATCGCCCGCGTCTTCCACGGCGCCGCCTTCCCGTCTTCGCCCTTCTCCTCGCGCGCCACCTTCTGCTCCGGCGGGACGTCAGCGGCGGTGATCGCCGCGGCCACATTCCGGTCGAGGCCGACGCGGACGCTCGCCTGCATGCCGGCTTTCAGATCCGTTATCTTCGCCGGGAGGTTGTTCACGAGGATCGTGGTTGAGCCGGTGACCTTGTAGGTTTCGACGTTCGACGCCTCGCGCACGGAGCGCGTTCCATCCGTCGCCACCTCGGTGAGCTTGAGACCCTTGTTCGCGCCGTTGCGGATCGTGACCGTGTCGGCGCTGACCGCCGTGATCCTCGCCACCGCCGTGGACTTGGCGGCGAGGCCGGTGGCCGGGGCGGCGAGAAAAAGTGCGCCGGCAAAAAGCACGACGGCCAGCAGGTGCGCGGAGTTTTTCATCGGGGCAAACCGGAAGTGCGCCGGCTACTGCTTCGGAATGATCCCCTTGCCCTCGAGCTTCTCGACCTTCGGGCGGATCACGGCCTGGCAGTAGGGGTTCCGGTTGCCATTCAGCCGGTAGTAGTCCTGGTGGCTGACCTCGGCGGTGTAGAAAACTTTCAGCGGCTCAAGCTGCGTGACGATCGGGTCCTTCCAGTTCGCACGCTCGGCGGCCATCGACTTATCCGCCGCCGCCTTCTGCGCATCGCCGCGGTAGAGGATGATCGAGCGGTAGCTGTCGCCGACGTCATGGCCCTGGCGGTTCAGCGTGGTGGGATCGTGGACGTGCCAGAAGACGTCGAGCAGTTTTTCGTAGCCGATTTTCTTCGGGTCAAAGTCGATCTGCACCACTTCGGCGTGGCCGGTCTTGTGTGTGCAGACTTCCTCGTAAGTCGGATTCTCCGTGCGCCCGCCGGCATAGCCGGAGACCACGTCCTTTACGCCGTCGAGCCGCTCAAAGACGGCCTCGAGGCACCAAAAACAGCCGCCGCCAAAGACGGCGCGTTCAAGACCGGGAGCGGGTTCGGGGGAAGGCATGGATTTCGGTTTGTCGGCGGATTGGCTGACCAGCGCGAGCGCGGCCAGCGTGGCGGTGATGACGGCGAGGATGCGGGTTTTCACGGTGCTGGGAGTGGGAGGAGAGACAGGGAGACTAATTCCCGGCGGAGGATTTGCCAGCCGGGAGGCAGCCTTTTTCAAACCACTGCAGGCCGCCCGGCAAATCCTCCCCGGCGAACTCGACGTGGATGACCCGGCGGTGGCGGGGATGCTCGGCCGGCGCGGACGCGTGCAGCAGAAGCGGACGCATGAGCAGCACGCCGCGACGGGGCACGGCACAGACGGTTTCGCGCGTCTGGCTGCGCCACGCATGGATCGCCTCCGCCGTCAGCCGTCCCGCGCGGTGGGAACCGGGCAGCACGCGGAGCGCGCCGTTCCCCGCGTCGCAATCGTCGAGGTGCAGGCGCAGCGTGATCATGCGCTCGAGAACTGCGACCGGCGGCTGGACGTGGTGGATGCCGGCCTTGACCGACCACGGTCCGAAGCCCGGGACCTCGCGCCGTTCGCTGACTGCGATGGTCAGGTCCTGATGCCACGCCACCTTCCAGTTTGCCTCCGGATTCTTGTCGAAAAAAAGCACGCGCACGGCGAAAGCCGCGCCCCCGAGCACTTCGCTTGCGAGGTCACGCAGCGCGGGCAGTTCAGCCAGGTCCGAGACTTCGCCGACCAGCGACGCGAGATCGCGCAGACCCGCACTGCCGCCGGCGGACGAAGATGCAAGGTGCCGCTCCACCGCTTCGGCCACGACGGCCACCGTCGCCTCGTCCACCACCTCCCCGACCACCGCAAAGCCCCCCAGTGCGAGCGCCGCGGGATTTGGAACCGGCGCGATGGCGTTCATGCGAGCAGCGCTTTCGCCACCTGCCCATGCACGTCGGTCAGGCGGAAGTCGCGGCCTTGGAAACGGTAAGTCAGCCGCTCGTGATCGAAGCCGAGGAGGTGCAAAATCGTGGCCTGGATGTCGTGAACATGGAGCGGGTTCTCGACGACATGGAAGCCGAGGTCGTCGGTCGCGCCGTAGGTCAGGCCGCGCTTTATGCCGCCGCCGGCCATCCACATCGTGAAGGCTTGCGGATGATGATCGCGACCCATCGCGCGGCCGAGCGCGGGGTTTGTCTCGACCATCGGGGTGCGGCCAAATTCGCCTCCCCAGATGACCAGCGTGTCGTCGAGCAGACCGCGTTGTTTCAAGTCCTGCACGAGCGCGGCGCTGGCCTTGTCCGTCTTGCCGCAGTTGTCGCGGAGATTGCCGGCCACGTCGGAGTGCGCGTCCCAGCCTTCGTGGTAGATGTTCACGAAGCGCACGCCGCGCTCGATCATCCGGCGCGCGAGCAGGCAGGCGCGGGCGAAGGACGGCTTGTCGGGATCGCAGCCGTAGAGTTCGAGCGTCTCCTTGGTCTCGCTTTTCAAGTCCATCAGCTCCGGCGCGGAGGTCTGGAGTTTGAAAGCCATCTCGTAGTTTGCGAGGCGCGTGGCGATCTCCGGGTCGCCGACGCGCTGCATGCGCTCCCGGTTGAGTGTGCCGATGAGATCGAGCGTGTCGCGCTGGAGTTGCGCGTCGATGCCCGCGGGGCTGCCGAC
>JANOBH010000234.1:0-1615 GCA_031411535.1 Chthoniobacter sp. | reverse complement strand
ATCATGTTCATCGCCAGATCGATCGCGTCCTGCACGCGCCCCACGTAGGCGAGATTTTTCACCAGCCAGTCGTTGTTGTGCGCGTAGTTGTGAATCTGCTCCGGCATGATCCGCGCCGCCGCCATGTAGGAGTGGTCCGTGCGCGCCGAGGCCTCCTGCTGCCACGCCGCCTCGGCGTAGCGCTTGAGATTGGAATACGTGTGCGCCGGCATATGCCACATGTGCGCGATCCCCGGCGCCGCCTGCCCGCACCGCGCCGCCGCAGCGACCGCCCGCTTGTCGCCCTCCGTGCCATTCCAAAGGTGGATGAGATAGTGGTGTACCGGGTGCATCGGATTCGCCGCCAGCACCTGCTGCGCGAGCGCGTCCACCGCCAGCCGGCTCGGCAGCGGCGAGCCGTGCTGCGAGTTGTCCCAGAGCTGGAAAACGAGAATCGCCTTCGCCTCCATGTCGTCCGGAAATTCGTAGATCAGCTCCTCCAGCGCCTTCACCAGCGACGCCCGCCGCGCACCCTCCTCCTTTTTCGAGTCCGCGTAAAAAGCCGCCCACGCGCTGATCCACATCTGCTCCCGCCGGCCCGCCTTCTCCTTCCGCGCCTCCGCCAGCTTGATGAAATCCTTCGCGCGCTTCGGGTTCTTGATGTTCGCCATCGCCATCCCCCAGTAGGCGATCGCCAGATCGGGATCGAGCGCCGCCGCCTGCCGGAACGAGCGCTCCGCCTCGAAATACCAGAACCCGTGAATCTGCCCCACGCCCTGCGTGAAAAACTTCTGCGCCAGCTCGTTCTTCGTCGTCACCGGAAAGCTCACGGCTCCCGTCCCCGGAATCAGCACCGCCGCCTGACGCGGCCCTTCGTTGAAAGCTTCCCCATGCACCGAGTGCCCCGGCAGCTTGGATTCATCGGCCTTTGCCGCCGGCGCGTCCTCCGCGTGGAGGGTGGCGAAAGCGAACACGAAAGAGCAGGCGAGGGGAGCGAGACGCATGGCAGCCGCCAAATGACAGCGCGTCCGCGGGAGCGTCAAGAGTCCCGCGATTGACCCCCGCAACCCGCCCGCCGAGCATCCTCCCATGCGCCTCCTTTCCCTCTGCGTCGTCTGCATCTTCGGGACCCTGCGTTTCCAAGCCCACGCGCAGACTCCCGCGCCAAAGCTCCCCCAGCTCACCGACCCCGCGCTCAAGCTCGAAGTCATCGCCACCTACCCGGATGTGGAAGCTCCCACCACCGTCACCGGCGCGCCGGACGGCAGCATCTATGTCGGCTGCGACCCGCGCGACACCCGCCTCAACACCGCCAAGCCCGAATGCTTCATCGTCCGCCTCGGCGACTTCGATACCCCGGACCAGATCCGCCTCCCTGACGGCACCCTCGCGCCGCCCGGCCCGCCCCGCCGCCAGCGCACCGTCTTCGCCGCCGGCCTCTACTCCCCCGCCGGCAGCGCGTGGCACGACGGCTGGCTCTACGTCATCCACGACCCGCTCATGTCGCGCTTCAAGGACACGAATGGCGACGGCATCGCCGACGTGCGCGAAGACCTCATCACCAACCTCGGCCTCCCGCCGTACGAGGGGCTGAACGACCACGTCGTCTCCGGCTTCACCCTCGGCATGGACGGCT
>JANOBH010000233.1:0-8323 GCA_031411535.1 Chthoniobacter sp. | reverse complement strand
CTTCATCGGCAGCGGAGGTTCCCTGAGCGCGAGCGCCCATCCTGAAGGCGCACGCCTGCGACGGAATGCGAGTTTCGCCACCCGGAGAAAACTGTGAAATCTGTGGTTCATCCCGCTTCCGGATTCAGGCTACGTTCCGGGCCAGATTCGCCCCATGTCCACCGCCCCGCTGCCCGGCAGCCTCATCTCCGACCGCTTCGAGCTGCTCGAAGAAATGACCCGCGTCACTGACGGGCGGCTCTTCCGTGCGCGCGATCTCGCCTTCGGAGAGATCGTCGCGGTGAAACTGCTCGGCACCGGCTGCGGGATGGATTCACAGGGCCGGCAGTCGCTCGATCTGGCGGTGCGCCGCGTGCAGATCACCCCGCACGCGCACTTGCTCCGGCACGATTCGCTCGACGCCACGGCAGGCGTGCAGGTGCGCGAGTGGATCCACGGCTTTTCCCTGCTCGATCTGCTGCGCCGCCGCCGCGAGCTGAGCGCGGACGATACCTTTCGCCTGCTCTCCACGCTGCCCGCCACGCTCGATTTTCTCACCGAGCGCGAGATTCCGGTCCCGAGGCCGCTGCTGGGGAAAGTCTTCATCCAGTTCGACCCGGCCGCCTCGCCCGACTCGCTCGTCACCCAGCCCATCGCGGACTGGCCGCCCTTTTCGGTGAAAGTGAACCCGCTGAGTGTCCGCGCGCTTTCATCCGATACCACGAGCGACACCACGCGCACGCTGGTCGTCGATCCCCGGGCCGTCGCCGCGATCACCGACGGGAGCGCCCCGCGCGTGCTCGCAGAGCTCCTCTACGAACTGCTCGGCGGCCGACAGCGCGAGGCAGACAGCCGCCGCTACAGCCCCATCAGCGCGCTGCACGAGGAGGGCAATGGCGTGCTCCGCCGCGCACTCCTCGTCGCGCCGCACGAGGACTGCCACGCACTCTGGCAGGACTTGCGGAAGGCGCAGGGCAGCAACGCCCCGCCCGGCGTGCCGCTGAGCTTCGGTCACCGCCCCCCGGGCCGGCTGGAAATCGATGCGCCCGAGTCCGCCACTCTCGACACCGGGCTGGAGGCAGTCCTCACACCGGAGGACGCCGGCGTCCCCGCGATCCGTCTCATCGCCCGACCGCGCTTTACCATCGGCCGCTCCCTCCAGTCCGCGGATTTCGCCACCCGCCTGCTCCCCGATACCGGTGCGAATAACATCCTCTCCGACCGGATCAGCCGGATTCACGCGGTTGCCGAAATCGCCGGCGGGCACCTCCACCTCCGCGACGGCAACGGCTCCGCGCCGAGCGTGAACGGCTCGCGTTTCGACGGCCACCTCCTTTCACCCGACCATCCGTCCCCGATCCTCCACCGCGCCGTCCTCGGACTCGGCGACGAATATTTTCTCGAACTCATCCCTCTGCTCCACCCCTCGCCCCGCGAGTGGCCAGCCCCGTACGCCGCGGACGAATCTCCCAGCGAGCCGCTCGGCGCCATGGTCTGTGCCCCGTGCCATGGCCAGCCCGTGATCCGCCACAGCGTCTGGCTTTTTTCCGAGATCGGATTCGGCACGGACTGGCTCGAGCGCATCATCTGGGACACCCGCGCCGTCGGCGAGAGCCCCGCGGCATTTCATTTTCACCGCGGCGCATTCTGGCTGCGCAATCACTCGCTGCCCGCCGCCGAGATCACCGTCGGCTCCGCCGCCCTCGCCTGCGGCCACGCCGCACCGCTCGCGTCCGGCACCACCGTCCGCCTCGGCGGCACGAATTACTCCGTCGAAATCCACTGACCACTCCCATGCAAACCTCCGTCACCCATCCCTTCGAAGCTGTAGTCTCCCTCGACGGGCTCCCGCTCGCGCGCTGCGTCCTCCGCCGCGGGCGTTACATCATCGGCCAGGAGCGGAAATGCGAGATCGTGGTCGAAGACCCGTCGGTCTCCGCGCAGCACGCCCAGCTCACCGTCGAGGGCGACGGCGAGTTTTACATAGAGGACCTCGGCAGCGCCAATGGCACGCGCGTCAACGGCCACCCCGCCCACGGCTCCACTCCCGTCTCGCTCGACTGCCACATCGAGCTCGGCTCGGCCACGCTCGAATTCCAGCGCGGCGGACTGCCCGCGTCGGTCTTCTCGTATCTCTCCACCGACTTTCTCAATCCCCAGCGCTACGCCATTGGCGAGGTCATCGTGCAGGGCAGCACCAGCACCATCTACGAGGCGCACGAGCATGCGCTCAGCCGCAGTGTCGCCATGAAAGTGATGCTCGCGGAAAGCCAGGCGAAACCCGGACACGTGCTCCGTTTCATCCGCGAGGCACAGATCGCCGCGCAGCTCCCGCATCCCGGCGTCCTGCCGGTCTATGAACTCGGGCTCAGCGAACACAGCCAGCTCTACTCCACCACGCGTTTCGTCGAGGGCGGCACGCTCGCCGGGATTCTCGATGCGCTCGCTTCGGGCGATGCCCCGGAGCCGCCGGAGTTCAGCCTCGCCGGCCTCATCGGCGTGTTTCAGAAAATCTGCGACGCCGTCGCCTGCGCGCACTCGCGCGGCGTCGTCCACTGCACCCTGCGGCCGGAGATCATCACCGTCGGGCGCTTCGGCGAGGTCTTTGTGA
The DNA here is from genome assembly GCA_031411535.1 of Chthoniobacter sp. Classification (GTDB taxonomy): domain Bacteria; phylum Verrucomicrobiota; class Verrucomicrobiia; order Chthoniobacterales; family Chthoniobacteraceae; genus Chthoniobacter. The sequence continues at coordinate 5,733 of JANOBH010000233.1, read as the reverse complement.
GCAACTGGGGGCTCGCGAAACTTTTCCCGCTGGATGACGAGAATGCCCCGCGCGTCCACGCGCCCGAGGCCAGCGCCGAGCCCACGCTCTCCCGCTACTGCGCGCCCGAGCAGGCCGGCGGCGAGCTCGACGACATCGACACACGCACCGACATCCACGCTCTTGGCGGCATCCTTTTCCGCATCCTCACCCTCCGCGACCCGATCAGCGGCGAGACGGAATCCGAACTCCTCGACCAGGCGCTCAGCCCGCGCGATCCTCCGGCCACAGTACTCGCCGGGAAGCCGCCCTGCCCGCACTGGCCCGGCGAGAAGCTGCCCGAAGCGCTCGCCGCCATCGCCATCAAAGCGCTCAGCCTCGCCCGCGACGACCGCCACGCCAGCGTCCGCAAACTCCAGCACGAGATCTCCGTATGGCAGGACGGCTCGACCGGTGCCACCGCCGAATCCGGCAAGCTCTGGAAAGGCTTCGCCGGCCTGCTCGGGAAGCATTGAGAGCACCTGCGGAAACTCCCGAAAAACGCCTGTCATCCTGAGCGAAGCGGAGGCTTTGCGGAGCGCAGTCGAAGGACCCCGGCGATTCCGTGCGACACCGTTCGTGAATGCCGGGGTCGTTCGACTCCGTTCCGTTTGCAAAGCCAAACCGAAATCCGCTCAGGATGACTCCGCGTTTGGAGTTTCGATCCATCCGTCGGGACAACCGGCAGGCCGGCGGAATTTGAGCTTTGAGCTTTAGCCGTGAAGCTTCGCCCGCCACCCTCCCGCCGCATGGACCTGCCGAACTACCTCACCCAGCGCACCGCGCTCATCGACCGCGCCCTCGACGGCTTCCTCCCGCGCGCCAGCGTGAAGCCGACGACCATCCACAAGGCGATGCGTTACTCGCTCTTCGCCGGCGGCAAACGGCTGCGCCCCGTCCTCACCCTCGCAACCGCCGAAGCCTGTGGCGGCGCGGTTTCCGCGGGCACGCCCGCCGCCTGCGCCGTCGAGTGCATCCACACCTACTCGCTCATCCACGACGACCTCCCGTGCATGGACGACGACGACCTCCGCCGCGGCCGCCCCACCTCACACAAGGTCTTCGGCGAAGGCGTGGCCGTCCTCGCCGGCGACGGCCTCCTCACGATCGCGTTTGAAATCCTCGCGCAGGCCGCGCCAATGCCGCGCTACTCCACTGCCGCCCTCATCCGCGAACTCGCCAGCGCCAGCGGCAGCCGGTGGCTCATTGGCGGCCAGGTCGCCGACCTCGAAGGCGAAGGCAAAAAGCTCGGCGGCGCGGACCTGAAATACATCCACCGCTGCAAGACCGCCGCGCTCCTCACCGCCAGCATCCGGCTCGGCGCCATGAGCGCCAACGCCACGCCCGCCCGCCTCGCCGCGCTCACCGATTTTGGCCAGGCGCTCGGCCTCGCCTTCCAGGTCATCGACGACATCCTCGACGTCACCCAGACGACCGAGAAGCTCGGCAAGACCGCGGGCAAAGATGTCGCCGCCACCAAGGCCACCTACCCCGCCATCTTCGGCCTCGACCGCTCCCGCCGCGAAGCCCACCGCCTCACCCGCGCAGCCCACACGGCACTCAAACCCTTCGGCAAAAACGCCGCCACCCTCCGCGCCCTCGCCGACTACCTGCTCGCGCGGGATTACTAGAGCGGGGCAAGAAAAGGCTCTCAAAACTCACAACTTCCGCAGAGCCGCGCGGATCTTGCCGGGATCTTGCCGGCAATCCAGCACCCGATACACGAACACAGCGCCTGCGGCGTCGAAGCGGTAATAAACGGCCCACCGAAAACGCCGGGAAAGCATCCGGTGAAACCCGAGAACCTGCCCGTGAATGCCCGCGTAGAGCATGAGCGAATCAATGTCGGAGAAGAGCGAATTGAGGAACTACTCGCCCAAACCCTCGCCCTGCAGCCCGTAGAAATCCCGCCCATCCGCCAGGTCTTAACGGGCGGCGGTGAGGATGTGGATTTTCACACCGGCTTCTGGCGCAACTCCGCTTTCACCCGCTGCCAGTCGAGCACTTCTTCCAATCCATCCGCCAAACGCCGCTCCGTCTCCGCCAGAGCCTCCGCATGCCATGGGGAGAAACCAGTTCCGCCCCACCTCCCCGGCTCAACTCGTCCCACAGAGTTTCCATCAGGCGCAATTTTTCCGCCTGCGGCAATTGATCGGCGGCGGCTTCGATCTCGGTGAGCGTGCTCATGGCGGGGAAGTACCCCCTCCTCCTCCCGGCTCAAGCCACGAGTGCGGGGCGGAAAGCCAAAACCGCCTCCCCGGCGCGGGGCCGGGGAGGCGGGCTGTGGGGACGCAATGACTTGGGCTAGACCGAGGCGCGGCGGCGGCGCAGCAGGAGCATCGCTCCGGAGCCGAGCAGCAGCAGGGCGGAGGTGGGCTCCGGCACTGTATTGAAATTGTCTCCGTAGGCTTCTCCCGCACTCACAGCCACTCCTTGTGACTCGCCAAATGCAGAGATGGCAAACGTCGAGGCATTGTTCAACGACCAGTCGGATCCACCGGCGTCGAGATCCGTCGTGTAGAACTGGGTCCATGAGTAGCCGCCGATACTGCCGTTCTCGTCGTAGTGAAAACCGAGAATCTTCGTGGTGGCGTCAAATGTCATGCGCACCGCGCCGTCCGTGGAAAGGGTGGAGACCAAGAAATCAGTTTCCACAGGTCCTTCGTCTGAAACCTTGAAGCTCCGCAGCACACTGCCGCTGTAATTCTGGAGTTCCAACTGGACGTCGGCAGCGTAAATACCGGCCGAAACACCGATAGCGAAGCGGCGGTCGTCTCCATTCACGGGCAGAGCGGCGGTGGATAGATGTACGTCCATCCAGACCTCCCAATTCTCGACATAGCTCCCGGTGTTCAAAATCCAAGGGCGCCCTTTGAAACTGTTAGAGCCATCAGCGGTGTATTCGAGTCGCTGGTTGATTTCGTTGAGGAGGTGCCCAGCGCCGCCGTTGTCTGCGCCCCACTTGGTCAGGTCTTTGCTATTGTCGTTGAAGTCATCGCTCCCCGAGAGGTTGGCAAGAGACGTCGTGGCTGGAATGGAGAGCAGCAGTGCTGCGATGGCGGTGTGGATAGTGTGAGTTTTCATGGTGCTAGTCGTTGTTTTGGTTGTCGTCGGAGGAAGGAGAGCACTTGTAAGTCATGGAGCCGTAGCGACGCCTCCGCAGCAGGAACATCAACCCCGATCCGAGCATCAACATGGCGGACGAGGGCTCGGGGACGCTCGCGACACGAAAACCCACACCGTCGTTCGAGACCGCCGGGTCGTAGCCGTAGCGGGCCGAGGAGCGCAGGAAGCCCTCGGAGAAGTCGTTCCAGTAGCCACCGCGGAACGCGCGATTCTCGGACGGGCTGTCATTAGGCGCTGTGAACGCACTCTCCTGCCATTCCCATACGTTCCCGTTCTGTCCCCGTGTCCCGTAAGTACTCAGTCCCCCATTGCTGTCCACGTTCGCCGGCGCGCTCGGTGTCCCATCGACGGTGGGATCGTAGACCGCCGTACCTGGCACCGTCCCACCACTGACCTCCAGAGGTGTGGTGTTGCTCCCGGTCGCGTAGTCCCAGTAGTTCGCCGTCACTCCATCGTTCTGGTGGAAGGCGGCTTTATACCACTCGTCCTCGCTTGGCAGGAAGTAATACGCGTCCTTGTGCCGGTAAAGGTTCTCCCCATCGAGCTGCCACGCATCTCCGCTGCTCCACAACGTCATGCTCCAGCTCCCGCTGAAGGTCAGGTTGTAGGCCGCCTGATGCCCCGTGCTCGTGTTGAGAAAGTTCACAAACGCCGCCGCCTCATACCAGTCCATATTCGCCGCCGGCTGGCTGCCGGTCCATGCGCCGGCCGCGACGTTGGTCATGCCCAAGTTCGTTGACTTCGTGATCCAGTCCTGCGGCACCTCGGTGACGCCCATCCGGTAGGTGTAGCTCACTCCCCCATACGGCGAGGAGTAGCTGCCGCCACCGGCCCCGGAATCATCCGCATTTCCGGCGTTCCCGATGTTCACGAAATCGATGGCGAAGGCATTGCCCCCGCTCCCGAAGTTATCGGCTTGGAGTGGGGAGGTGGCAAAGCCGCCCGCGAGGGCGGCGCAGGCAGCGAGGAGGTGACCGTGGTTCATGGTAGGCGTGGAAGGGAGGATGAGCCCTGTGCATGCCGCCGCCGGAGCAGCAGCCCCAGCCCCGCCCCAGCCAAGAGCAGCGCGGACGAGGGCTCGGGGACGCTGGCTACGCGCAGGCCGATGTTGGAGAGCGAGGCCGTGGGCACACCGTCCGCCATCTTCGATTGGGCCATGAAGCTCGATGGGTTATTCCAATCGCCCGAACGCAGGCCGCGGCTCTCCGTCGCGCTGTTGTTGCTCCCATCCACCGCGCTCTCCATCCACTCATACACGTTCCCGCCCTGACCGCGCGTCCCATAGGCGCTCAAGCCTCCGTTCTGCGCCACGTCCGCAGGCGACGGCCCCGCAGCACCGTAAACCGCCGTATTCGCCGCTGTCCCACTCGCCACCGCTGACGGTGCCGAGTTCGACGCCGTCGGGTAGAGCCAGTAGTTGGCTGTCACCCCGTCATTTTGGTGGAAAGCCCCCTTGTACCATTCATCCACACTCGGTAGGAAATAGAAGGCATCCTTGTGCCGGTAGAGATTCTCACCGCCGGTCTGCCAGGCGTCGCCGCTGCTCCAGAGCGTCATGCTCCAGCCTCCGCTAAAGGTCAGGTTGTAGGCCGCCTGATGGCCGGTGCTCGTGTTCAGCCAATTCACAAATGCCGCAGCCTCGTACCAGTCGATGTTCGCCGCCGGCTGGCTGCCGGTCCACGCGCCCGCCGTCACATTCGTCACCCCGCCGGCCGTGGCGACCGCGTTATCGATCTGATTCTGAGAAATCTCCAGCATCCCCAGTCGGTATTGATAGGAGACACCTCCAAAATTCTGGGTTCCACCCCGGTCCTGATCGCCATCGAGCGGGTCGGCCCCGTTCCCGGCGTTGCCGATGTTCACAAAGTCGATGGTGAATGCATTGCCCCCGCTGCCGAAGCTGTCGGCGCGGGCGGAAGTGACGACGAGCGCAAGCACTCCGGCCAGCGTGAGTCCGAGTTTCGTTGTCGCGGTTGGTTTCATGAGTTTCGCCTTCTGCTGATTTGCTTGGCGGTGGTTTTGGTTGTTGGCCCACGCCGCCACCGCAACGGCATGGGAAAGGGTTGGGAATTTCTGCGCGGGGCTTACAGGCCCCGGTGGCTGACCAGGTCGCTTCAGCCGCTGGAGCCGGTCCTGCCGCGGAGGGCGCGGGCCTGCACGGAATCCACGGTGCCAGGGTGCAGTCCGTGGAGTGGCATAGAGCGGGAATGGGTGAATAGCCCGCAGCCTTGCCACGGGCCGGTCGGGCCGCTGGCTCCCGCGCAAACCCGCCTCCCACCTGCCGCGGATTTGGCCTCGCTTTTCCTCGCGAAGCTACCGCATGAAGAGACGCTCCGAGCGGGTTGCGGTTCTTGATGCTTAACGTGGGGCGTTTTCACAAGACGAGGGTGTATCTCACGCGCCCATCCGCGCAGCGCAACAGAAAGTTTCCCGCCCTCGCGGATCAACTCCTCGCGCGTGATTTCTGAACTCCGGGGAGCGCACGCGTCCCGAACGCTTACGCCACCAGGCGCAGATTCGGGTCGATGTCCGCTGTCAGCATCGAGGACTCGCCACGCGCCAGTTTCAGCGCCGCGACGTAGCCGATCA
>JANOBH010000232.1:0-3351 GCA_031411535.1 Chthoniobacter sp. | reverse complement strand
TCGAGTCGTTGGGATACTGGTCTGCGCTGGTCCACACCGGCTCCGGGAACAAGATCGAAACCTATGAGTAAGATAGTCATGAATGTCAGCAGCCTGACCATTCCCGAAAAACTGGTGAAAGGTCAGGATATCATCACCAAGAGCACCAGCAATCCCGGCGTGCCGGGAAACACCGCCGTGTTGGCGGCTTTTAGCGCGGCGCAGGTGGCCTTTACCGCGGCCAATGCGGCTTATGAAGCGGTGCGTCAGCAGGCGCGCCAACTGATGACTGAGCGGGACACTGCGGAGCAGGAATGGGTGGCGTCGATGAACATCCTCGCCGCTTTCACGGAGAGCGCGACGGATGGAGACGCCGCGAAGATCGAAAGCGCAGGCTTCGGAGTGAAAGCGGCACCCGCGCCGCCGCAGCCGGTGGCGCAGATCCTGAACGTGAAGGTGACCTTCACGGGCATGCCGGGGCATTCCGAGGTGCGCTGGAAGCGGGAGACGAACGCCGACGCCTATGTGGTGGAGCGCAGCGCGGACCCGATCACCTCGACGAGCTGGGACAATGTGGGCACGGTGGCGGAGGCGAGGTATGAAGGCAACGGAGCCATCCCGGGGCAGAAGTACTGGTATCGCGTGGCCGCGGTGAACCGGCTGGGACAAGGCCCGTGGAGTGAGCCGGCGCTGCGTCCGGTGATGTGATTGCGGAGGGGTGGATGCCCGATCCCAGATAGACCGCCGCGAGGCGCGCAGCCCTGCGTGCTTCGCGGCGGATGTCAGGAAATGGGCGATCTCCGCAAAGACTAATACCATCTCTCACAAATAAGCGGACGGTTTGGCGGAGAAGACGGAATTACGGAATTCTCCCAAATGACGGAATTTCCTTCAGGCGTCTTCATTCCGTCATTTGGTCAAATTCCGTCATTCCGTCTCCTTCCGACTGTCAGGTTTTTTGTGAGAGATGGTATAACCCAGCGCCACCTTTCAACGGTCAAAGCTCCACCCCATCACTCAACACTCACGTATCAACGATCAACTCTTCGCTTCCGCATGGCTTACAATCCTAATCTACCGCTGGACGACTCGCTCATGGTGGCGGGTCAGATGCGAAACCAATTCAACGGGCTCAAAACGCTGATCGATAATGCGCCGCCGGGGCCACCCGGACCGGCGGGGCCGCAAGGTCCTGCCGGGGCGATCGGTGAAGCCGGGCCGGAAGGTCCGGAGGGCCCCGCCGGAGCCACCGGTCCGCAAGGTCCGCAAGGCGAGGTCTCGGCGCAGCAGCTCGACAGCGCGATCCTGGGCACGGCGCGAAATCCGGCCAGCGTCTTTCCGCTTTCCATGGCGGTGAGTGATCCGCCGACGCAGGCGGAGGTGCAGGCGATCGTTTCCAAGCTCGATGAGCTGATCGCCGCCACCCGCCGCGAGCCGTGACGGGAGCGGCGGCGCCTGTGACGGCGGAAGGGAAGCTGCCGCTGCGTCCCGGTCGCCGCTGCGCGGCGAATGCCGGAGCTAAGCGATAACGATCAGTCCAGCCGTGAAGGCTGCGACAAAGAGGATGCGCTTCGTTTTCATACTCCGACGCGATGGGCGCGCTCAGATTTCCGCATCAGCGTTTGCGCGGCTTTTGTCCGCCGATGAGCTGGATGGCGGCCTGCTGGTCCTGCGCTTTGGTGAGGACCTGCTCGTAGCTGATGAGGCCGGCGAGGTAGTGCTCCACGAGGGAGGCTTCGAGGGAGATCATGCCGTACTTCGACCCGGTGAGGATGTCGTTGGCGATGCGGAAGGTTTTGTTGTCGCGGATGAGGGCGGCGACGGAGGGCGTATTGATCATCAGCTCGAAGGCGGCGACGCGGCCGCGGCCGTCGAGCGTGGGAATGAGGATTTGCGAAAGGACGGCTTTGAGATTGGCGGCGAGTTGCACGCGGATCTGCTCCTGCTGCGTGGAGGGAAAGGCATCGACGATGCGGTCCACGGTGCGCGCGGCGCCGGTGGTGTGGAGGGTGGAGAAGACGAGGTGGCCGGTTTCGGCGGCGGTGATGGCGGTCTCCATCGTCTCGAGGTCCCGCATTTCACCGACGAGGATGACATCCGGGTCCTGCCGGAGCGCGCGGCGCAGGCCGTCGGGGAAAGTGGGCACGTCCACGCCCACCTCGCGCTGGTTGACGATGCCGAGCTTGTGCGGATGCACGTACTCGATCGGGTCCTCGATGGTGATGATGTGGCTGTCGCGCGTGGTATTGATCGCGTCGAGCAGGGAGGCGAGCGAGGTCGTCTTGCCGGAGCCGGTGGGGCCGGTGACGAGGATGAGGCCGCGCGGCGTTTCGAGGAGAGAGCGCATGGCGGGCGGCAGGCCGATTTCCTCGATGGACATCATGCGCTTCGGGATGATGCGGAGCGCGAGGGCGATGCTGCCCTGCTGGCGATAGACGCTGACGCGGAAGCGGTCCTGGTCCTTGTAGGAGAAGCCGAAGTCCACGCTCCCCTGCTCGTTCACGCGCGCGAAATTCGCGTCGCTCGTGATCGCGCGCGCGAGCGTCTCCGTGTCCTCGGGCGTGAGCGGGCGCGTGGTGAGCTTCACGAGCCGCCCGTGACGCCGCAGCGCCGGCGGCGTGCCGACCGAGAGGTGCAGATCCGACGCGCCCTCCTCCAGCACGAGGCGGAGAAGATCCTCCATCGGAGGAATCGGATTGGCCGATGCCGCAGGCGCGGCCTGCTGCTCAGCGGGTGCGCTTTTACGAAAGTCAAAGAGCGCCATTCCTCCCCCTTCCCTGCTAGTTCGCGTCCGACATGGTCACGCCGATGACCTCCTCCGCGGTGGTCATGCCGGCGAGCACCTTGCGGATGCCGTCCTCGCGGAGCGTGCGCATGCCCATTTCGCGGGCGCGCTTGCGCAGCTCGATGGTCGAGGCCTTCTCGTTGATCATGTGCCGCACTTCGTCGTCGATGAGGAAGATCTCGAAGATGCCCATCCGGCCCTTGTAGCCGAGATGCTTGCAGGCGTCGCAGCCGGCGCCCTTCATGACGGTGGCTTCGCCGAGCTGAGAGGCATCGAGGCCGAGCGCCGACATCTCGGTCTCGGTCATCTCGGCTGGATGCTTGCAGTTCTGGCAGAGCTTGCGCACGAGCCGCTGGGCGATGATGGCGCGCGTGGCCGAGGAGACGAGGAAGGGCTGCACGCCGATATCCACGAGGCGCGCGACGGCGGCCGGCGCGTCGTTCGTGTGCAGCGTGGAAAAGACGAGGTGGCCGGTGAGCGAGGCATTGATGGCGATGTTCGCCGTCTCGAGATCGCGAATTTCACCGATCATGATGATGTTCGGCGCCTGCCGGAGCATGGAGCGCAGCGCCGCGGGGAAGGTCATG
>JANOBH010000231.1:0-2656 GCA_031411535.1 Chthoniobacter sp. | reverse complement strand
GGCGTGGAGCGCGGCAGCGGACTGAGGATGAGCGAGATCATCGGCGAATGTTTCCCGCGCAACCCCGTCGCCGTGCTTTCCGGCCCCAGCCACGCGGAGGAGGTGGCGCGCCAGCTTCCCACCGCGCTCGTCCTCGGCTGCCGCGACGCCGCGCTCGCGAAACGGCTTCAGCAGGCCTTTTCCACGCCTTTTTTCCGCGCCTACACGAGTGACGACGTGGCCGGCATCGAGCTCGGAGGCGCGCTGAAAAACATCTTCGCCCTCGCCGCCGGCGTGAGCGACGGGCTCGGCCTCGGCGACAATTCCAAGGCCGCGCTCGTCACCCGCGCGCTTTCGGAACTTACCCGCCTCGGCAGCGCCCTCGGGGGACGGCGCGAGACTTTTCAGGGACTGAGCGGCATCGGCGATCTCATGGTCACCTGCTTCTCCAAGCACAGCCGCAACCGCGCCGTCGGCGAACGCCTCGGCCGCGGCGAGCGCCTCGCGGACATCGTGGCCTCGATGAACATGGTCGCCGAGGGCGTGCCCACCACCTACAGCGCCCACGAAGTCGCACAGCGCCACGGCATCGATGCCCCGATCGTCACGCAAATCCGCGCCCTCCTCGACGGCACCCTCTCTCCGCGCGCCGCCATGGCCAATCTCATGGGCCGCGAAGCCGGCGCGGAGTGAATTGCGGCAGGCCGCGCCGCATCCGCGATTTTTGTGCCTTGACGCCGCCCGCGCTTCTCACCGAGAAACACCGCCTCCCATGAAAATCCCATTCTATATCTCGGTCGGGGCATCGGCGCTATGCCTGGTCCTGAGCATCATCAGCTTCGCCGTGGGCAACTCCAACCAGAGCCTCCAGGCCGAAGTCCAGAAGCAGCAGCAGGCGCTTCAGGTCCAGCAGGAGGAGATCAATGCCGGCAACCAGATCAGCCAGCAGATCGGGCCAAATCTCCTCCGTGATATGGCCGCCTCCTCGGTCAAGAACGAGAAGATGAAAGCCCTCCTCGCCAAGCACGGCTACAACGTCCAGGTCAAGGACGCACCCGCTTCCGGCCCCGCCTCGTCCACCCCAGCACCCTGATAGTTTTCACCCATGAACTCCGACGCCGACTACTCCTACTCCGAACCCGCAGCGGCCTACGCTCCGTCCGCCCCGTCGCTCCATCTGCCCATCGCGCTGCTTTCCAGTGCGCTCGCGATGGTCATGATCACGCAGACCTCGGGCGTCTTCAAACAGCGCTCCGCCCTCCAGGAGGGCAAGGTCCAGCTCGCCGACGCCTTTGCCAAGCGCGAGCCGCTGGTCAAGCAGTCCGCTGAGTTGAAAAACAAGCTCAACGCCATGGTCATGGACCTCCTCATCCTCGGCAAGACGGACGAGGACGCGAAGGCGATCATCGGCAAATACAACATCCAGCAGAACCAGCCGGGCGGCCCCAGCGAAGGCGCGGATCCCAAGTAGCGGCCGCCTCCGCCAGCCAGAAATTCCGAGCACCCGGCGTTCACGCGCCGGGTGTTTTCGTTTGAAAGCGCTGCTATCTTTCCCCGTGTCCTCCTCCCTCGAAAACTCCGCACGCGCCATCGTCCAGCGCCTCCAGGACGCCGGCCACATCGCGCTCTACGCGGGCGGGTGCGTGCGGGACCGGCTCATGGGCGTGGAGCCGCACGACTACGACATCGCCACCGACGCGCGCCCCGAGCAGGTGCAGGCGCTATTCCGCCGCACCGTCGCGGTCGGCGCGCACTTCGGGGTCATCGTGGTTCTCGATGGCAGCTTCGAGTTTCAGGTCGCGACGTTTCGCAACGACGGCCAGTACATCGACGGACGCCGGCCCGAGACGGTCAGCTTTTCCACGCCCGAGCAGGACGCCGAGCGGCGCGACTTCACGGTCAACGGCCTCTTTTTCGACCCGCTCGCCGGCCGGCTCATCGACCACGTAGGCGGCCAGCGCGATCTCGACGCGCGCCTGCTGCGCGCTATCGGCAATCCCTACGACCGATTCCGCGAGGACCGGCTGCGAATGATGCGCGCCGTGCGTTTCGCTACCACGCTCGGCTTTGACCTCGACGGCGCGACATGGCGCGCGGTGTGCGAAAATGCGCCGCACATCCACGAGGTCAGCGCCGAGCGCATCCGGGAGGAGCTGATGAAAACCCTGCTCGCGCCGCGGCGCGTGCGCGGCTTTGACCTGCTGGACGAGAGCGGACTGCTGCGCGAGATCCTGCCGGAGATCGAGGCGCTGAAGGGCTGCGAGCAGCCGCCTCAGTTTCACCCGGAGGGCGATGTCTTCACGCACACGCGCATCATGCTCGGCCTCCTGCCAGCGGAGGTCACGGGGCCGCTCGTGCTCTCGGTGCTCTTTCACGACATCGGCAAGCCGGGCACCTTTTCCACCGATCCGGACGGGCGCATCCGCTTCAGCGGGCACGACCGGCTCGGTGCGGAAATGACCGAGCGCGTGATGACGCGGCTGCGTTTCTCCCGCGCGGAGATCGACGCCACGGTCGAGGCCGTCGCGAACCACATGGTCTTCAAGGACGTGCAGCAGATGCGCGTGGCAAAGCTCAAGCGCTTCCTCGCGCGCCCGCACATGGACGACGAGATGGAGCTGCACCGCGTGGACTGCACGAGCAGCCACGGCATGCTCGACAACTACGAGTTCCTCAA
>JANOBH010000230.1:0-1517 GCA_031411535.1 Chthoniobacter sp. | reverse complement strand
TCGCTGCGGCTCATGGGCTACGGCCCCGAGCGCTGCATGGAGTGGAACGGCTCGCGGCTCTCGGTCGGGACGCTCGTGGTGTCGTCGTTCCGGCGCGAACTGCGCGGGGATTTCTACTGCCGCGTCTCGCTCGCGGGGTTGCGCTGGGTGCGTGGAAAAATGCTCCCCGCGCTGCCGGCGGCGGCTGGCGGCACCAGCTTCAGCCCGCGCGTTTTCATCTCGCGGCGCAAGGCGCTCGCGCGGTGCATCACGAACGAGGACGAGGTCATGCAGGCGCTCGCGCCGCTGGGCTTCGCGGCGTACGCGCTGGAGGAGATGGGATTTGCGGACCAGGTGCGGCTTTTCGCGCAGGCGGAGTTCATCGTCGCGCCGCACGGTGCGGGGCTGATGAATCTGGCCTTCGCTGAAAGGCCGGGCGTGGTGGAGCTTTTCGGCCGGCACATCCAGCCGTCATTCTCGGAACTGGCCCGCGGCTTTGGCTGCCGGTACGGCTTCATGGAATGCCCCGCGCCGCGCGGCGACCTGCGGTCGTGGGACGCGGATTTCGTCGTCGATGTGCCGTCGCTCGCACGGCTGGTGGAGGGGATGCTGCGCGGGGAATGACGGAATGAACCGCGGCGCTACGCCGCCGGCTGCCGCTGCTTGAGGAGCGATTCCACGGCGGCGACGACCTCGGGGACTTCGATGGCCTTCATGCAGCGGAAGTCGATCGGGCACTCGCGGAGAAAGCACGGGCTGCAATCGACGTGGTGGCGGATGATGCGGTGGCCTTCGCCGAGCGGGCCGGTGAGCGTGGGCTCGGTGCTGCCGAAGAGGGAGACGGTGGGCACGCCGAGGAATGCGGCGAGGTGCATGGTGCCGGTGTCGTTTGTGAGCAGCACGTCGCAGGTGCGCAGCTCGTCCATGAGCTGCGCGAGCGTGGTTTTGCCGATGAGATCGGTGACGGGGACGTTCGCGGCGGAGACAATCGCGTCGGCCACGGGGCGGTCTTTCTCGACGCCGAATAGCTTCCATTCGCAGCCCGTCTTTTCATGGACGAGGCGCAGCGTCTCGGCGAAGCGTTCGGGCAGCCAGCGCTTCGCGCCGCCGTACTCCGCGCCGGCGCAAAGGCCGATGCGTGGCGGACGGTCGGCGGACGGTATGACGTTTGGCTTTGAGCCGGTCTCCTCGTCCTTCACATCGGCCCCGACGAACTCTGCGAGCGCAAGGTAGTCGTGGACCTGATGGCGCGGGCGCGGGGCGGTCTTCTTCTTTTTGTTCGGCTCGAAAACCTGGTCCAGCAGCCAGCGGCGGCGGTGTCCGGGTTTGCCGACGCGGCGCGGGATGCCGGCGAGCCAGGGCTCCAGCGCGGTGCGGAGGGAGTTCGGGAAAATGATCGCGGCGTCGAAGGCGAGGGCGCGCAGTTTTTTCGCGACGGCGAAGACGCTCTCGCCGGACCCGATGGCGATGACCTCATCCACTTCGGCGACGCTTTTCCAAATGTCCGCGAGCTTGGCGGGCGTGAGGATGCTGACGTG
>JANOBH010000229.1:0-3922 GCA_031411535.1 Chthoniobacter sp. | reverse complement strand
TCCACCTTGATGAGAATCGCCTTTTTCGATTCGTCGAGCGTGACGCTCTTCACCTTCGCGGGTTTAAGCGCTTCGAGGACGAGCTCCTTCATGTCCGCGCTCCAGCGGATGATGTCCACCTTCTCGTTGTTCAACTCCCGGACGATGTTCTTCACCCGCGACCCGCGCATGCCCACGCAGGCGCCGACGGGATCGACTTTCTCATTCGCGCTAAAGACGGCGATCTTTGTGCGGAAGCCGGCTTCGCGGGCGATTCCCTTGATCTCGACGGTGCGGTCGTTGATTTCGCTGACTTCCATCTCAAATAGGCGGCGGACAAAATTCGGATGGCTGCGCGAAATGATGATCTCGGGGCCGCGCACGCCGTTTTCCACCGCGACGACGTATGCGCGGATGCGATCGCCGATGTTGTAGTCCTCGGTCTGCACGCGCTCGCGATTCGGCATGAGCGCCTCAAATTTCCCCAGATCGACGACCACGTCGGAGCGGTCGAAACGCCGGACGGTGCCGCTCACGATCTCGCCGGCACGATCCTTGAACTCGTCGTAAATCATCTCCTTCTCCGCCTGACGGATGCGCTGCATCATCGCCTGCTTGGCGGTCTGGGCGGCGATGCGCCCGAAATCCTTCGGGGTGACCGGCACCTCGATTTCCTCACCGATCAGGATGTCGGCCTTGAACATCTTCGCCGTCTTTAAGGATATCTCGTCGTGCTTGTTCTCGATTTTCTCGACGACCGTCAGCTTTGCGTAGGCCTTGATCTCGCCGGTCTTGGGGTCGATCTCGACGCGCAAATCCTTCGCTGGGCCGACCGCCTTGCGGGCGGCCGTGAGCACGGCGGTGTTGATCGCTTCGAGGAGCACTTCACGCTTGATGCCCTTGTCGCGCTCAAAAAAGTCGAGGCCTGCGAGGATTTCACTGTTCATAAATGGTGTTCACTTCCGGGGACAAAAAAAAGTGGGTTTGTGGCCCACTTGGCTGAAGCCGGAATTGGAATGGCGGGAAAATACGGGAGCGCCAGTGTGGCGTCAAGGCGGGAAACCGCTGGCGTCGATGGCGGAATGATTTTGGGAGCGGCGGCGCTCACCAAAGCCGGCCATTGACCGGAGGGGCGTCCGGCGTCATCTGCGGCCCGTGATTGAAACGATATTCTTTGACGCTGCCGGCACGCTTTTCCATCTGGCTCGCGGTGCAGGCCACCACTACCGTGAGGTGGCGCTCCGCCATGGATGCGAGATTGCGGAGGCGGATTTGCACGCCGCGTTTCCGGCGGTGTGGAAGGGGATGCCGTCGCGTGCGGCGACGCGCGCACCGAGGGCCGATGACGACCGCGGTTGGTGGCGGGAACTCGTGGCCCGCGTGCTGGAGCGCTGCCGTGTCGGTGCGGGCGCGATGGATCGCGATGCGTATTTTTCCGAACTCTACGACGAATTCACCAAGCCCGGTGTCTGGCAGCTTTTCCCCGAAGTGCGCCCGGCCCTGGAGTCGCTCCGGTCACGCTACCGCCTGGGTGTCATTTCCAATTTCGACGGACGCCTGCGCGCCATTCTCGCGGACTTGGAGATCGCGGACTCTTTCGACCCGATCGTCATTTCGAGCGAGGTCGGGGCCGACAAGCCGGACGGGTGGATTTTCCAGCGCGCGGTGGAAATGGCGGGCGTGTCTCCGTCGTCCTCGGTGCATGTCGGCGACGATCCGGAGCGCGACTGGCGGGGAGCCGCGTCCGCCGGCCTGCGTGCCTTTCACCTCGACCGGCCTGCGAACTCACTACGCGACCTCCATGCGTGGCTTGCCGCGGAGTAAAACACCCGCAGTTTACAATCCTGTCCGCTTCTTGATCCGCGCGATGTTTTCCCGTGCAAAGTCGCGCTGGTCCTGCGGGAGGTCCGGGTCATTGAGCACCCGCATGAATGCCTCAATGGCGCGTGGCCCGTCGCTCGCCGCCGTGTAAGCCTGCGCGAGGTAGAGCTGGTAGCCGGAGACGGGCCGCTGCTCTGCTTCGGCGCGGGCGATCAGCCTTTCCAGCGCCTCGATCTCCGCTTTGTAGGCATGCGCCTCGTGCGCGATTTTCGCGTGGTAGAAGAGCAGGTTCGGATCATCCGGCATGCGCGCGATGATCTCCTTTGAAAGCTCGTATGCCTCGGAAAAATTCCGCGTGGCGAAAAGGAGCTGCGTCTTCGTCGCGAGTGCGGGCAGGTGGGCCTTGTCGAGATCGAGCGCGCGCTCCGCGCTGGCGTAAGCCTCGCGGTATTCGCCGCGGTGCATGTGGTAGGTGGCGAGCCCATTCCATGCATCCGGCAGCCGCGCGTCGAGCAGCACCGCCTCGTCGAGCAACTGCTTGGCGGAGGTGAATTCCCGCACGGCCACCAGCTTGATCGCCGTCTGCGCGAGAAAGACGGCGCGGTCGTGCGCGGACGCGCCGGAGAAGCGCGCGCGAACCGGCTGAAAATCCTCCGGTTTCCACGGGCGCGCGACATCGCGGCGGAAGATCATCCCGAGGTGGTCCACGTAGCTCAGCGACCAGTCCTTTGTCTCCACGAGATGATCGAGCAGCGGGCGGTACTGGCTCGGATCGCCGATGAAAAGCAGCGCGTCGAAGCGGTCCTGCCGGTCCAGTTGGCGGAAAAGCCGGGGCACCAGCACCGCCTGCGCGAAAGTCCGCGTGCGCTGCGAGCCGTCGTCGCGATCCTCCGCCGTGACCAGGTCCGGCCGCTGCGCCAAAAGCCACGGGCGGGCCGCGGCGTTGAAATACAGCGACTTTGCCTGCACGGCATTCAGCACGAGCGCGGGCGTTTCCAGCAGCGGATTTGCGGTGCGGAAAAGCGGGCGCGCGAACCACACCGCGAGCCCGACGAACAGCACGCCCGCGACGAGCGCGACGAGCGCGAGCCGGGAGCGAAAGGGCGCTAGGACGGAAAAGCGGCGGGGCATGGCGAGGCGCGGACGTTAGCGGGCATCACCGCGCACGCGACCACGAATGTGCGCTGTGTGCTTCAATAATGGATGGCCGCGTGGAGGCGGTGCGCTGGAAGCTGGCGATGGAGAATCACATCGCGGATCGCGGCTACAGGATCGGCGCACTCGTGCCCTTCTCCTGGGGAGTGAACGACAAGGAATCCGGGGCCGACGGTTTCACGGATAACAGCCCGGCGACGGACCCGAACCTGGTCTTTAACCTGCGCTCGAAGCTCGATGCCGCCGGGCACTACGATGGCTTCGAGGCGGACCGCGTGGTGGCGGTGGAGACGAAGCCGTGCGCAAAGCAAAGCGAACTCGCTGCCTCCATCGAGCCGGTGATCCGGGCCGACGTCATCCAGCTCCAGCGCGCGGTCGCCAACCTC
This sequence comes from Chthoniobacter sp., assembly GCA_031411535.1. Lineage (GTDB taxonomy): Bacteria > Verrucomicrobiota > Verrucomicrobiia > Chthoniobacterales > Chthoniobacteraceae > Chthoniobacter. Next base: position 581 of record JANOBH010000229.1, on the reverse strand, counting down.
ATTGGCAACGCGCTCGAATACACCGCCGACGGTGGCCGGATCTGGATTCGCGCCGCGTCCGACGGCGAACGCGTTGAGATCGAGGTGGGCGATTCCGGAGGGGGCATCGTGCCCGGGGAGCAGGCGTGGATCTGGGAGCGGCTCTACCGCGTGGACAAGAGCCGCTCCCAGCGCGGCCTCGGGCTGAGCTTCGTCAAAGCGATCGTCGAAGCCCACGGCGCTCACGTCTCGAACCCGGACGGGACCCTTCGATCCGGCGCGCAAAATCTCCTCCCGTGCAGCGTCATTTCGCCGGCTGAAAGGCATTGCAGCGAGGCGCGTTTTTTTTGGTTGCCGGGACCGTTTCCCTACACGACTCTCCGCGGCTCACTTCCGTTGGAAACGGGTCGGTAGCTCAATGGTAGAGCAGCGCCCTTTTAAGGCGTTGGTTGCGAGTTCGAGTCTCGCCCGACCCACTTCCAAAAACTCTTTGGAAAAAGAGCCGCGGAGATTTTTGTTTTGCCGCGCGCGCCGCACGTTCGCGCCTGGTCTGGCGTCCGCCTATTCCGCTGCGACTTCGTAGGTCGCGTTGCTCGACGCCG
>JANOBH010000228.1:0-18155 GCA_031411535.1 Chthoniobacter sp. | reverse complement strand
TCTGGGCGGCGACTTCGATTCCAGGTTCGTTTCGCGCGCAGGCGATGAGCATCTGGCCCATGCGACCGCGGGCGCCGTTGATGAGGACTTTGAGTGAGGTCATGGCGGAGAATGGTTCACTGCTTTTTTGACCGCGGTTCTCGTCCGGTCTCAGATGAGGCCGAGTTGCTGGAGTGTGGCGGTGAGTTTCGCGGCGGTGGCGGGTGCCATTTCGCAAAGCGGGAGGCGCACGTCAGGAGTCATCCGGCCCTGGGCGGCGAGCGCGAATTTGAGCGGCACGGGGTTGGGCTCGATGAAGAGGTCCTTGAAAAGCGGGTAGAGCCGGAAGTGCAGCGCGCGCGCTTGCGCGTAGTCGCCGGCGAGGGCGGCGCTGACGAGGGCGGCGACTTCCGCGGGGATGATATTCGAGGCGACGCTGATGACGCCGACTGCACCGGCGGACATGAAGGGGAGCGTGAGCGAGTCGTCGCCCGAGAGGATGGTGAACGACTCAGCGACCGCGGCGCGGAGGGCGCTCACGCGCTCGACGCTGCCGCCCGCTTCCTTCATGGCGACGATGTTTGGGAAATCCTTTGCGAGCCGCGCGGTGACTTCCACGCCGATCTCGATGCCGCAGCGTCCGGGGATGGAGTAAAGGATGAGCGGCAGCTTGGTGGCCTCGGCGATCTTTGCGAAATGGCGGTAGAGCCCTTCCTGCGAGGGCTTGTTGTAGTAGGGGGCGATGAGCAGCGCGCCGTCGCAGCCGAGCTTCTCGGCCTCGATGGTCATGGCCACGGCTTCGCTTGTGGAGTTCGAGCCGGTGCCGCCGATGACGAGGCAGCGCCCGGCGGCGAACTGGACGCCGAGTTCGATGACGCGCCGGTGCTCATCGTGGCTGAGGGTCGGCGATTCGCCGGTGGTGCCGACGGGGATGATGCCGGTGATCCCGGCGGCGATCTGCGCCTCGATGAGCTGCTCGAACGCGGGCTCATCGACCTGGTCGTTTTTGAAAGGCGTGACTAGGGCGGTGAAGGTTCCTGCAAACATAGGGGCGTGGTTTTTAGGCTGGCCGCCCGGCTTTGGACACAAAAAAACCCGCGCAGCGAATGCCGGCGCGCGTCAGACGGCGGTCGTGCCGTCGAAGACGAAGTCCGCGGGGCCGGTGAGCGTGACGTCCGTGTAGCCGTCGGCGGTTTTGGCGAAGCCGATGAGGAGCGTATCGCCGCCGCGGACCTGCACCTGCACGGGCGAGGGTGCCCCGGTGCGCTCGTGGAAGATGAGGGCGCAGGCGACCATGCCGGTGCCGCAGGCGAGCGTCTCGTCCTCGACTCCGCGCTCGTAGGTGCGGATGGCGATGGTGTCGGCGGCGCGCTGCTGGACGAAGTTCGCGTTCGTTCCCTTGGGCGCGAAGTGCTCGTGGAAGCGGAGTGCGCGGCCGAGCTGGCGCACGTCGGTGTTTTCGAGGTCGTCCACGAAGACGACGGCGTGGGGGACGCCGGTATTGACGGAGTGGACTGTGAGCACCTCGCCGCGGGCGTGCAGCTCGTCGCCGAGGCGGAGCGAGTGGGGCGTGCTCATCCGGATCTGCACGAGGTCGCCAAGGAATTTTGCGGTGATGACGCCCGCAAGCGTTTCAAAGGCGATGTCGCCGGACTGGCCGCTGACTTTTTGCGCGAAGCGCGCGAAGCAGCGCGCACCGTTGCCGCACATCTCGGCCTCGCCGCCGTCGGCGTTGTAGTAGCGCATGCGGAAGTCGGCGCCGTTTTGCGCGGGCTCGACGGCGAGCAGGCCGTCTGCGCCGACACCGCGGTGGCGGTCGCAAAGGCGGGCGATCTGCGCGGCGGTGAGGGCGGTCTTTCCCTCGCGGTTATCGGTGACGACGAAATCGTTTCCCGCACCGTTCATTTTCGTGAAGTGGAGCATAAGGGCGGAGAAGAAAGCATAGCGCCCGTCCGCGGGCAAACCCGCTCGCCGCGCGATGACGGTCGCGAATAAGAATCCGCTTCGGGAAACCGGGGGCGCTGTCCTTTGCCCCGATGTTACTTCGGCTTCGCTCCGCTGATATTCGCCGGATTGCGACCCATCGCTTCCAATGCCGGTGCCGAGGCGCGCACGGCGAGCACCTTGTCTTCAGAAATCAGCCGCACGATCCATCCGCTCGCCTTTGTTCCGCTCTTCGACTCCGTGATGGAGCCGAGCGAGGTCGTGCCGACTTTCGCTTTTGTTTCCCGTTTGGAGGTCATCGACGTCTCCTTCGATTCCACGGTCACTTTTTCCTCTCCGGCGGCTTTTACCTGGATCTCCCGCGATCCAGAGTCGTTCAGGAACTCCCGTGAGTTGTCCACGGGTTTGGCAAAGAAATACCATTCGAGCTTTGTCGTGTCCGGTTGAGAGGAGACGTTTCGGATCGTGATCTCCAAATCGACGTGGCTCTTGCGGGTGCGTTCGGATCCGGTCGTATCCGTTCTCATTGCCGTCCCGGATGTGGTCGTTCCCTTCTCCGAGTTGAAAGAGCTGGATGACTTTGTCGCACCGCCGCTGCTCAGTGGACGAACGTCAAGGCTAAGGCTGTGCTTTTTCGGTTCCTGGCCGCGCGCCGACGGCAGCAAGGTGGCGACAAAAGCGGCGGACAAAAGTGCAAGTGTCAGCGGGTGTTTCATGCGGTTTTGAAGGTAGAGGGGGAGGCGTTGGCAAGGGGGATCAAATTCTTCTGCAGCTTCGCGGTGCGGGGCGGACGACGTTCCGTGCCTAGACCGGTTCCTCGATGTGGAGCTTCATCACGCCGGTGTCCTCGAAGTACCAGATGGAGCAGGCCAGGCGCTTGGTCTGGCCGGTGGGGGAGTCGGGCCCGGTGAGCCAGTCGCGGAGGAGCGGGAGACCGGTGGAGATCAGCAGCGCCTGGATGTCAGCCCGCCTTTCAAACAGCACGGGAAGGACATCGAAGTGCCAGCGCTCGCCGCCCTGCCGGCGCGGGCGGGAAGTGGTGGACTCTGCGCGGGGCGTGTATTCCGGGTAGTTCGAGTAGGTGAAGCGGATGACCGGATAGCCGGGGATGCGCAGCGGGGGATGGAGGAGCGGCGAGTGGTTGGAAAAGCTGAGCGTGAACTTGTCGTACTGGGGGACGGAGACGAGGGCGTCGCCCACGGCACTGGCTCCGAGCGGGTAGCTGAACCCGCGGGGAAGCTGCGACTTTCCGAGAGTCGGAATGGGCGGAAGTGCGCCGTCGGGAATCATAGGACGCTCTTTTACATGCACCCTCTTTCGCCGCCAGCCAAGCGTCGTTTGCAAGTATTCCCGATGTCCCAAAGTGAGGTGCCGCTCTTGACACCTCGCGGCCTTCGCGAGCCTACTCCCGTCTTTCTCCCATGAAGCTGCCCCACACCATCCTCGCGCCCGCCATTTTTGCCGTCCTTTGCGCCGCTGGCATGGGCCAGGAGTGGACGCGCTTTCGCGGGCCGAACGGCTCGGGGCTGGGCGTCGCACCAAACCTGCCGGCGCAGTTTTCGGAGAAGGATTTCAACTGGAAAATCGAGCTGCCGGGGAGCGGGCATTCGTCGCCCGTGGTGTGGGGGGATCGCGTTTTTGTGACGGGCAACCCGAAGGACACGACGAAGCGGGTGATCGTGTGTGTGGGCGCGGCGGACGGGAAGACGCAGTGGCGAAAGGAATACGCGACTGGCGGCTACCGGCTGCACTCCGACAATAACTATGCGGCCGCGTCGGCTGCCGTGGATGCGGAGCGGGTGTATTTCCACTGGGCGTCGCCGGAGAGCTCGGGGCTCGTGGCGCTGGATCAGAAAGACGGGCGCGAACTCTGGAAGGTGGAACTGGGGCCGTTCATTTCGCAGCACGGGCCGGGCGCTTCGCCGATCGTTTTCGAGGACATGGTGCTGCTGAATTTCGACCAGGATCAGCCGAAGAGTTTCCTCGTCGCCGTGGATGCGAAGACGGGCCGGGAGCGCTGGCGCTGGGAGCATGAGGGCACAAAGCACACGGCCTCGACGCCGTGTATTTTCACGCCGAAAAGCGGCGCGCCGCTCGTTATCACGGAGGGCTTTTCCATCGGGCTGGCGGCGAATGACGCGCGCACCGGCGCGCTGGCGTGGCAGTTGCCCGCGCTGATGACAAAGCGCTGCGTCTCCTCGCCGTTCGTCACGCCGGCGGGGCTGATCATCGCGCAGTGCGGCGAGGGCCGCGCGGAGAGTTTCGTGGCGGCGGTGCGCCCGGCGGCAGACGGGAAATCGGCGGAGAAAGTCTATGAGGTCATCCGCGTCGGCGGCTACGTGCCGACGCCCATCGCGGTGGGCGGGCTGCTTTTCCTCTGGAAGGAAAACGGCCTCGTCACCTGCCTGCGCGCCGCGACGAATGAGCAGCTCTGGAGTGAGCGCGTGGAAGGCCCGTACTACGGCTCGCCGGTCTGCGTGAACAACCGCCTGTACAACATGACCACGAAGGGCGATCTGGTCGTGGTCGCGGTCGGCGAGACATTCCAGCCGCCCGTGCGCATCGCGCTGGGCGAAGGTTCGCACGCGACGCCGGCGATCAGCGGCGGAAGGATGTATCTGCGGACATTCACCCACCTGATCTCGGTGGGGAAATAGCCGCCGTTGCGGGGCTGCTCAAAGTCGGGCGCCGGAGATCGGGAACGACCGCGGGCTTTGAGCCTTTGAGTTTCGCGCGCTTCACGCTTCCAGCGCGCGCTTCACGCAATCGCCCAGCGCCTGGATGTTGTAGGGCTTGAGGAGCAGTTCGCGGAAGCCGATCTCTCTCGCGCGCGGCGAATCGAGTGTGGCGCTGTAGCCGGTGGTGAGGACCACGCGGGCGCCGGGCCGGATTTCCCATAGGCGCCGGGCGAGGTCGATGCCACTGAGCTGCGGCATGGTGAGGTCCGTGATGACGAGGTCGAAGGGCGTTTCGCGGAAGCGGGCGACGGCGGCGTTGGCGTCACTCTCGACCACGGACGCGTAGCCGAGGCGGGTGAGGAAGCGCTCGCCGAGCGTGGTCAGCACGGGCTCGTCATCGATAAAGAGGATGCTCTGGCCGTGCCCGAAGGCGAGGGTGGCATCGGGGATGTCTGCGGCCGGGGTCTCGAGATCGAGAGCGGGGAAGTAGAGGTGAAAGGTCGTGCCGTCGCCGGGGACGCTGTAAACGGTGATCGCGCCGTCGCAGGACTGCATGATGCCGTGGACCACGGAGAGACCGAGGCCGGTGCCGCGGCCCGGCTCTTTGGTCGTAAAAAAGGGCTCGAAGATGCGGCTGGAGGTGCTGGCGTCCATCCCGCAGCCGTCGTCGCCGACCGAAAGGCGCATGTAGCGCCCGGGGCGGAGGTCGGGATGGATGCGGGCGAAATCCGCATCGACCGCGAAGGTGGTGAGCTGGACGCGGACTTTGCCCGAGCGCTCGCCGATGGCGTGCCAGGCATTGGTCACGAGATTCGTGACGATCTGGTGGACCTGGACGCTGTCGGCGAGGACTTGCGGCCCGTTCGGCTCAAACTCGCTGACGATCTCGAGCGAGGCGGGGAGCGTGGCGCGGAGCATCTTCAGGGCGTCGCGGACATTGGTTTCGAGATCGAGCGGCTTGCGGTCCTGCTCGCGGTGGCGGGAAAAGGCGAGGATCTGGCGGACGAGGTCGCGCGCTCGACCGCCGGCCTTGAGGATTTCCTTGAAGCTCGCTGTGGAGGCGGACGGATCGGCGGCTTCCTGGATGCCGAGATCGGCGAAGCCGATGATGCCGGCGAGGATGTTATTGAAGTCATGGGCGATGCCGCCGGCGAGTGTGCCGATGGCTTCGAGCTTTTGGGCCTCGCGGATTTTCTCATCGCGCCGGGCGCGCTCCCGGACGGCCCGCTCGCGTTCGCTGATGTCCTCCTGCAGCAGCCGGTTTGCCGCTTCCAGATCGAGCATCTTTTTCTCAAGCTTCGCGACGAGGCGGGCGTTGTACTCCTTGAGATAGATGGCCTCGTCCTCTGGTTCGGCGGCGGGCGCGGCGGCGGTCGGCGCCTTTCTGGCGACGACTTCCCCGATCTCGCGGATGAAGGCGTCGGGTTCGAGCGGTTTGATGAGGAAGCGGTCGGCGCCGAGGCTCATGGCAAAGGCGGCGTCGCGCGGATCGGTGTAGGTGGCGGTGTAAAAGACGAACGGGATCTGGCGGAGGCGATCGTCCCTTTTCATCTCCCGGCAGAGCTGAAAGCCGTCCATGCGCGGCATGAGGATGTCGGAAATGACGAGGTCATGGACGCAGCGCTCGGCGAGCTTGAGCGCGTCGAGACCGTTGCTCGCGGAGTCCACGATATGGCCGTGGCCGCGGAGCAGCGCCTCGATCATGTAAAGGTTTTCGGCTTTGTCATCGACGCTCAGTATTCTCATGGGGTGGCCGCCTCCTTTGTGATGAACCGCGAAATCTCGGTGATGAAAGTCTCCGTGACGATGGGCTTTTCCAGATAGCCCGAAAAGCCGAGCGCCAGCGCCTTTTCACGATCACCGGCCATCGCGTAGCTGGTCACCGCGACGATCGGGATGTGGGCGAGATGCGGCTCGGCCTTGATGCGGCGCGCGGCCTCGTAGCCATCGACCTCGGGCATCTGGATATCCATGAGGATGAGGTCGGGGAGTTCATTCTGCGCGGCGATGACGCCCTCCCGGCCATTGGCTGCGTGGACGACGGAGTAGCCGCTGTTTTCCAGCAGAAAGGTGGCGAGGTAACGGTTGGCCTCGTTGTCTTCGACCAGAAGGATTTTGGCGCTCATCGTTGGGGCTGGATTTCGCGGGGGAGGGTGAGGGCAAACCGCGAACCCGTCCCGAATTCGCTTTCCGCCGCAATGTTTCCGCCCAGCATTGTCGCGAGTTGTTTGCACAAATACAAGCCGAGTCCCGTGCCCTCATAGACGCGGCGGGCGGAGCCATCGACCTGGCGGAAAGCCTCGAAAAGGTGCTCCATGCTGGCGGGCTGGATGCCGACGCCGGTGTCCGTCACGGATAGCTCCAAATGCTCCCCGGTGGAGCGGACTGCGATGACGACGCGGCCGGTGTCGGTGAATTTGACGGCGTTGTTTGCGAGGTTGAGCAGGATCTGGAAGCACTTCTTCCGATCGCTGCACAGGCCGAGCGCGGGATCCCCGATCTCAGTTTCGAGCGCGAGTTTTTTCTGGGCGGCCATGGGCGCGAGGCTCTGAGCGACTTCGGCGACGACATTCGCGATTTTGAAGTCTTCGAGGATGAGCTCCATCTTGCCCGACTCGATGCGCGAGAGGTCGAGCAGGTCATTGATCAGGGTGAGGAGATGGCGGGCGGAGAAATGGACCATCCCGAGCTGCTTGCCCTGCTCCTCATTGAGCGGCCCGGCCAGGCCCTGGCGGAGGATGCCGGTGAAGCCGATGATGGAGTTGAGCGGCGTGCGCAGCTCGTGGCTCATCGTGGCGAGGAATTCCGACTTGAGCCGGTCGAGCTCGTGGAGCCGCTCGTTCGCTGCGGCGAGGTCGCGGGTGCGCTCGGCGACTTTGATTTCCAGGCTGGCGTGCGCGTCCCGGAGCGCCTCCTCGGCCTGCCGCCGCTGGACGACTTCCAGGCTGAGCGAGACCAGGTCGGCCACGGCACCGGCAAAGCTTTCCTCGTCCGGCTGCCACATCCGCGCCGGCCCGACATGCTCGTGGCAGACGACGCCCACCATTTTCCCGCCCGCGCGGATCGGCGCATCGAGCATGGAGGTGATGCCGAGCTGGGCGAGGTAGTTCGGGGCAAATTCGCGCGTGCGCGGATCGGTCGGCGCGTCATTGGCGGCGATGACGCGCTCGGTTTCGAGCGCGCGGAAGTAAGTGGGATATTCCGTCGAGGCGAGCGCGAAGCCCATCGAGTGGCGGTCCGAGTCGCGTTCGTAAAGGTGGGCGCAGGAGAGCTGGGTGCGGGTGTCGTTGTAAAACCAGATGCTGGCCCGCGCGATGCCGAGCGTCTCCGCTGCGAGGCGGGCGATGGCGCGGAGAGCGTCTTCGAGATTCCCGCTCAGGATCTCCGGGCTGCGGGCGTGCTGGGCGAGCACGGTGTTTTGCCTCTCCAGCCGGCGCATGGTGGCACGCAGCGACGCCTCGGCCACGAGCCGCGCCGAGATGTCGATCCCGATGCCGAGCATGCACGGGCTTCCATCGACATCGATGCGCAGGCCGGTGACGTAGTAGGGGAATCTGTTTCCGTTTTTTGCCAGCAGATTGACCTCGATATCCGAGGCGCCCTGCTCAAAGCACTTCACCATGCGCTCATGCACGCGCTGCTTGTCCTCCTCGGGGAAATAGGCGAGCGGATCGAGTTTTCCGATCTCCTCGGCGGTGTATCCCGTGACGGTTTCGAAGGTCTTGTTCCAGCGCAGGATCTTCCGGCGCGCGTCGTAGAGGTAAAAGATTCCCGGCATCGAATTGACGAGCGTCTCGGTGAATTCCAGCTCGTGCTGCACGCGGTCCTCCGCGGCCTGCCGCTCGGTGATGTCGCGCGAGACGACGAGGATTTTCTCCGGCTGGCCGGCGGCGTTGCGGATGAGGCTGCCTTCGGATTCGAGGATCAGGTGGGTGCCGTCCGGCCGGACGAGGCGAAACTCCGCGCGCTCCGGGCGGCCCGTGCGAAGCATCCCGGCGAACTGCTCGCGAATGCGCGGGAGATCCTCGGGATGCACGTCGTCAAACGCCGAGCTGAGGTAGAAATCCTTGCCGGGAAAATGCTTCGAGTAGGAGCGGCTGGAGTAGAGCCGCCGCCCCTGGAGGTCGAGCACCGCGATGAGATCGGAGACGTGGTCGCTGATGAGGCGGAACATCTCCTGGCTGGCGCGCAGCGCGGCCTCGCCCAGCTCCCGCTGGGTCACGTCGTGAAAGGCGAGAGCGACTCCCGCGAGGGCGCCCGCATCGTCGCGAATGGGCGCGGCGCTGCCGATGACGAGATGCTCGAGGCCATTGCGCGCGACGATCAGGCGCGGATCGTGGGAGACGACATTCTTTCCCTGGCTCACTGCGCGCTCGAAAAGACTCTCGACCGGCTCGCGCGTCTCCCGCCGGAGCGGGCGGAGAATTTCACCCACGGGCCGCCCGCGCGCGTCGTCCTCGCTCCAGCCCGTGATCATCTGCGCGGTTTCATTGATCTGGGTCACGCGTCCTCCCGCGTCCGTGGCGATCATGCCGTCGCCGATGCTGCGCAGCGTCGTGGACAGCCACCGCTCGCGGCTGCGGATGGCCGTCCACTCGCGCCGCACGCGCTGCATGCTCCATGCGACCAGAGTGATGAGCAGCGCTGCGGCCGCGATGGTGAAAAAATCCGTGACAGCGAACGCCGCGCCCGTCCCGCCGGAGAGCCGTGCGTGTTTTTCGACGCAGAAGAATGCCAGCGCCCCAAAGGCTGCCGTGGCCCCAAACATCCCCGCGATGAGCACGCGCAGCACGGATCGCCGCCGGGGGGGAGAGCTTTGCCCATTCATCTCGGGACTGGTGCTACGCGAAGCCGGTCCGTCCGACAAGCGCGGTGCGAGGGCGCTGCCGCCCCACGCCTGGCAAAACACGGACGCCTGCAAGGCGCGCCAGTTGCATTCGTGACGGCCGTGCCGTTTTCTCCACTGCCGCATGCACGCTCTTAAACGCCGATACTACAAATGGCTCCGCCACATCCCGCGGCGGAAACATCTCAAAGGCGGCCACCTCCACCGGCTGCTAGGCGAAAAGCTTTTTGCAAAGGAGCTGTGGAAACCCTCCCGCAAGACCGTCGCCGGCGGGCTCGCCCTCGGCCTTTTCATCGGATTCACGCCGACCATGGGCGCGCAGATCATCCTCTCCGGCATCGCCGCCTTTTTCCTCAGGGTGAATATCCCCATGGCGCTCCTCGGCTCGCTCGTGACGAACCCTTTCACCGCGGCCATCGTCTATCCGCTCGAGTATCAGCTCGGCGTGTGGATGAGCGGCGTGCCCAAGCCGAGCGACCTCGAAGGCTACACCGGGATGATGCGCAGCTTTGCCCGCTACGCAAAGCCGCTCTGGATCGGCAGCCTCGCGATGGGCGGCGTCGCCGCGGCGCTGGCCTACGGTCTCGTCACTCTGCTGTGGAAGGAGGCGGTCCACCTGCGGGAAAAGCGCCATCATCTGCCCGACGTCACGCCCGAGCCAAAGGCCGGTCTCCTCTCCGCCGAGGTTCCGCCGCCGCGCGGCGGCACCGGAGATCGACTGCCGGGAAACCACGCGTCCGACGCGCGCTAACCGCCCTCGGCGGAAACCGCAGCGTCAGAACCTGGCGTTCATGTAGGCCACCGTTTCGGAACCAAATTCTCCAGGTTCCTCACCTTGCGGCCCGACACCGGGTCGTAGGCTGCGTTCGGATAGTCCCAGGACTCCGTCGATCCGAGCGAGTAGGCCTTCGCCGGCTTGCCCAGCAGCGCCACCACCGCCGTCCCCGGCTTGCCCTTTAGCTGCTCCCGGAGCTTCCGGAAATCGTGGGCCGGCCGGTCTGGCAGGAGCCTGCCATAGCGCTTCTCGTAGCGGCTCACGAGTCCGCGACTGTCCGCGAGCTGCTGCTCCAGATCGGATCGCGACGCCCGCGGCGCGGGCTGCGTGCCGGTCTGGCATGATGACAATGCTCCGAGACAGACGAGCGCGAGGAGAGGGCGGGGGGAGGCTGCGTGGATTCATAGTGGTGGAAAAAGGATACGCCGGTTCAGCCTCCGGGGCCGAGCCGAGGTCGAACAGATTTCCCGCATGTCGGAATCCGCAAGCGGCAAGTCTCTCCGGGCCGAACCTGAGGATGGTTCGCAGCACTCGCAGTTTGGTGACTCGGATTCGACAGGGAAAACGCCCATCCTTCCCGGAGGGAAGCGCTCCTGCGCGTCCGGGCGAGCGCAAGCGAAGCGGGGGGGAAGCGGATGCGGGGCGGCATCCCGCCGGCCGCCTCGCTGCGCTCGCCCCGGACGCGCAGGAGCGCGTCCCTCCGGGAGTTTGGGGACGGGCAGGAGCCCGTCCCTCCGCTTCAGGAGGCCGATGTACCGCTCCGGGAGGCTGCTGTACCCGGTACATTCCAGAGTAAACCCGCCGGATGTGCAAAAATGACCACCTTACCCCCGCCCCCCTCTCAAAGCCCACCGGCCAGCCCTGCAGAAAGCCGCCGACAAAATTCCCAACGCCCGCCAGATTGACACCTCCGACACACCCCGCTAGCACCATCCCGAGCGCAACACCCCGCGCGCAACATCCCACTACAGGGGATTTCGCGCGCGTTCCTCCGTCCCTCGTTCAATCCAATCCAATGAAGTTCCTCTCCTCACTCCTCGCCCTTCAACTGTTCAGCATTGCAGCCCTTGCCGAATCTCCGACTGGATTTGCCGACATACCTTTTGGGACGCCGCTTAAGGATGCGGAAAAGGCGATCTCCGCGCGCGAAGGAATCAAGGCGGAAAGTGCTGCCAGCGATCGGCTCACCTTCTCTGGCGGTACATTTTCAGGGCAGCCCGTCAGCACATGGACCCTCACTTTTGCCGGCGGCAAGTTCGCGACCCGAAGCCTCCTCATCGACAAGGTCAAAAAGCCCGTCTATGACGACCTGAAGGCCCAGCTTACCAAGAAGTATGGCAAGCCCGATTCCGAAAAGGGCCATCATAGCTTCGAGTGTATCTGGGAGTTTCGCAGCGATGGCCGCCGAACGGTCCGGCTGGAATATGAATACATGGGCAAGGTCGCCTTAACTTATTCGCACGATACTCTCGTCAGGAACGCGCCAGGGGCGAAGAAATCGGATTTGTAATCGGCCAGCCGCCTATCCGCTCCGACAAAAAGGACCATGCCCGGCGAATCATTCGCCGCAGTTTTCTTGTTCCCCTCGTGCCGAAATTCCATTTCGGCACGCACCTGTCTGGGCAATTCCATTGCCGGCGGGTGGCGGGTCGGCGGGCCGGGGCGATGGAATCGCGAAGACAAGGGCGTTCCGCGATGGAGTCGCGGAACGAGGCTCTGCGCTGTGGAGCTGGCGCGCTGTGTTCTGCGGGGGCTAGGGCTGGCCGCAGAATTTGAAGAGGAACAGCTCGGAGAGGCCGTCGGGGTAGTAGAGCTTGAGGGCGCCGTCGCGGTTGCGGAGATCGAGGGGCACGGCGCAGCTCGCGCGCCGGCTGTGGATCTGGTGGATGCCGAGCTGGTCGCGCGCGTAGAGCTCACCCCAGATTTCGGCGCGGACGGCGCGCTTCATTTTCTCCATGAGCAGCTCGGCGAGGGGCGCGCGGTCGTAGTATTCGTAGGCGATGGGGAGGATGGCCTCGAGCTGGGCGTAGTCCTGGCCGGGGAGCTCTTCGAGGCCGGGCTCCGGTTTTTTTTCGTACGGTGCGGGGATGATGCCGACGCGGATGCGCGGGTCGAAGCCGGCGTCGCGATTGAGGCGGGAGAAGGTGTTCACCGCGGCGCGCAGGCGGCCAAAGGGGGGGACTTCGAGGGTGAGGTGGATGTGGTCGGCGTCCTCGGGATTCTCGGCGACCTCGTGGGTGACGGTGTAGGGGACGCCGCGGACGTGGACGAACTTTGCCGGACGCGTGCGGATGCGCTCGAAGAGCAGGGTGCGGGCGTCCGGCTTCCGCATGGGTCAGCGTTTCGTGCCGGTGACGGAACGGCCGGAGCGCCCCCGCTTTGGCTTCGTGACGTCGGTGCGATGGGCGATTTTTTTAACCTGGCCGTGTTTCAAGTACTGCGCGCGGAGCTTTTCGTAGAGCGCGTCGCGCGAGTCGTAGAGGCGCTTGTGTTTGCGCGGCGCGGCCTTTGTCAGCGCGTAGGCGGTGATGAGGGGCAGGGTGATGGTGGAGTCGGCGTAGCAGACCACGCAGTCGGGGAGATTGTCGGGGTCGATCTTGCCCCAGCTCACGGCCTCGCCGGGAGTGGCTCCACTGAGGCCGCCGGTGTCGGGACGGGCGTCGGTGCATTGCAGGAAGTAGTCGTGCCCGCGCTCCTCAATGCCCATGACTTCCTGAATCTGCGGCTCGGTCTGGAGGATGAAGTTTTTCGGCGAGCCGCCGCCGAGGATGAAGACGCTGGAGGTGGCGCCGCCGGACTTTGCGCCATAGACGATGGCGGCGGTCTGGTTCACGTCGCGGTTCACGTCGATGAGCAGCTTGGAGTCGCGCAGGGCCATGGCGGCGACATTCATGCCGATGGAGCTGTCGCCCGGCGAGCTGGTGAAAACGGGGACGCCATACTGGTAGGCGGCGCTGAGGACGCTTGTGTCCTTGATCCCCAGCTTGCGCTCGCGCTCGGCGACGTATTTTCCGAGGAGGTAGTGAAACTCGTCGCTGCCCATGGTGCGCTGGAATTCCGGGCCCTGGATGACGTGGCGCACGAAGGCGTCGGTATCGAGCAGCACGTCGTAGTCGAAGAGCACGTCGTAGATGCGGATGATGCCGTCGCGGCGCAGGTCCACATCGTTCAGAAAGGGCGAGCCGGCGAAAAGGTGCATGCCGAGGCCGAAGTGCAGGTCGTGGTAGAGGTTCGCGCCGGTGGAGATGATCCAGTCCACGAAGCCCGCCTTCAGCAGCGGCACGATGGCTGAGCGGCCGAGGCCCGCAGGCGTGAGCGCGCCGGTGAGCGACATCCCGACGATGCCGTCGCCGGCGATCATTTTGCCGGTGAAAAGGTGGCACGCTTCCGCGAGGCGGCCGCCATTGTAGGCCTTGAATGCGGTGTCGATGAGGTCTGCTGCCTTGATGCCTTTGCGAATCGGTTCCGGCAGCAGACGCGGAAATTTTTTGTTCAACGAACTCATGGGACGGCGCAGGCTAGCGACGCTTCCGGGTCGGTCAATGCACATCTGGCGGGGCGCCGCGGTCGGAAATGGCGTGTGCATTTTCACCCCGCCGGCTACACGCAGCGGATGCGCGAAACGCGAATCGAGGGCATGACGTCCGACCTCCAGAACTCTCCTCCCGGTGCCGCGGAGGTGACTGATGAGGAACTGATGCGCGGTCTCCAGGGCGAGGACGCGGGCGCGCTTTCGCAGCTCTATGACCGGTATGGCGGCGTGCTCAAGGCGCTGATCATGCGGATCATCCACAACGAGGCCGAGGCCGACGACCTGCTTCAGGAAATCTTCATGGAGATCTGGAATCACGCGGCCAACTACTCTGAGCAGAAAGGCAAGCCGCTCGGATGGATGGTCACGCTCGCACGGCGGCGCTCGATCGACCGCCTGCGCAAGCGCCAGAGCTACGCGCGAGCCGAGGAGCGCCTCCAGCACGAGACGGAATCGCAGCCGGACGCGTGGGTCCACAATACGGTGGATGAGGACATCGAGCTTTCCGACATGCGCCGCCTGCTGCGCGGGATCATCGCGGGGCTTCCGCCGGCGCAGCAGCAGGCCGTCGAGCTGGCGTTTTTCAAAGGCATGAGCCAGCGGGAGATCGCGGCGCATACGGGCATCCCGCTGGGCACCATCAAGACCCGTCTTGAGCTGGGCCTGAAGAAAATCTCCGACGGGTTGAAAGGGTTACAGCATGAGTTTTGAAGAATTCGAGGATCAGGCGCGGCTTTACGTCGTGGGTGCGCTCGATGAAGCCGAGGCTGCCGCATTCGAGGCTGCGCGGCGCGTGCATGGGGCAAAGGCCGAGGCATGCATCCGGGAATGCCTCCGGCTGAACGCGGCCTTTGCCCTGACCCTGCGCCCGCGGGCACCGAAGCAGGACGCGAAGGAAAGGCTGATGGCGCTGATCGAGAAATCGCAGCGGGAGAAGAGCGGGAACGTCTGAGGCGTTTGGCGGAAACCCGACCCTTTTTTTTCGCTTGCCGCGCCTGCCAATCGGGCAATAGTTCGCGGCCTGATTTCAGACGGGGAGTTAGCTCAGTTGGTAGAGCGCGTCGTTCGCAATGACGAGGTCAGGGGTTCGACCCCCCTACTCTCCAGTCCGAAGATCATGGCTGGCAAAGGGTCCGCCGGCGGCCCGATCAGTATCCGCCGGCGGTGGATTGGGTCCCGAGGACTTCGCCGCCGTATTTCACCGAGCCGAGCTGGAGCGGGTTTTCGAGTCCGAGGCCGCTGAGCAGCGGCGCGGGCCGCATATCGAGTCCCGAGTCGAGGACGGACTCGAAGAAGTGGCCGGGATTGAGCGCGGGCGAGAAGTAGGTGCGGAGATTGTGTCCGAAGCTGTCGCCGAGGCTGTAGGACGCGGTGAGCTGGGTGATCTGCACGCTCTGCGGCGAGTCGCGGAGCGTGGCCCCGGCGAAGCTCGCGAGCCAGTTGCCGCCGGCATCGACGACCACAGTTTGCGAACCGATGTTCTCGCCCTTCGCGTTGAAGAGCGAGACGACGAGCGTGGAGCCCGGATCCGCCTCGCCGCTGTAGATCGGCGCGAGGGGGAGCAGCGCGTCGCGTTCGAGGTGAGGGGATGTCAGGCGGTAATCCTGGCCAAACGGATGTCCCTCGTTCGCGAAGTTGTGAAACGAGTCGAAGGCAAAGAGGAATGCCTGCGAGATGACGGCGCTGGTGGTCGAGGTGTTGTTGAACGGAGTGGGGTCCCCGAAGGCCTGGACGTCGTCGGTGATGACGGCGGCATGCACCACGCGCCCCCCCGGAGGCACGCTCACGACGACCACGGTGAAGGTGCGGATGAAGGTATCGCCCGGCTGGAGCGTGCCGATCTGCCAGACCACGCGCCCGCTTTGCAACTGCCCGTCGAGGCTCGCGGACACAAAGCTGAGGCCCTCCGGCAGCAGGTCGCTCACCGTCACTCCGGTCGCCACCTGATTGCCCGCATTGCCGCCGGTGATCGTGTAGGAGATCTGCTGCCCAACCACGGCGTTGGAGAGGCTCGCGGTTTTCAGCACGTAGAGATCCGGCGCGGCGAGGAGCGTGTCGCTGTCGGTGGCCGTGTTGTTGCCCGGCGTGGGATCGGCCCCAGGTGAAGCCAGGTCCACGGCGGTGACGGTATTGCGCACCTCCTCGGCATGCGCTGGCACGGGAGTGACAACGCGCGCGATGACCGTGAGCGTGACCGGGCTCGATGTGGCCACGGCCCCGAGCGACCAGGTGATCGTTCCGGTGACCGGATCGTAAACGCCGCCATTCGAAGCCGAGATGAATGTGAGGACGTCCTTTGGAAACTGATCGGTGACGATGACATTGTCGGCCTGCTGGGCCGACTGATTGTCCACGGTGATCGTGTAGGTCAGCAGCGCTCCCGGCGTGGCGCTGGATCCGTCGTCGGATTTTGTCACGACGAGATCGCTCGGCAGCCGCTCGCCGAAAAGATACGCCGTCGCGCTGGCCCCGGCGCCGAGATTGATCGCGCTGATCGTTCCGCTCACCGAGGCGTCGCCGCCGGACGTGCCGGACGCGTCCTTTCCTCCCGCGTACCCCGGTGCTGGCGTTTCCGTCAGGCGATACGTCCCCGCCAGCAGTCCGCGGAGGAGGTAGCTGCCGTCCGCCGCACTCACCGTGCTCGCAGTGACGGGCGCCCCGTTCACATCCACGCCCGTGAGCGTGATCGTGGCAAACCCGACACCGGGTTCACCGGGATCGACCGCGCCGTCGTTGTTGCGATCGAGGAAGACCCGCCCGGCGATGGAGCTCGTGGTTTCACCGAAATCCGCGCCCGTCAGGCCTGCGGTCGTCAGGGCGACCGGCTGTGAATCCGGCGTGCTCGAGCCGTAGCCGGACGGCTGCGTCTCCACGAGCGCGTAGCTGCCGGCTGGCAGATCGCGGAAGGAGAACGAACCATCCGCCGCTGTCGTGACCGTGCCGACCGCCGCACCCAGTCCGTCGCGGAGTTCCAGTGTGACATTTCCGAGGCCCGACTCGCCCGGATCGCGGACGCCGTTGGCATTGTCATCGACGAAAACCGTCCCGCTGATCGCGGAGCCCTGGTCGCCGAAGTTGTAAGCCGATCCGATCTGGCCGGGCGTGAGCACGATGCCCGAGATGACGTCATTGACCGTCGTCGCGTCGCCGCCCGCATTGCCGGCGGTGTCGATGCCGTCATTGTAGGCGGCGGGTTGCGTCTCGGTCACGGTGTAGGTGCCGGGACGCAGATTTGTGAAAGCGAACGCCCCGTCCGCGGCCGTGATCGTCGAGAGATTCACCGGCGCCCCGAGATCGTCCGTGCCGCTCAGCGAGACCGTCTCGCCTGCGATTCCGCTCTCGCCGATGTCGCGTACGCCGTCGTTGTCAGCATCCAGGAAAATGCTGCCGCGCAAGGACGCCGGCGCGAGTTCCGCAAAATCATAGCCGGTCCCCGCCACATTGGCCCCCAGCGCGATGCCCGTGATGGCATCGCTCGACGGATTGTTCACGGTCGCGCCGCCCGCACTGCCTACGACGTTCGCGCCATCGAGGTAGCCCGCCGGTTGCGTTTCCGTGATCGCGTAGGTCCCTGCGCGCAGGCCGCGGAAAAAATAGTTGCCGCCGGCATCGGTGACGGTGGTCCGGCTCACCGGCATTCCGAGATCGTCCATTCCTGTCAGATCCACCGTGGCGCCGGCGAGGAGCGTCTCCCCGCCGTCGAATGCGCCATTATTGTTCGCATCGGAAAAAATCGTCCCGCGCAGCGATGCCGCGTCGAGAATTGTCCCGGTGCCGGATGAGTTCGGGTTCGTCGTCGTCCCGGCCGTCACCGTCGCCGTGAGCGTGAATGATTCCGAAACTTCGTCCAGTGCGTCGTCGGTGACCGCCGTGCGCACCAGCACGCTGGCCGTCCCGGCGGTGATCGTTGCGCCGGACGCGTCGTTCCACGTCAGGCCGCCGTCGGTCGAGACCTGCAGATTGCCGGCTCCCGCCGTGCCGTAGTCCGTGCCGGCGCCGGTGGCGCTCACATTGGCCAGGGCGAGGCTGAAGCTCACATCTGTCGTGCTCAGATTGCCCAGGCTCACGGTGAAAACCGCCTGCGGATCCGTTCCCTCGGTCACCGTCACGTTGCTCACGCTCAAGGTCGGGCGGTCGTCATCGGCCGGGATCGCGCCCGGTCCGCCGACGCTGCCGTCATCGACGATCGTGCCGATGCCCTGCGCGTCGGTGATCGTCGCGTTGGTGGCGTTTGTCAGGTTGACGAAGAAGCGCTCGCTCAGCTCGAAGAGACTGTCGTTCGTGATGCCGACGGGGATGGTGACGGTCATCGCGCCGACGCCGGCCGCGAAGTTCAGCGTGCCGCTCGGCGGGGTGAAGTCCGTGCCGCTCACCGCGGTGTCGCCCGCCGTGGCGTAGTCC
>JANOBH010000227.1:0-11711 GCA_031411535.1 Chthoniobacter sp. | reverse complement strand
GCTCCGGCGGACGCCGTCCGCATCCTCAGCGCGCGGCCAGGCCTCATCGTGCCCGAGACGCTGCCCACGAACGTGGAAAAACTCGACTTCACCGGCGGCAATTTCGCCGCGCAGGAGGTGCTCAAGTGGACCATCGAATTCGTGGACAACAAATTCGCCGCAGCGACCGTCACCCTCAAACCCGACGGCAACGGCCTCGCCGTCTATCGCGACCTCAAGCAGAACCTCACCAACAAATACGGCCAGCCCACCGGCGAGCGGAAGCCCGGCCTTTCCGACGCCGAAAAAAAGAAACGCCAGGGAACCAGCGGCGCGCGCAGCAAGGAAGACACCCATGGCAACGTCGCCTACTGGAAATTCGCCCCGACCATCGCGGACAAAGAAGCCAAGGTCATCATCTGCGAAGCGTCCGGGCCTGACGGAAACGAAGTCACCGACGAGTCGAAAATCCAGGTCACCGTCCAGTACATCGACGAAACGCTGAAACCGGCCGCCGCCAAAGGCGCCGTCACCGGCGCAGCGAAAACCAGCGCGCCGGTCAAAAAGGAAGACCTCTAACGCCAGTCCTCGGCGCCGGCAGTTTCCGCTTCCGCCCCCACTCGCGGCCCGGCTACAAGAGCGTCCGCATGGCCACGCTGAAAATCCAGGAACTCCCCGTGCAGGACCGCCCGCGCGAAAAGCTCGCCACTCTCGGAGCCGGCGCACTCAGCGACAGCGAACTCATCGCCATCCTGCTCCGCACCGGCATGGTCGGCGCAAACGCAATCGACGTCGCCCGCGAGCTTCTCAAGAAATACCAATCCCTCGGCGGTCTCTCCCGCTGCACCGTCGCCGAGCTGGCAGAGATCAAAGGCGTCGGCCCCGCCAAGGCCGTGCAGCTCGCCGCGGCTTTTGGCCTCGCCACCCGCCTCGCCCGCGAGCAGCTCACCAAACAGAAGCTGGACAGCCCCGAACTCGTTTACGACCTCCTCGGCACCGAGATGCGCGCCCTCTCCCGCGAAAGCCTCCGCGTCGTCCTCCTCGACACCAAACTCCAGCTCATGCGCACCGAGGAAGTCTCCAGCGGCAGCCTGAACGAGAGCACCGCCCATCCGCGCGAAATCTTCCGCCCCGCCTTTCTCCACTCCGCCTACGCCATCATCCTCGTCCACAACCATCCCTCCGGCGACCCCGCCCCGAGCGACGCCGACCACCGCCTCACCCGCCGCCTCGCCGAAGCCGCCACGCTCCTCCAGATCCGCCTCTTCGACCACATCATCATCGGCACCGCCGACAATGGCCGCCGCCCGTATTTCAGCTTCCGAGAAGCCGGAATCATCTGAAAGGCTGAAGGCGATGGCGCCACGTTCACCTTCGCCTTTCCCCAAATGCTCCACCCCACCGCCATCATCCACCCCGACGCCCGGCTCGGGGCCAATGTCACCGTCGGACCCTACGCCGTCATTGAAGGCGCGGCCCGCATCGGCGACGGCTGCGTGATCCAGGGGCACGCCGTCATCGGCGCCCACGTCGTCATGGGACGCGACAACCTCATCGGCTACGGCGCCATCATCGGCGGCGACCCACAGGACTTCGCCTTTCAGCCCACGGTGAAAAGCGAAGTCCGCATCGGCAATGGCAACCGCATCCGCGAATACTGCACCATCCACCGCGGCACCACCGAGGACAGCGCCACCGTCGTCGGCGACGGCTGCTTTCTCATGGGCGGCGCGCACCTCGCGCACAATTGCCAGCTCGGCGACCACATCGTCATCGCCAATAACGTCCTCCTCGCCGGCCACGTCGCCGTCGCGGATCGCGTCTTCATCGGCGGCGGCTGCGGATTTCACCAGTTCGTCCGCGTCGGGCGGCTCGCCATCTGCCAGGGCGGCTCATCATTCAGCAAAGACGTGCCCCCCTTCACCACCGGCTCCGACCTCAATGGCATCGCCGGCCTAAACACCATCGGCCTCCGCCGCGCCGGCTTCACCAGCGACCAGCGCGCCGAGATCAAATCTGCCTTCACCCTCCTCTACCGCAGCGGCCGCAATACCAGCCAGGCCCTCGCCGCCGCCCGCGTGCGCCCCTGGGGCGAAGCCGCGCAGTACTTCTGGGATTTCGTCGCCGGCGCGAAAAAGCGCGGCCTCTGCAACCTCCTCGCCAACCGCCGCGGCGCAGTGCCGCCCGAGACCGCGGACTGAGCCCGCATCTTCTGTCTCATCCCCTGCGGCTTAAAAAAACCCGTTGCCGCCCCGGATTTAGCCGCTAGAAGTCCCGCGTTTTCCCCCCGCCCCACCGCCATGCACCGCATCCTTGCCCCCCTTTTCGCCCTCCTCCTCGTCGGCTGCGCCACGTCGCAACCCGCCAGACGCTCCGCTTCCAGACCTTCCACGGCCAAACCTTCCACTGCCGTCTCAGCCGCACGCCCCGCCAAGCCCGGCCAGCGCCTCATGGTCCGCACCACCGCCTACACCCAGACCGAGCCCGGCGGCTGGGCCAATGGCATCGGCGGACGCCTCCGCTACAACATGACCAACAGCAGCGCCGCCAGCGACTGGTCCTGGCTCCCCGTCGGCACCCGCTTTCGCATGATCTGCACAGGCCGGAAATACATCATCGAAGACTACGGCAGCGCCCTCGTCGGCAGGCGCACCATCGATCTTTTCTGCCCCAGCCGCAGCCTGATGAACCAATGGGGCATGCGGCATGTGGAGATCGAAATCCTCGAATGGGGCAGTCCGCGCAAGAGCCTCGAGGTCCTCGGCGGGCGCCGCCGCCATCCCCAGTGCCGCGCCATGGTCGCCTCCCTCAGCCAACAGGCCCGCGGCTACCCGGACGCCTTCCGCCGCCTCACCGTGGACTGAGCAGCGCAGTTCAGATCGCAGATTTCGGATTTCAGATTGGATTGCCGCGCGGCTCTTCCGCCAAGGTGGCTGCTGAAATCCAACATCTGAAATCCCACATGCACATCCTCGTCACCGGCGGCGCCGGCTACATCGGCAGCATCTGCGTCGAGCAACTCCTCGACGCCGGCCACACCGTCACCGTCTTCGACAACCTCACCGAAGGCCACCGCCGCGCCATCGACCCGCGCGCAAAACTCATCGTCGGCGACCTCCAAAAGGACGCCGACATCTCCGACGCCATGCAGGCCACCCGCCCCGACGCCGTCATGCACTTCGCCGCCAATGCCCTCGTCGGCGAGTCCATGGAAAATCCGTCGAAATACTTTCGCAACAACGTCACCGGCGGCATCCATCTCCTCGACGCCATGATCGCCTGCGGCGTGAAACGGTTCGTCTTCTCCTCGACGTGCGCCACCTTCGGCCCGCCCGACCGCACCCCCATCGACGAGACGCTCCCCCAGCGCCCCATCAATCCCTACGGCGAGTCCAAGCTCATCTTCGAGAAAATCCTCCGCTGGTACGACGAGATCCACGGCCTGCGATTCGTCGCCCTCCGCTACTTCAACGCCGCCGGCGCCAGCCCCCGCTTCGGCGAAGACCACCGCATCGAGACCCACCTCATCCCGAACGTGCTCAAGGTCGCGCTCGACCAAAAGGAAAACGTCCAGATCTTCGGCACCGACTACGAGACGCCCGACGGCACCTGCATCCGCGACTACATCCACATCCTCGACCTCGCCGCCGCCCACATGCTCGCGCTCGGTGCGGAAAAAAGCGCCTTCTACAACCTCGGCACCGGCGGCGGCACCAGCGTCCGCGAAGTCATCGCCACCTGCGAAAAGGTGACCGGCAAAAAAATCACCGTCGTCGAAAAGCCCCGCCGTCCCGGCGACCCCGCCCGCCTCATCGCCGCCAGCGACAAGATCCACCGCGAACTCGGCTGGACCCCGCAGTTTCAGTCGATCGAAAAGATCATCGCCAGCGCGTGGGCGTGGCACGTCGCGAATCCGGACGGCTACGGCGACTGACCTCCGTCAGTCCGGCCCTCTGCGAGGCATTGCCGTCGGACGGGTCGAATGAGAAGGTGCCCCATGCCCATCGCCGGTCTCGATCTCGCTGAAGAAATCCTCGCCCTCAAACGCGAGCGCAACGCCGTCATCCTCGCGCACAATTACCAGGTGAAGGAAATCCAGGAACTGGCGGATTACGTCGGCGATTCCCTCGGGCTCTCGCGGCAGGCGGCGGACACGGAGGCGGACGTGATCGCCTTTTGCGGCGTCCACTTCATGGGCGAGACGGCGAAAATCCTGAACCCCGGGAAGACCGTGGTCATCCCCGACATGGACGCCGGCTGCTCGCTCAGCGACTCGTGTCCGCCGGAAAAACTCGCCCATTTCCTCCAGCACCACGCGGACAAAAACTACTACGTCATCGCCTACATCAATTGCAGCGCGGGCGTGAAGGCGCTGAGCGATGTCATCTGCACGAGCGGCAACGCCGTGAAAATCGTCAACGCCGCGCCAAAGGACCGGAACATCCTTTTCGTCCCCGACCAGAATCTCGGCGCCTGGGTCATGGAACAGACCGGGCGGCACATGGAGCTGTGGCAGGGAAACTGTTACGTCCACGTCGAATTCACGCGCGCCTCGATTGAGCGCGCCCGCGCCGAGTGGCCGGAAGCGCCGATCGTCGCGCACCCGGAATGCACCCACGCCGTGCGCCTGCTCGCGGACGAGGTGTGCTCGACGGAAAGGATGATCAGCTACTGCAGGGAGTCGCCCTCGCAGGCGTTCGTCATCGTGACCGAAAGCGGGATGCTCCACCGGCTCCGGCGCGAGATGCCGGAGAAGCATTTCATCCCCGGCCCGACCGACCACTGCGCCTGCGCCGACTGCCGCTACATGAAGATGAACACTCTCGAAAAGCTGCGCGACTCGCTGGCGAATCTCGCTCCCGAGATCCTCATCCCCGAAGAAATCCGCTCCCGCGCCGAGCTGCCCATCCGGCGGATGCTGGAGCTGAGCGCGTAGAACGCCCTCCCGGAGCCAAGCGCTCCTGCACGCCCGGCGGAGCGCTCCGGCGCGAGTAGCCCCCAAATCCCAGCCACCACCGAGCGCTGGAGCGCGGGCCGGGCGCGCAGGAGCGCTTGGCTCCGAGGGTTCGCCGCCGGGAACTCGATTCAGAATGACGGTGCCTTTTGTCTGCCCTTGCGCACGCGCGCTCTCCCCGCGATGTTCCGCACCTTTTTTCCGCCAATGCTCACCATTTCCCAAGTCAGCAAAGCCTTCGCCGGCCGCACGCTTTTCAGCGACGTCTCGCTGCAGGTCAACCGCGAGGACCGCATCGGTCTCGTCGGGCCAAACGGCGCGGGGAAATCGACCTTGTTCTCGCTCATCCTGCGCGACGCTTCGCCGGACGAGGGGCGGGTGATTTTGGAAAAGAACGCGACGCTGGGCTTCCTGCCGCAGGAAACCGCGCCCGCCGGAGAGGAGACGGTGCTGGAGCTGGCGTGCGCGATTTCGCCCGAGATGGCGAAGGCCCAAAGCGCCATCAAGCGCCACGAACTCGCCGGCACTTTCGACGAGGAGGAGTATCACGACGCGCTCGGCACTTTCAGCGAGCTCGGCGGCTGGCAGCTTGAGCCAAAGGCCAAGCAGATCCTCAAGGGGCTCGCTTTCCGCGAGACGGATTTCGACCGCGTGGCGCGCACGATGAGCGGCGGCTGGATCATGCGCGCGCACCTCGCGCGGCTCCTCGTCATGGAGCCCGATCTGCTCCTGCTCGATGAACCGACCAACCATCTCGACCTCGAATCGCTCTACTGGTTTCAGGATTATCTCCAGTCGTATCCCGGCGCGATCCTGATGATCTCGCACGACCGGGAGTTCCTGAACGCGCTCGTCGGCTCGATCCTCGAAATCTCCCACCAGAAGCTCAACCGCTACCGCGGAAACTGGGACAAATACGTCGTCGAGAAAGTGCAGCGCGAAGAGATCCAGCTCGCGGCTTACAAGAATCAGCAGAAGGAAATCGCGTCGCTCCAGCTTTTCGCCGACCGCTTCCGCGCCAAGGCCAGCAAAGCTTCGCAGGCGCAGAGCAAGCTCAAGCAGATCGACCGGATGGAGAAGATCGAGGCGCCATTGAGTCAGGAAAAGACCGTCCACATGCGCTTCCCGCAGCCTGCGCGCTCGGGCTCGCGCGTCATCACGCTGAAGGAAATGGATTTTTCCTACGGCGATCTGGCGGTCTATCGCGGGCTGGAATTCGAGGCCGAGCGCGGCCAGCGCACGGTGCTCGTCGGGCCGAACGGCGCGGGCAAATCCACGCTGATCAAACTGCTCGCCGGCAACCTCACGCCCGAGCGCGGCGTCCGCGAAGTCGGCCACAACGTGAAGGTCGGCTACTTCTCCCAGCACCGGATGGAGACGCTGAACGCCAAGCACACCGTGCTCGAAAGCGTGCAGGACATGCCAAACCCCGTCGGCGAGCAGCAGGCGCGCACCGTCCTCGGCTCGTTCCTCTTTCGCGGCGACGATGTCTTCAAACCCGTCGGCGTCCTCAGCGGCGGGGAAAAAACCCGGCTCGCGCTGGTCAAGCTGCTGCTCGATCCGCCGAATCTCCTCCTCATGGATGAGCCGACCACGCACCTCGACATCGGCTCGATCGACGCCCTCATCGGCGCGCTCCAGCAGTACGAAGGCACGCTCATCTTCATCAGCCACGACGTGCATTTCATCCGCGCCATGGCCCGCACCGTCCTGCACATCAGCGCCGGCAAGCTCACGCCGTACGCGGGCGACTATCAGTATTACCTGGATAAATCCAAGGCGACCTCCGAGCGCGCGGCGCTGACAGCGGGCGAGAAGCTGGAAAACTTCCAGCCCGCAGCCGCAAGAGACTCCGCCTCAACCGCCGGCGGCGGAAACGCGCCGACACCGCGCAAATCCAAGGAGCAGAAACGCGCGGAAGCCGACGCGCGCCAGGCGCAGAGCCGCATCAAGAAAGAGCACGATGCAAAGGTGGCCTCGCTCGAAATGCAGATCGTCGCGCTGGAGACGAGGCAGAAGCAGATCACCGTCGAACTGGAGAAGCCCGAGACCTACGAGGCCGGCGGCGCGGCCATGGATCTGAACCGCGAATCCATGTCCGCCAGCGCCTCGCTGGAGCGCCTGACCGCGGAGTGGGAAACGCTCTCCGCGAAGAACGTCGAGGCATAAGTCACCAGCCAAAGCGTGTCATCCTGAGCGAAGCGCCGCTTTGGGCGCGGAGTCGAAGGACCCCGGCGGTTCGGGGCGACGTCGCTCGTAAATTCCGGGGTCCTGCGACTGCGCTGCGCGCACCTTTCCGCCTCCGCTTCGCTCAGGATGACACGCGAGGCTGATTCACTACTTCCTCCTGAAATGAATGACTGAACGGGACTCGGCCATTTTCGGAAGGAAAAGGAAACCCCTCCCCTGCGGGATTGCCCGCCGTGCGCCTTCCGCGTACCACAGGCGCATGCACTCCCTCCGAACTCCCGTCGTCGCATTCTTTTCACTCGTCACCGTCCTCGGTCTCGCGGCCCACGCCGCCGGCGCCATCGATACCTTCGCTGAGAATCCCGGCTCGGAAGGCGACGGCGAATTCACCGTCGGCCCCGAATACTCCACCGACAAGGACCTCACCGACCTCGGCAATCCGAAGGGGAAATCCTTCGAGTTCAAGATGAAGCTCGCCGACAGCAAGATCTTCCGCGGCGACGACAAGACGCTCGAACCCGACAAGAAGACCGTGCGCACCGAGCGCAAGATTTCGGTCTATATCCCGGCAGCCTACAAAGACGGCACCCCGGCTCCCCTGCTCATCATCCACGACGGCCCCGGCCCGTTGAAGTCCGTGCGCAACGCGCTCGACAACCTCACCATTTCCAAGGACCCGAAACGAATGCTGCCCGCCTTCGTCGCCATCGCCGTGGAGAACGGCGGCAACGACGGCAAGAACAGCGAGCGCGGCCTCGAATACGACACGATGTCCGACCGCCTCGCCCGCTTTATCGCCGAGGAAGTCGTCCCCGCCGTGATCGCCAACGCCGACATCAAAGCCGCCTATCCCCGGCTCGCCTTCACGAAAAACCCATGGGGCCACGCCGTCATGGGTTGCAGTTCCGGCGGCGCCGCAGCGCTGACGATGGGCTGGTTCCGCCCCGATTACTTCCGCCGCGTCATCGCCTACTCCGGCACCTTCGTGGACCAGCAGGATGACGACGCCCCAGACGAAGCGAAATATCCGCTCGGCGCGTGGGAGTATCACTCCAGCATGAAGCTCATCGAGAAGAGCGAGCAGAAGCCCCTGCGCATCTTCACGCATGTCTCGGAAAATGACCTGCGCAACAAGGACCCCGAGAACACCTACCACAACTGGGTCATGGCCGGTCAGCGCACCGCCGCCGCGTTGAAAGCCAAAGGCTACCACTACCGTTTCGTCTTCAGCAAAGCCACCGGCCACTGCGACGGCAAAGTCTTCAACCTCACCCTAGCCGACACCCTCGTCTGGCTCTGGCGCGGCTACCGCGCGGAGTGAGGTCCGCGATCCGCGCGCTCTAAAATCGCGCCCGCCCGCGCCTTCAACCCCTGCGAGTGCGTCTCGCCGCGACCGCTACTCCCCCCAGCCCAAGCAGCAGCGCCGTCGAGGGCTCGGGGGCAGGAGCAAACGCGGTCCTGTCCACCGCGAAATTATCGAACAAGGTATTGCCGGCGGCGGCTGTCGAGAGCGCGTCGTCGAGAATGACAACCCGGTCGAGACTTTGAGTCCCTGCGGGTGTAACCCGCCAGCTTTGCGTCGCGATGGGAGTGGTAACGAATGTCTCCGACGTGATCGAGCCGGTGAGCGTCTTGTTCGTGGCATCCAACGCCAACTGGACCTGATACCAGGTATTGGCTGCCAGAGACATGATGTCGGCGTAGCCACCTCCAGAAACTTCGACCGAGAAAAAATTGCTGGCTGTCCTGTCCATGTCGAACTTCAAGAGCGCCGTCACCGAATCATCGATTTGCACCGCCCACGGGTTCCCCGTCAGCGAACTGAGCCGAAAGTCCCATGCGACATGGAGGATGCCGCCGCTCTGGATTGGGAACGTTTTGAGCAGTAACGGGGTGACGGTCGTGCTGGATCCATCGGCAAAAAGAGCCGAAGCAGTCCCGGCCGGATAGATGTTGGTGAATGGGCTGACCGACGCGCTTTGCAAAGTCGCCGGACCATCCCCTTGGGTGTAGGTCCAGCCATTTGGCAGGCCGCCCGTGTTGGATTCCAAATCACCATTCACGAGAAGGTTTGCCGCACGGCCCGAAAAAGGGGCCAGCGAAAGAACGAGAAAGGAGAGCGCGACGGAGGTTTTCATGGCTTCAATTTCGCGGCGAGCCTGTACCCCGACGCGATGCATGTCAACAATCTTGATCGGCTTGATCGGCTTCGCGCCGCCAGCCAACCCGCTTTGCGTGCGATCACGGCTTTGCGTTTTTCTGCTGGGAAATCCCATGCGCTCGGTGAAGTTCGCGCCTCCGCTTTTTCACCGGCATGACCTTTTCCCTCGTGGCACAGACGAGCCTCGTCCTCGATCCGATCATTCCCGTCGGCGCGGTCGTGATCCTCGGCGTTGTATTGGCGGCGCTGACGTTTGGCGTGTATCGGCGGGCGGGTGCGCGGTTGAGCGGGTGGCAAAATGGGTCGCTGCTTTTGTTCCGGTTGCTCGGGGTGGCGGGGGTGCTGGCGCTGCTGCTGCAGCCTTCGCGGCTGGAGGAAATTCCGCCCTTGGTGACGGATCGCGTGACGCTGGTGGCGGTGGATGACTCGCGCAGCATGGCGCAGAAGGACGTGGCGCAGGGCACGCGCTCGCAGGCGGCGAAGTCGATCCTCACGGATGCGGGCGTGATCGAGCCGGGCGGCGCGGTGGGCGATATGAAGACGCGACTCTTCGGCTTTGGCGAGGACGCGGTGCCGGTCGCGAGCGCGGCTTTGCTCGGCGCGGGCGGCGCGACGACGCGGACGCATCACTCCATTTCCACGATGCTCGGCGCGCTCGCCGCGCATGAGTCGGCGCGCGCGCTGATCGTGCTGAGCGACGGGCATGACTTCGAGCTGGTGAACCCGGCGAAGACGGGCTTCATGGCGCGGCAGCGCGGCGTGCCGATCTACGCGGTGGCGCTGGGGAAGCAGGGAAAGGTGCGCGACGCGAGCGTGCGGATCACGAGCTACCAGCCCTACTGCTATGTGAAACAGAAGGCGCGGATCAGCGGCGCGCTGCGGCTGATCGGCTGCGAACTGGAGACGATCACGGTGGAACTGGTGCGCGGGGACAAGGTGGTGCAGACGCAGCGCATCGCGGGTAGCGATCAGCCGGAGATCGCTGTCAATTTCGATGTCACCGAGCCGGCCGTGGGGCAGTACGAGTATGAGCTGCGAGTGACGCCGCTGGACGGCGAGACGGATCGGGAGAACAACCACGCGCTGACTTACCTGAACGTGATCGACCAGCAGATCCAGGTGCTCTTTCTCGAAGGCTCGCCGTACTGGGACACGACGTTTCTCCAGCGCTCGCTGCTGCGGAATGACAAGATGAACGTGGACTCGATCGTGCAGTACGCGGAGGGCAAGGCGCGCGTGGTGCGGAAGAAGGCGGGCGAAAAGGAGCTGAAGATTCCGAAGACCGCGGAGGAGTGGGGCCGCTACGATGTGATCGTGCTCGGGCGCAGCGTGGAAAAGCTGCTCGATGCGGACGGGCTGAAGCAGCTCGAGGACTACGTGAAGAACCGCGGCGGCACGGTGATCTTCAGCCGCGGGCCGGCATTTGGCGGCGCGCTGGCGGCGAATGAACTGGAGCCGGTGATCTGGTCCGCGCAACCGAGCGAGCACGTGCGGCTGCAGGTGGCGCGCGAGGGGCAGGCGCTCGCGCCGTTCCGGGCGATTGCGGGGCCGGAGGGCGCGGAGGCTTTGCCAGACATGATCGCAGGCTATGGCGTGGTGGAGAAAAAGCCGCTCACTGCGACGCTCGCGGCGGTGCAGAATGCGGGCGGGGGCGATCCGACGCCGGGGATGGTGCATCGGCGCTTCGGCGAGGGGCAGGTGCTGAGTGTCGGGGTCGATGGGCTGTGGCGCTGGGCTTTCAACGCGAAGGTGGAGGGCGTGAATACGCTGTTCGACCGGTTCTGGGATCAGATGATCCTTTGGTTGATGGCGGGGCGCGATTTCCTTCCGACGCAGCAGTTCTCGCTGCGCGCCAGCTCGGCGAATGTGCCGCTGGGCGAGAAGATTTACTTCCGCGCGGTGAAGCGCGATGCGGCGGTGAAAATGGGCGACGTGCCGCTGGTGATCGCGGACGCGGGCGGCGAGGTGGGCCGCACGGCGCTGAGCGCGGATGCGAATGCGCCGGACAAATTCACGGCGGAGTTTCTCCCGGCGAAGGCGGGCAAATACACTGCAACGGCGAAGTTTCCCGACGGCACGTCGCAGTCGGCGCGGTTCATCGTTTTCGACGAAAATCTGGAGCAGACGGAGGTGGCGACGGATGCGGGCTATCTGCGAAAGCTGTGCGAAAGCAGCGGCGGGCGGCTGCTGCAGCCGGAGGAACTCGGGAAGCTGCTGGCGGAGCTGAAGGGCGAAAAGACGGACGCCGCGCCGGTGCGGAAGCTGACGAGCGCGTGGGACCGGGTGTGGGTCTTCTGGCTGATTGGCGCGCTGTTTGGCGCGGACTGGTATCTGCGGCGGCGGTGGGGGCTGAGCTGACGCGGCGCGTTTCAAAACGCTCGCCGTGCCCGCGGCTTTTCCCCACTTTCGCGCGATGCGCAAAATCGC
>JANOBH010000226.1:0-2485 GCA_031411535.1 Chthoniobacter sp. | reverse complement strand
ATCGCGGAGCACCAGCGCGGAAGGGGTATTCAGGCTGGCCGCGGCGTTCACGACGGAGATGCCCGAGGCGATGCCGGCCGCCGGCACACCGCCGACGAGACTGACGACCGTGGCGCCTTGGGTGCCGGTGACATCGCCCGTCAGCGTCCCGAGGAAATCAATCGCGGTCAGTGCCGTCAGGGCGCTTGCAGCGGCGGTCGCGGTCGTCGCATTGCCGAGGAGAGTGCCCGTGATGGCACCCGCCGCGAAATCGCCGCTGGCGTCGCGCATGACGAGCGCGCCCGGAGTGGCGAGCGGAGTGGCGGTGCTGCCGATGGTCACCGCGCCGGTGGCAGCGCTGACGGTGATGCCCTCCGCGCCCGCCACGCTCAGCACGCCAGCATTGGTCAGCGTCACGGCCCCGCCGAGGCTGACCGCGCCGCCGCCCGCGAGGCCCGGCCCGGCGGTCACCGTGAGAGCGGCGTTCGCCAGCTTGGTGTTGTCCACCGCACCCGCCGCGATGTGCGCCGCCCCGACCGCGTCCGGCGCGAGCTGCGCGCCACCCACGGCACCCGCGGCGATTTTCGCGGACGAAACGGACCCGTCCGCGATGTCCCCGGCCATCACTGCGTAGGCCACGGAGGCGATGCGCCGGTCGGGCGAGAGGAGCTGCGAGCCATGCGTGCCGTCGTCGAACCACACCCGCAGCCGCACATCGGGATGCGCGAAGACCGCCGGGGTGATCGGGCTCATGCCGAGCGGCGCGGCGGTATCGCCGAGGAGGACCGAGTAGAGGCCCTTTGTCACCGTCAGCGCCACGCCCGCGACCGGCTCGCTGCCTGCGGTGCCCGTGCCGTCGTTGCTCCAGTAGGTGGCCGTGCCGTCGGCGTTCACCAGGGCGAACCGGAAGATCCCGGGCTGCCCCGCCGTGACGCTGTCAAAATTCACGCCATCGACCGCCACACGTCCCTCGTAGCTGAGGACCTGCGGCACCTGCGCCTCGGCGATGGGTGAAAGCCACGCCATCCCCGCGATGAGGCAGGGCATCCAAAGCCGCGATTTCAGATTTTTGAAAGGCATAAGCGTGCTGTTCCGTCTCCAGGCAACCCGTCCGGCTCCTCCGGATGATAAAAACTGGCTGTTGCAGGCGGGTTCAGTAGGCGAAGGAAGGCCTCTTCACAAGGCGGTTTCCCGCCACGTGGAAAGCGCGCGGGAAGACGGATCGCACCGGAAATCCGCCTCGCCGCCCGGCGCAAATGACTCGCCTCCCCGCGAAAATCCGGCAATGGAACAGCCCCCGAACACGATGCGAGTGCTTTACGTCAACCACACCACGCAGAAAAGCGGCGCCGGCATCAGCCTGTCCACTCTGCTCCGCAATCTGCCAACCGGGATGGAGAAATTCTTTCTCGTCCCGGCTGCCTCGGAGATCGACGCCATGCTCGGAGCCGCGCCGGAGCGGACGTATCGCGAGCGGCATCTGTGTCAGTTCATGACCACGCTCTACACGCCGCAGTACCCGCCGCACCTCCTCGCGTGGCATCTGGCGAAATTTCCGCTCGCCATCGCCCGCATCCGCCAGCTGGTCCGGCGCTGGCGGATCGATCTCGTGCATGTAAATGAGACGACGCTCATCGCCTACGCGCTCGCCGCGGGCATGGCGGGCGTCCCGACCGTCCTGCACGCGCGCACCGCCATCGCGCCCCGTCCTTTCGAGCGCGCCCTGCTCGCGCGGCTCGGGCGGATGCCGCGCGCGCGGGTGGTCTGCATCGATGCGGAGGTGCGCGACTCGCTGCCCGCCGCCTGCCGCGGGATTGCGGAGGTCATTCACAACCCCATCGACCTCGGCCCCGCGCCCACTGCGGAGGAGATCGCCGCGATGCGCGCCTCGTGGGGCTGCAGCCCGGAGCATGTCGTCGTCGGCCAGGTCGCCTCGCTGCACCGGCAGAAGGGCATCTGGCTGATCCTGGACCTCGCGGAAAAACTCTGCGCCGAGTCCCCGCAGCTCCGCATCGTGCTTGTCGGCGACGTTTCGCCGGAAGCGGGCGAGGGGCCGAAACTGCGCGCCGCCATCGCGCAGCGCGGACTCACCGGCCGTGTCATCCTGCCCGGCTACGGCACGCGCCTCGCCGCGGTCTATGCGTCGCTCGAAGTCGCGCTCTGTCTTTTCGGCGGCGAACTCGGCGGCGTGGGACGCGCTGCTTACGAGGCCGCGGTCTCCGGCCGTCCGCTCGTCGCCACGGTGCCCGACCCCGCCCGCTCGGAGACGCTCGAAAACGGCGTCAGCGGACTCCTTTTCACCCACGCCGACGAGGCCGCCATCGCCGATGCGCTGCGCCGGCTCATCGCCAGCCCCGAGCTGCGCGCATCGCTTGGTGCCAGCGGGCAGGCATCCATCGGGCGGCGGCACGCGCCCGCCGCCGTCGCGGAAAGCGTGACCCGGCTTTATGCGAGGCTTGCCGGTGCCTGAACGTCTGGCTAACCAACACACACCGCCCCCATGAAA
>JANOBH010000225.1:0-12858 GCA_031411535.1 Chthoniobacter sp. | reverse complement strand
CAAGCCGTCGGGCAGGCTACGTGCAATATTCCGGCCAGTCACCCACCACTTCGGACAGCGCGTCCCCATGGGAGGCCAGGGGATTGGAGGAGCCAGCGGTTTTCCCCCTGATCAGCCATCACGCACGTAGTAGCGCAATTGTGAAGTGACAAGCCTCGCGCGCCTTTGGAAGATGCGGGCACCCCAAGTATGAATCCCTCGAACTGGCCGGCGATCACTGACAAGACTCTCTCCATCATCATGGGTGGCGGCGCGGGCACGAGGCTGTTTCCCCTGACCAAGGAACGCTCGAAACCCGCCGTCCCTCTCGCGGGCAAATACCGCATCGTGGACATCCCGGTTTCGAACTGCATCAACTCCGGCCTGCGCCGCGTGTATGTGCTCACGCAGTTCAACTCCGCCTCGCTGCACAAGCACATCAACTCCAGCTACAAGTTCGACAATTTCTCACGTTCCTTCGTCGAAATCCTCGCCGCGCAGCAGACGCCCACGGACACGAACTGGTACCAGGGCACCGCCGACGCCGTGCGCCAGAACCTCCGCGATTTCCTCCAGTATCCGTACGAGTACTACGTCATCCTCAGCGGCGATCAGCTCTACCGGATGGACTTCCGTGAGGTGCTCCAGCAGCACATCGAGACGAAGGCCGACATGACGCTGGCCACGATCCCCGTTGAGCGCGAGCCGGCGAAGGACTTCGGCCTCATGCACACCGACGAGAACCGGAAGATCATCCGCTTTGAGGAAAAGCCGAAAGACCCCGCCGTGCTCGACGCCATGCGCATCCCGCCGGAGCTTCTCAAGGAGCTGGGCCGGCCCGCGGACGCGGAGCTGTTTCAGGCGTCGATGGGCATCTACATCTTCAACCGCGAGGTGCTCGTGAAGGCGCTCGACAATGACTTCGTCGATTTCGGAAAGCACGTGATCCCGGACATGCTCACGAAATTCCGCGTCCACTCCTATATCTACCAGGGCTACTGGGAGGACATCGGCACGATCCGCGCCTTCTTCGACGCGAATCTCCAGCTCACCAATCCCGTGCCGGAATTCAATTTCTTCGACACCGTCACCCCCATCTACACGCACGCGCGATTCCTCCCGGCCAGCAAGATCAATGGCGCCACCATCCGCCAGGCGATCCTCTCCGACGGCTGCATCATCGACGACGCGCACATCGAGCGCTCGGTCATCGGCATCCGCAGCTTCATCAAAAGCGGCACGACCGTGCGCGACAGCGTCATCATGGGCGCGGATTTTTACGACGCCGACCAGGCGGCGCGCGGCAATACGCCCGAGCTGGGCATCGGGAAGAACTGCGTGATCGACCACGCGATCATCGACAAGAACGCGCGCATCGGCGACGGCGCGGTCATCACGCCGGACGGCAAGCCGGACAACTACGACGGCGACAACTTTTACATCCGCGACGGCATCGTCGTGGTCCCAAAGGGCGGCGTGATCCAGGCGGGCGCGTGGATCTAGCGGGGCGGAAAAATAGTTGTAAGAAAACGCGGGGTTCGCGCGTCTTCCCGTCACACCCGTGACCACTCCCCAGCGCGCCCGCGTTTCGCCTGACAAATCATTTACATTCCGCCGCTTTGCGCTCCCGGCCGGATGTGGCATAGGACTCCGCACAATGAAGGTATCGAAGCTGTTTCCCGTTTTCCTCGCTCTCGCGCTCGCCGCGCCGGGAGCCGCGCTGTCGGCGGATTTTTTCGGCATCCCTGAGAAAACGGTCATCCCCAAACCGGCGAACGCGACTCCCGCACCGGCCACACCGGCTCCAGCCACACCCGCGCCCGCTCCCACCCTGCCGCCGCCGGGCAGCGGCCTCACAGTCCCCACGGCCATCACCGGCGCTCCCGCGAATGAAGAGGCGCCCACGCTGCTCCCCGACGGGCCGCAGCTCAAGACCCCCTCTGTCGGCGGCGCCCAGCGCGACTGGGGAAAGCCCTTCCGCGACCTCGGCCCTGAAAACGGAATTCTCCTCGGCTTCGAGTACACGGTCGGCACGACATCGCAGGGCTGGACCGTCATCGAGTCATTCACCCCGCTCTACCTGCGGGCAGCGGGCAAGGCACGCGGCACCCTCCGCGGCACCCCGAAGCCGGGCAACGCCGCCACCGTCCTCGAAGCCCGCCCCGGCTTTGCCGTCGCCGGCATGGAGGTGCGCGGCGGCTCGTGCATCGACGCCTTTCGCATCACATTCATGCGGTATGAAAACGGCGCGCTCGACCCAGGCGAGCGCTACACCACGAAATGGATCGGCGGCGACAAGGGCGAGATCACGAAGGTCCTGCGCACCGACACGCGCCCGATCGTGGGCGTCTATGGCAAAGCCGGTGGCGAGATCAATGAACTCGGCCTGCTCGTGCGGAAGGAGGCTGCGCTCATCGCCCAGACTCCGCCCCCCCCCTCCCCCTTCGGCACACCGGTGAATCCCGATCCCGGCACCATCCCCTCGCCGAGGCCCGAAATGCCCGACCCCGCCGTGCCGGCCGCCTCACCGCTCGATCCCGCCGCTTTCGACCCCGGAATCCTCCAGACCGAAGCCCTCGGAAGCGGAAAAAGCAGAGGCACCGCATTTCGCGACCTCGCGCCGACCGGCTCGCTGCTCGTCGGCTTCGACTACGGGGTGATCCGGAACAACGGCCAGAAGATCGGTTCGCTGCGCCCGCTTTACCTCCTCGGCAACGGCAGCAAGAAGCTCGGCGACCCGCACGGCGACGCCCCGGCGGACGGGCGCGCGGACGCCCGCCCCGGCTACGCCGTCGGCGCGATCACGGTGCGCGGCGATTTCATGCTCCGCGGTTTCCAGCTCACCTTCATGCGGATCAAAGGCGCGAGCCTCGATCCCGCCGACAGCTACCAAAGCGATTGGATCGGGGGCAAGGTGGGTGCCACGAAAAACTTCGACGGTGCGGGCCAGCCGATCGTCGGCCTCTACGGAAAGACCGGTGACAACATCGAGGAATTGGGCGCTTTCGTGAAAAAAACCGGCGCCATCGCCAGCACCCGCCCCGGAGTCCCCAGCCTCACCACCGGCGCGCTGACCACCGGCGGGCTCACGCCAGCCACACCGGCGCCTGCGCCCGGCGGCATCATCCAGGTCTTCGCGTGTGCGGATGACGAGTTCACCCTTTTCCTCAATGGCCGCCAGATCCTCTCCGGCTCCAACCTGCGCAGCGTCGAGACCGGCAGTTTCTCCATCGTGAAAGGCGACGTCCTCACCGCCATCGTCACGGACAAAGGCGGCGGCGGTGGCGAAGCGTGGTTTTCGCTCCGCGTGGTCCGCGACGGAAAAACCATCCTCGACGCCGGCGACATGCGCTACCTGACGAGCGAGACGCTGAACTGGAAGACCACCAAACTCACGACCGGCTTCCGCGACCCGAAGGTGTGGACCCATGAAAAGCAGATGGGCACCGACGCCCGGCCGCGCGCCGCGTGGGCATCCGCGAAGGACGCCACCGCATTGACGCTCTACTTCAAGGGAGTGGTGCCGTGATTCGTGGCGGAACATGCGCGCTGTTTGGGAAAGCGCTCCGTCACTCTGCATTCGTCGCCCTGCATTCTGCGCTGGCGCTCAGCGCGCTCGCCGGGCCAAAGGACGACTTCCTCACCGGAGCCGCCGCACAGATCGGGCAGACTGTCTCCTACGTCGCGGACTATGTCGTCCTGCCGTACCCCGGCGGTGATGTCCCGATTGCCGGCGGCGTCTGCACGGACGTCGTCATCCGCGCCTTTCGCAAAGCCGGCATCGACCTGCAAAAGGACGTGCATGAGGACATGAAGCTCGGCTTTCCCGCCTACCCGAAGCTGTGGGGCCTCGCGAAACCCGACACCAATATCGACCACCGCCGCGTCCCGAACCTGATGGCGTTTTTCAAGCGGCGCGGCAAACAGCTTCCTGTCACGCGGGACGCGGCGGACTACCTGCCCGGCGACATCGTGGCCTGGCGCATCCCCGACGGCCGGCCTCACATCGGCCTCGTGGCCCCCGCGCCCGGCAGCGACCCGCAGCGCCGCCAGATCATCCACAATATCGGCCAAGGCGCGCGGCAGGAGGACCGGCTCTTCGACTTTGAAATCATCGGCCACTACCGGTATTGGTGAAAAATGACGATCCCTGCCCCTGCACGCCCCCGCCTCTCGCTTCTTTCGTCACTCCTCCTCGCCCTCGCCCTTCCTCTCACCGCCGCCGAGCCCCTGCCGCCCGCAGCTCCCACGCCCACGGTCCCCGCCGAGTTCGACACGCACGGCCTTCCGTTCAGCACCCTCTTCATCGGGCAGAGCCGCTTCGACCAGCTCGTCGCCCGCGCGGGTGCCGCCGTCGGGCTGCCGATCGGCCAGCGGACCGCCGTCATCGGGCGCGCGCTCACCGGCACGCCGTACCGCGGTTTCACTCTGGAAATCGACGACCGGATCGAGGCGCCCTCGGTGAATTTCAACGGGCTCGACTGCTGGACGTTCTTCGAGATCTCGCTCGCCTTTGCCCGCATGCTCGATGAGCCGCGCGCGAACTGGACCCCCCAGACGCTGCTCAAATACATCGAACTCGACCGCTACCGGGGCGGCGTCTGCAATGGCTACCTCAGCCGCCTCCACTACCTCGAGGACTGGGCGCAGGACAACGAGCGCCGCGGCCTCGTCCGCGACCTCACCCGCGAGCTGGGCGGAGTCCGCGCGCCGCACTCCGCGGTGGAAATGCAGCGCGCTTGGAAGGGCTACCGCTACATGCGCAACAATCCCGACCTCCGCGCCGGCATCGTCGCGATGGAAAACCGCATCTCGCGCACGCCGCTCTACTTCATCCCCAAATCGCGCGTGGCCGCCATCGAGTCCAGGCTCCAGAGCGGCGACATCATCTCCATCTGCTCGAACGACGGCGGCATGATCGGCACCTCGCACGTCGGTCTCGCCTACCGCACGCCGGACGGCGTCCTGCGCCTGATGCACGCCAGCCATCCGCGCAATTCCGGCAAAGTCATCCTCGACCAGCGCCTCAGCGGATACCTGAACCACTTTAGCACCCTCGCGGGCATCATGGTCGCCCGGCCGCTGAAGTAGCGGCTACGCGACTCCGAGGTCGGCGAGTTCTTTCTCCAGCTCACCGTGCCGGTCGTGGTGGTAATGGTGCGCCCGGAAGCCCAGCGCCCGCGCCGTCTCGATATTCGGCAGCAGATCATCGATGAAAAAAGTGCGCGCCGGATCGAGCCCGTGGGCGCGGATGGCGTGGCGGTAGATCTCCGGGCCGGGCTTCGACGCGCGAACCGCGTAGCTGTAGGTGCCGTCGGTGAAACGCGAGAAAACCGGGTAGCGGCGGAAGACGTAGTCGCGGTGGATGTCGCTCGTATTGCTCAGCAGGAAAAGCGGGAAGCGCCCGTGCAGCCGCTCGACGAGCGCGATCATCGGCTCATTCGGCTCGAAGATCTCCTCCCATGCCGCGATGAACGCCGCCTCCGTGCCGCGGTAGCGGAGCACATCGAAAACCCCGCGCAGGAAAGACGCCCGGTCGATCTGCCCGTCCTCGTACATGACCTTCACCCGGTCGATCCGCCCGAGCACCTCCGCCGGATCATTCACCTCGCTCTCCGCGGCCACCTTTTTCAGGGCGAGCGAAAAGTCAAAACGAAGCAGAACATTGCCGATGTCGAAAAGGAAAGCGGTGGGCGTCATCCCGGGCAGCCTGGCATCCGCCAAAAAAAAACGCCAGCCGCCGCTGCCTTTCCCCTCAAAGGCAAAAAAGGACTCCAACGATTTTTGCCCGGTGATATGCGGGGATTCGTTGGAGCTAAAAGACGGTCGAACCGATCCCGCGGGCCGTCAACCGCGGAGTGCCGGGCGAGCGTGCCGGATAAACTTAAAGTTGTGCGAATTTGACAAACCCCTTGGGTGCGTGGCAAAGAACCTGCCTTATCCAGCCCCACCGATGGACAAAGAATCCGAATTCATCCGTTCCGAAATCCCCGCGGTAGAAAATATCATTCGCACCGAATGCTGGCTGGAAGGAGAGCGCCGGGGAGTTCCCGTAGATCCCAGCGATAACGTGATCCAGGTGCGCGTCGCCGACATCATCCTCGATGGCGCAGGAGCGCACCTCCGGAAACTGCGCGGCGAGTCGAAGAGCTAGGCCGCGCTTCCCGCCAAGGCCGCAGCCGGCCGATTCGCTTTTGCGAGCCGTTCGATGGAATGCCATTGCGCGCCACCACGCGTGCGCGCAAACCTCCTAAGCCGTACGCCTCGCGTCGGTCTTTCCAAAGCAGCCCCCCGGTTCTGCCCAAAATTCTCGCCGTCCGAACACTCAGCCATGCTCCGCACCACCGCCCTCCTCCTCGCCGCACTGCTCGCCGCCACCGTCTCCGCGGCCGATCCGCAGGTCATCACCATCAAGACGCTGCAGGCGCAAATGCGCTACGACGTGACGGACTTCACGGTGAGCCCCGGTGCGGAGGTGAAGATCGTCTTTGAAAACACGGACGACATGCCGCACAACCTCGTCTTTTTCCAAGCCGGCACAGACATCGTGGCCGTGGCGACGAAGAACATGGACAAGCCCGAGGAGGCGATGAAGCGCGACTGGCTGCCCGACGACCCGCGCATGCTCGCGCACTCGAAGGCGGTCGCGCCAAAGGCAAAGGACGAGTTCGTTTTCACAGCGCCGGAAAAGACGGGCGTCTATCCCTACGTCTGCACATTCCCCGGCCACGCCATGAGCATGCAGGGGAAGATGAGGGTAGCCTCGCCAGGGCCGGGACTCGCATCGCTGAAATTCGCGCTCTATCTCGGCGAGTGGAAAAAGCTGCCCGACTTCGCCGCGCTCACGCCCCACCGCGAGGGCGAGGTCGCGGACAAGCTCATCCAGATCAAGCTCGACGATTACAAGAACCACTTCGGCATCGTCTATACGGGAAAATTCACCGCGCCAAAGGACGGCGAATACACCTTTGCCATCGCAGGCGACGACGGCGTGCGGCTCTCGATCGACGGGAAGAAAGTCGTCGAGCACGACGGCATTCATCCGTCCAGCGAGATCAAGGAAGGCAAGGCGAAGCTCAAGGCCGGCGACCACGATCTGAGGGTGGAATACTTCCAAGCCGAAGCCGGCGCGGAAATCTATGTCGCATGGCGCAGCGAGGAATTCACCAATACGCCCCTCAGCAAGTGGGTCCATCCCAAGGCGAACGGCGGCTCGGTCGCAAAGAAAAAGGAGGGCAAGAGCGGGATGCCGATCGTCGTCGGCAAGGAACCAGTCATCTACCGGAACTTCATCGCGAATGCCGGCGGGCGACCCATCGCGGTCGGCTACCCCGGCGGGTTCAATCTCGCGTGGAGCGCCGACCAGCTAAACCTCTCGCTGATGTGGCGCGGCGCATTCATGGACGCCGCGCTGCACTGGACCGACCGCGGCGGCGGCGAGCAGCCGCCGCTCGGCTACGATCTCCTGCGGCCCACCGTGGATGCCGCGCCACCCTTCGCCGTGCTCTCCTCGCCGGATGCCGAGTGGCCGAAGCCCGACAAGCAGCGCAGCAAAGGCTCCGAGGAGCGAGCCGAGGGCTACCGATGGAAAGGCTACGCGCTCGACGCGAAACGCTTCCCCACTTTCTCATACGAATGGGGCGGCGTGAAAGTCACCGACCGCTTCGACACCGAGGGCGATGCCACCGCCGGAGGTAAACTCGTGCGCACCCTCAACCTCGCCGGGCCGATCCCGTCGAACGCTTTCTTCCGCGTCGCCACTGGCACCATCCAGCCCGGCGGCACCGCATTCCTCGTGAACGGCGGCGTCTTCGACGTGCAGGGCCGGAGCTTTGAAAACCAGTACAGCGTGACCGTGGATGGCGCGCAGATCGCCGGGCGAAACCTCGTGGTGCCCGCGCGGGCGGAAATGAAGATCACCTACACCTGGGCGGCGAACCACGCCGGACATGCCCACTAGATTCTCACGCCATTCCCAATTCCGTTAATCCCGTTTTGTTTTTTCAGACGGAATTGACGGAATTTTACCTAAAAAACGGAATGAGTTTTCGGCAACCGTTCCAACCAAGACACCCCATTTTTCGCCATGAAATTTCTCATCATCCCCACCCTGCTCCTCGCCGCCGCGCTCGCCCACGCCGCCCCCCAGGAATCCGACTACTACCGGATCACCACCTTTGAGACGCCAAAGGACACCGCGCTCGAAGTCAGCGCCATCGAACTGCTGCCCGGCGGCAAGCTCGCGCTCGGCACACGCCGCGGCGAAATCTGGACCGCGGCGAACGCGAACGGCGACGCGGCAAAAGTGCAGTACCAGCTCTTCGCCGCCGGCCAGCACGAGGTCATGGGCCTCGCGTGGAAAGACGGCGCGCTCTACGAGACCAACCGCTACGAAGTCGCCAAGCTCACCGACAGCGACGGCGACGGACGCGCCGACCTTTTCGCCACCGTGACCGACCAGTGGGGCGTGAGCGGCGACTACCACGAGTACGCGTTCGGTTCGCGCTTCGACAAGGCCGGCGACCTCTGGGTCGTGCTCTGCCTCACCGGCTCCTTCAACAGCAACACCGACTTCCGCGGCTGGGCGCTGCGCGTGAAACCCGACGGCACCCTCGTCCCGGCATGCAGCGGCATTCGCTCGCCTGGCGGCATCGGCTTCGACGCCGACGGCGAGGTGTACTACACCGACAACCAGGGCCCGTGGCACGGCGCCTGTACGCTCCAGCACCTCGTTCCCGGCTCGTTCCAGGGCCATCCCGGCGGTTTCAAATGGTACGACAAGGCGCCAAACATGGGACCGCGCCCCGTCGAGCCGAACGACAAGAGCCATTTGGTCACCGAGCGCGCGCGCATCAAGGAACTGCTGCCGCCCGCCGTGTACATGGTGCATGGGAAAATCGGCAACTCGTCGTCGTTCATCGTCTGCGACCTGAGCAAAGGGAAATTCGGCCCGTTTCAAAAGCAGCTCTTCGTCGCAGACCAAAGCCACTCGAACATCTCGCGCGTCTTCCTCGAGGAAGTGAACGGCATCAAGCAGGGCGCCGTCATCCCGTTCCTCAAAGGCTTCAAATCCGGCCTCATCGGCGGACGCATGAACGACGACGGCCAGCTCTTCGCCGGCGGTTCCGACCGCGGCTGGGGCGCGAAAGGCGGCAAGCCCTACAGCTTTGAGCGCGTGGACTGGACCGGGAAGGTGCCTTTTGAAATCCACGAAATGCGCGCGCGGCCCGACGGCTTTGAGCTGACCTTCACCGAGCCGGTCGATCCCGCCACCGCAGGCGATCCCGCCAGCTACACCGCCCGCGAATTCACCTACCTCTACAAGTCCGAATACGGCGGCCCGGAAGTGGACGACGTGATCCCGAAAATCGCGAAAGCCACCGTCGGCGCGGACAAAAAATCCGTCCGCCTCACCTTCGACACCCTCACCAAAGGCCACATCCACGAGCTGCACCTCGACGGCGTGAAATCCGCCGCCGGCGCACCGGTCCTCCACCCCGTCGCTTACTACACGCTGAACGAAATCCCGGCGAAGTAGGTGCGCTCCCTTGCCGCGGCCGTATGAGCCGTGCAAAAATATCTGTCATCCTGAGCGAAGTTCCGTTTGGCTCCGCAAACGGAACGAAGTCGAAGGACCCCGGCGATTCCGTCCGATGCTGATCGACACTCTGCGGGATCCTTCGACTGCGCTACGCCCATCTTTCCACCTCCGCTCCGCTCAGGATGACAAGCGTTTTGTGACTTCGATCTAACTACCCGCCCAACTATGAACCCCAGACTCCTCCCCGCCCTCGCCCTCGCCGCCGGCATCGCCACCGCACTCGCCGCAGACCCCGGCGTCGCACAGCGCAACTGGCCGCAATGGCGCGGCCCCGCGTTCAATGGCACCGCACCGCTCGGCGCCGCGCCCGCGACGTGGAGCGAAACGGAAAACGTAAAGTGGAAGTTCAAGATTCCCGGCGAAGGCACTGCCACGCCCGTCGTCTGGGAGGACCAGGTTTTCATCCTCACCGCGATCGAAGGCACGAAGCCCGACACCGCTCCCGCTGCCGAAGCGCCGTCCGCAGCAGAGCCGCCGCCCGCGGGCGGGCGTCCGAGGCGCGGTCCTGGTGGAGGCGGCGGCATGCGCTCGGAGAAGCCGTCCACCCCGGTGCAGTTCGTCATCCTTTCCCTCGACCGGAAAACCGGCAAGCCGCTCTGGCAGAAGACCGCACGCGAGCAGGTGCCGCACGAAGGGCATCACCGTGACCACGGCTTCGCGTCTGGCTCGCCTGTCACGGACGGCGAACACGTCTTCGCGTGGTTCGGCTCCTTCGGCCTCTACTGCTACGACATGAAGGGCAATCTCCAGTGGGAGAAAGATCTCGGCGACATGCAGACGCGGAACTCCTTTGGCGAAGGCACATCGCCCGCGCTGCACGGCGACACGATCGTCGTGAACTGGGACCATGAGGGCGCGGACTTCATCGTGGCGCTCGACAAGAAGACCGGGAAGGAGCGCTGGCGCCAGCCGCGCAACGAGGACACCAACTGGTCCACTCCGCTGATCGTGGAGCACGGCGGTAAAGCGCAGGTCATCGTCAGCGCGACAAACAAGATCCGCAGCTACGACCTCGCGACCGGCGCGCAGGTCTGGGAATGCGGCGGCATGACCTCGAACGTCGTCCCGACGCCCGTCACCGACGGCTCGCTGCTCTACGCGATCAGCGGTTTCCGCGGCGCGGCGCTGCTCGCCATCAAGCTCGGCCGCACCGGCGATCTCACCGGCACCGACGCCATCGCCTGGCAGCATGGAAAAGGCACGCCCTATGTCCCCTCCCCGCTGCTCGCCGGCGGACACCTTTACTTCTACTCGGGTAATAACGGCGTCCTCACCTCGCTCGACGCCGCGACCGGCAAGCCGCTCTTTGAAGCCGAGCGGATCAGCGAGCTGTCAGGCGTCTATGCCTCGCCAGTCGCCGCCGACGGCCGCATCTACCTCGCCGCTCGCGACGGAAAAACCGTCGTCATCAAGCAAGCCGACAAGCTCGAAGTCCTCGCGACCAACAAGCTCGACGACCGCTTCGACGCCTCTCCCGCCATCGTCGGCAAGAACCTCTTTCTCCGCGGGCACCAGTATCTTTACTGCATCGGCGAATAGGCCGATCGCCGGCTGAGAGCGCCCGGCAATTCGCGCGAGGTTCGGGCGCTGGAGCGCCTTTGCTCGCGCAGGAGCGCTTGGCTCCGCAGCTTCGGGGCCAAGCGCTCCAGCGCCCGGCGCATCGAACTTGCCGCCGACG
This sequence comes from Chthoniobacter sp., assembly GCA_031411535.1. Classification (GTDB taxonomy): domain Bacteria; phylum Verrucomicrobiota; class Verrucomicrobiia; order Chthoniobacterales; family Chthoniobacteraceae; genus Chthoniobacter. Next base: position 1,600 of record JANOBH010000225.1, on the reverse strand, counting down.
CTTCACCGCCCGTCACTCAGTCTGAAAGCGTCCCTGCCTACGGCAGATCGGTGCTGCCCATGAGGAAGCGGTCGCACTCGCGGGCGGCGCCGCGGCCTTCATTGAATGCCCACACAACGAGGCTCTGGCCGCGGCGGCAGTCGCCTGCGGCGAAGACTCCGGGGATGCTGGTCGTGTATTTCTCGAAGTCGGCTTTCACGTTGCTGCGCGCGTCGCGCTCGACGCCGAGGCCGTCGAGGAGCGGCTGCTCCGGCCCGAGGAAGCCCATCGCGAGCAGAACAATCTGAGCGGGCAGCACCTTCTCGGTGCCGGGCACGTTCTTCGGGATGAACTGGCCCTTGTCGTTGCGCGACCACTCCACCTGCACCGTGTGCACGGCTTTGACGTGACCGTTTTCGTCGCCCTCGAATTTCGTCGCCGTGGTCAGATACACGCGCGGATCGTCGCCGAACTTCGCGGCGGCCTCCTCCTGGCCGTAGTCCATCTTGTAAACCTTCGGCCACTCGGGCCACGGGTTGTCCTTCGCGCGATCCATCGGCGGCTTCGGCAGAATCTCGACCTGCACGAGCGACTTGCACCCGTGGCGCATCGAGGTGCCGACGCAGTCCGTGCCGGTGTCGCCGCCGCCGATGATGATGACATCCTTGCCCTCGGCGGTGACGTAGTTGCCGTTCTTGTGCTTGTCCAAAACGGAGCGCGTGTTCGCGGTGAGGAAGTCCATCGCGAAGTGGATGCCCTTGAGCGGGCGGCCTTCGATCGGGAGATCGCGCGGCTTCGTCGCACCGGTGCAGATGACGGTCGCGTCGAATTCCGCGCGCAGCTTTTCGGCCGGGTAGTTCTGCCCGACCGCGGTGTTGCACACGAAGGTGATGCCCTCGTCCTCCATCTGCTTGATGCGGCGCAGGACGACCTTCTCCTTGTCCAGCTTCATGTTCGGGATGCCGTACATGAGCAACCCGCCCGGACGATCCGCGCGCTCAAAGACGGTGACGGTGTGCCCGGCGCGATTGAGCTGCGCGGCGGCGCAGAGCCCGGCCGGACCGGAGCCGATGACGGCCACTTTTTTCCCTGTCCGAACCGCCGGCGGCTGCGGCGTGACCCAGCCCTCGTCCCAGCCTTTGTCGATGATCGAGACCTCGATGTTCTTGATCGTGACGGGCGGCTCATTGATGCCGAGCACGCACGAGCCTTCGCACGGGGCAGGGCACACGCGTCCGGTGAACTCAGGGAAGTTATTCGTCTTGTGCAAACGCTCGAGGGCCTCCTGCCACTGTCCGCGATAGACGAGGTCGTTCCATTCCGGAATGAGGTTGTTAATCGGGCAGCCCGAGGCCATGCCCGCGAGCAGCTTGCCCGTATGGCAGAACGGCACGCCGCAATCCATGCAACGGGCGCCCTGCTGCCGCAGCTTGGCTTCCGGCATGTGCTCGTGAAACTCGTTCCAGTGTGCGATGCGCTTCAGCTCCGGCTGGTCCACCGGCAACTCGCGCTTGAACTCCATGAATCCTGTTGGCTTTCCCATGTGATTAAAAATTAGTTTTTTTCGTGTGAACGAGTCGCCGTACAAAATTCAAAACGTCTTGTTTTAACTTGTTCATCC
>JANOBH010000224.1:0-3056 GCA_031411535.1 Chthoniobacter sp. | reverse complement strand
CCCACCGGGTTGTCCCGCGTGGTCTTTTTGTAAAAATCCGCGCCGAACCAGTCCGCGCACCACTCCGAGACATTGCCGGCCATGTCCACGAAGCCGTAGTTATTTGCCGGAAAAGCGCCCGCCGGCAGCGGCCCCACGAGTTCATCCGCCCCGCCCTTCCCCAGTTGCTCCCGGGCCTGCGCGATATTCGCCTGCCAGCGCCCGCCCGGCTGGAGTTCCGTGCCCCAGACATAGGCCGAGTGCATGATGCCGCCACGGGCCGCGAATTCCCACTCGGCCTCGGTCGGCAGGCGCTTCCCCGCCCAGCGCGCGTATGCCGCCGCGTCCTCCCAGCAGACCTGCACCACCGGGCTCTCCTCGCGCCCCGCGATGTCCGACTCCGGCCCCTCCGGATGCCGCCAGCTCGCGCCCTCCACATAGCGCCAGCCCACCGTGGGGCGGAAAACCATCGCCCCGGCCTGCGTCCGCTCCACCGGCGCTCCCGCCCCGGGCGGCCGCTCGGCGTAGGTGATGTAACCCACCGCCTCCACAAACCTCGCGAACTGCGCGTTGGTGACCTCCGTCTTATCCATGAAAAAACCGCGCACCTTCACATCGTGCAGCGGCAGCTCCTCCGGCGTGCCGTCGCTCGCGCCCATCGTGAATCTCCCCGCCGGAATCCACACCATGTCCCCGCCCGCGGACTGGCTGTTCAGCGCGCGGGTCTGCTCCTTCTCGCGCTTGATGCGCCGCGCGTCATTCAGCACCCACAGCGTGGTGAGCGCGAACCAGCCAAAGAAAAAGACGACGAGAATCACCGCCGAGCGCGTGGCCGGCGGGAGTTTGAAAATCGATGCGGGTTCTTCGCTCACGGCCGCGGAACGTGGCGGCGCACGGCGGTGGATGCAAGCGCCGCGGCTCGCCCGGTCCTACCAGCCCGCGCCCTTCGTCTGCGTCTTCACGCGGACGAGGAACATGTTCGACGTGATGTAGAGCGTGCTGCCGTCTCCGCCCCACGCACAGTTCCCCGTGGGCTGCCCCGTCTGGATCGTGCCGAGGTGCTTGCCAGCGGGCGAGATGATGAGCACGCCGTTCGGGCCGCTCGTCCAGAGATTCCCGGCGCGATCCACCTTCAGGCCGTCCGGCAGGCCGGGGCCGGTACCGATCAGCGGGGTCATGTCGAAAAAGATCCGGTGGTTCTTGGCGATGCCATCCGCCGCCAGGTCGTAGGCGTGGATGCAGGGCTTCTTCGGATCGCTCACGTTCACGTAGAGCGTCTTTTCATCGGGGGAAAGCGCGATGCCGTTCGGATACGTCAGCTCATCCGTGAGGAGCGTCACCTTCCCGCCGGACAGGCGGAAGACGCCGCTGAACTCCAGCTCCTTGAGCGGCGACTTGTTGCCGCCCGCGAGACCGTACGGCGGATCGGTGAAAAAAATGTCGCCGTTCTTGGCGAGCGCGAGGTCGTTCGGGCTGTTGAAGCGCTTGCCCTCGTAACGATCCGCGAGCGAGGTCTGCGTCCCATCCTTCTCGATCCGCGCCACGCGCCGCATGCCGTGCTGGCAGAGCAGCAGCCGGTTCTCCGGATCTCGCGCGAGGCCGTTCGAACCCGGCTCGCGAAACGCGGGCGTGGACTCCATGCCGCCGCTCGGCTTGAGAAAGACGCGCGCGGCGCTTTCGCCGGGCGTCCATTGGAAAATCGTGTTTTCCGGCACATCGGAGAAAAGAACCGCGCCGTCCTTCCAAACCGGCCCCTCCGACCAGTGAAATCCCTCCGCCACCTTCTCCACCACCGCATCCGGCGGGAGGATGGCGTCCAGCGCGGGATCGAGGCGCAGGATCTTGCCGATGAACACGGGATCGGCCGCGCCGGCGGTCAGCGCAAAAACGGGGAGGAGAAGCAGCGGGAGGAGACGTTTCATGCCGCGCACTTTGCGCGCCCCATGTAGCACGGGTCAAGTGACAGGTGGCATGCGGCACTCCCGCCGGCCGCCCGACACCTGTCCCAAGTCGCACTCGACACCGCCCCGCTCCTCCGCGCATTTTTCCGCGATGTCCGTCCCGCTCCTCGATCTCCGCCGCCAGTACGCGCCGCTCAAAGCCCAGTTCCTCGCCGCCATGGAGGAGGTGGCCGACTCCCAGGCGCTCATCCTCGGCCCGCGCACCGAGGCGTTTGAAAATGCCGTCGCCGAATACTGCGGCGTCCCGCACGCCATCGGCTGCTCCAGCGGCACGGATGCCCAGCTTCTCCTCCTCATGGCGCTCGGCATCGGTCCCGGCGACGTGGTGCTGACCACGCCCTACACCTTTTTCGCCACCGCCGGCTGCGTCGCCCGCCTCGGCGCGCGGCCCGTCTTCGTGGACATCGACCCCGCCACTTTCAATATCTCCCTCCCCGCCCTCGAAGCGGCGCTGGCACAGCATCCGCAGGCCAGGGCCATCATCCCCGTCCACCTTTTCGGACAGTGCGCGGACATGGAGCCGATCCTCGCCCTCGGCAAAGCGCACGGCATCCCCGTGCTCGAGGACGCCGCCCAGGCGCTCGGCGCGCGGCACCCGCTCGGCCACGCCGGCACGCTCGGCCAGGCCGGGTGGTTCTCCTTTTACCCGACCAAAAACCTCGGCGCTTTCGGCGACGCCGGCATGGTCGTCTGCCACGACGACGCCCTCGCCGCAAAGATGCGCGCCCTGCGCAATCACGGCATGGAACCCCGCTACTTCCACCCGCTCATCGGCGGCAACTTCCGCCTCGACGCCATCCAGGCCGCCATCCTCCACATCAAGCTCCCCCACCTCGACACATGGAGCCGCGGACGCCGCGACCGCGCCGCCTACTACCGCCGCGAAATGCAGCGCACCGGCCTCCTCGCGCACCTCACCCTCCCCGTCGAGAGCTGGCCCGCAGGCGAGCTGCATCACATCTACAATCAGTTCATCCTCCGCACCCCGCACCGCGACGCCCTCCGCGCGCACCTCACCGCCGCCGGCATCGGCACCGAGATCTATTACCCGCTGCCGCTGCACCAGCAGGAGTGCTTCGCCTATCTGGGGTATAAAGCCGGTGACTTCCCCGAGTC
>JANOBH010000223.1:0-2444 GCA_031411535.1 Chthoniobacter sp. | reverse complement strand
TCGCGCTTTGGCGCGGCGGCGCCGTAGATTTGCGCGAGCCATTTTGGAAATGCGGTCGCGTCATCCGTGATCTGCCACATCGTGGGATGCACGAAGTGTCCCCACGACGGCTCGTCATCGAGCGCATACGCGCTGCGAAACGGCGACGCTTTCACCGCGCCGATGTTCTTCCTCAGATGCTCGCGCAGCTTCGCGCGCGTGGCGTCATTGAGCGGCACGGGGCGGATGCCGGTGCCGTGCAATTCCGCAAGGTGCGGCTTCACCTTGTCGCCGTCCCAGAGATGCAGCAGCCCTTTGTCCGCCGCGTGATCCATGTAGAAGCGCAGGCCGAACTTGTTGATCCAGTCGAGCCGTCCCGTCTTCGATCCCTCCGCCGCGATGTCGTCGCGATCGATGAACGCGCCGTTGTATCCATGCTCCACGCTCCACCGCCCGCTCTCGTCCGTGTAGCCGATGTGCCACTGGTAAGTCCACGGCATGAAAGTCCAGCTCGGGAACGCCTTCAACGCCCAAGCCTTGTCCTGCTTCACCGCGCGGAAGTCGTCGGACGTGCGGACATACTGCTCGTACGGATCGAGCTCTGCCGCCTGTCCGACGGCTAAACACGAGAGCCCGATGGAAACCAGCACCCCGCGCGTGAAGTTGTTGATGAGAATGGGCCGGCACATTTCGCGAATATCGCGGTGCCGACCCCGGCCGGAAAGGCGGAAATCCTGCCTCGTTGAAGCCGCGGAGGCGCTTCAATGAACGGTGCCGCGGATTTTCCGGCGGCTTGGTTCCGGCTCAGCGGGGCATTTCCGCGTTTCGCTTCCCCTCTGCCTCCTTCGACTTTCGCTCGGCCTCGAAGTAGTGGCCGACGACTGACAGCCACATCACGCCTTCGTCCCAGCCGGGATTCACGCTTTTGCCGCCGATGATCATGCCGGTCATCTCGTCGGTGCTGGCCTCGCCGAGCACGATGCGCTTGGGCGGAGTGTTGGGATTGCGCGGGTTGTCGGCGGTATTGTCCCATGTCCATTCGACATGGATGACCGTGTCTTTCGGCAGGACGAAAGGCTGCCGATACACGTACGTGTCCTGCCAGTTGAAGTCCCAGTCGTCGATGAGCAGCAGTTCCTTGTCCTTGCCGTCCGGCAGCCGCGCCCACGCATGCACTTTCTTTCCGATCATGTGCATGTGCGCCCAGATGTCGCGCACCTCGAAATCGACGGGCAGTTTGAACTCGTCCGCGCGTGTGTGGGCCTTCGCGCCCGCGGGGATGTCCACGTCGTTGTTGGCCAGCAGCACGATGTTTGGGCCGCGCTTCGGTTTCTTGTCGGTAAAATAGAGGCCGATCTGCGGCTGGTCCGCGGCCGCCTTACCGGTCGGGTGGTAGTGCATCTGAAGGACGATATCGAGCCCCTTGCCAAGCGTTATCCCCACGTCGTTTGCGGCGTCCGCCTCGTCAATGCGCGTGATGATGCCGGGCGCGTAGCCGGGGAGAAAGCCGCGAGGGACAAAGCCGGGGCCGCCGAAATTCGGGTAGTGATCGCCGCCGTGCTTGGCCGCGAGCTTTCGCGCGGTGCCGCTGCCGTCGAGGATGATGACGCCGTGGTGGGCGATGCTCCGGTTGCTCGGCAGGATCTGCACAGCGCGGATGTATTTGTCCTCCTTTAGTTCGATCGGGATGACGAAATGCACGTAGATGTCCGGCCCCTCGGCGGGCACGGGAAACGGCGCGGGCACCTTCAGGATCATGTCCGGCGGCCCGGCGTGCCAGCCTTCGGGAAACTTCGGCGCGGGCGGCAGGTCGGCCGGATTCCCCTCGGGCGCGCCGGCTTTGTACCACGCCTGGACGACCGCGATCTGCGCGTCGGTGAGCGCACGCGTGTGCCGGAATTCGCCGTGGCCGGAGACCGGTTTCCATGGCGGCATGATGCGCCGCGCGGTGAGATTCGCGATCAGCCGGGCGCGCTTGCGGGTGTCCTGATACGTGAGGAATGAAAACGGCCCCACCTCGCCGGGGCGGTGGCACGTCACGCAATTCGCAAACAGGATCGGCGCGACATCGCGGGTGAAAGTAGGCGCCGGGTCCGCAGCGAAAGCGCGAACGCCGAGTGCGGCGCAGAGGATGGCGAGAAACGGACCGTGCTTCATGCAGGGTGAGACGCCCGGCGATTCCGAATGGTTTCAGCGGGCATGAGATTTCAACGGCCCGCAGGCAGCCGGGACCGGGCGGACGAAAGGCATCCCTGCCTCGAACGGAGCGCGACCGCTACGCGGAGGGCTGCCCGTATTCGATCCGCTTCACCCGGAGTTGGATCTCCTCGAGCAGCTTCCGGTTCACGGCGATGAGATCGGCGACGACGCCGATGATCCACAGCAGCACGCCGACGAGGATCAGGATCGCCGCGAGGATCAGGCTCGGCACCCGGGCGCGGGTACTTTCCTCGACGACGAAAAAC
>JANOBH010000222.1:0-3007 GCA_031411535.1 Chthoniobacter sp. | reverse complement strand
GACTTTCCAACTGCCGCCGGGCTACCGGCTGGAGCTGGTGCTGAGCGAGCCGGAGATCAAGGAGCCGGTGATCGCGGCGTTCGACGGCGACGGGCGGATGTTCGTAGCCGAGATGCGCACCTACATGCAGGAGATCGACGGGAAGGATGAGCTGACAAAGACGAGCCGCGTGTCGCTGCACTGGTCGTCGAAAGGCGACGGTGTGTACGACAGGCACAGCGTCTTCATCGACAAGCTGGTGCTGCCGCGGATGCTCGTGACGCTGGACAAGGGGCGCATCATCGTGGGCGAGACGGATACGAACGATCTCTTCACGTACACAGACACGGATGGCGACGGAGTGGCGGACAAAAAGGAGCCATTCTATGTCGGCGGGCCGCGCGGGGGAAATCTGGAGCATCAGCCCAACGGCCTGCTCTGGGGCATCGATAACACGCTTTACTCGACCTATAACAACTACCGCCTGCGCTGGACGCCGGCGGGTGCGGTGAAAGAGCCCGCGGCGGCGAACGGCGGGCAGTGGGGCCTGTGCCAGGATGATCACGGGAAGATGTTCTTTATGAACGCGGGCGGGGAGCGCGGGCCGCAGAGTTTCCAGCAGCCGGTGGTGTATGGCGGTTTCAATCCGAAAGGGCAGTTCGCACCCGGCTTTGAGGAAGTATGGCCGGCGGTGGGGATGGCCGACGTCCAGGGCGGGCATTCGCGCCATCGTCCGGATGGGACGGTGAATCACTTCACGGCGACGACCGGCGGCGACATCTATCGCGGCGACCGGCTGCCCGCCGATCTGCGCGGGGACTTGCTCGTGGGCGAGCCCGTGGGCCGGCTCGTGCGGCGGGCAAAGGTGGAGGTGAAAGACGGCTTCACCGTGCTGAGCAATCCGTACCAGGACGCGAAGTCGGAGTTTCTCCGCTCGACCGATCCGCTCTTCCGGCCGCTGAATATCACGAACGCGCCCGACGGCACGCTCTACATCGTGGATATGTACCGCGGCATCATCCAGGAGGGGAACTGGGTGCGGCCCGGCTCCTATCTGCGGAAGGTGGTCGAGCAGTACCAGTTCGACAAAGTGGCCGGCCACGGGCGCATCTGGCGGCTGGTGCATGACACGATGAAACCCGGCCCGCAGCCCCGCATGAGCGGCGAAACGCCCGCGCAACTCGTGGCGCACCTCGGCCACACGAACGGCTGGTGGCGTGACACCGCGCAGAAGCTCCTCGTCGTGAAACAGGACAAGTCGGTCGTGCCCGCACTGACCGCGATGGCGCGCACGGACAAGAACTACCTCGCCCGCCTCCACGCGCTGTGGACGCTCGACGGCCTCGACGCCGTGACGCCGGAACTCGTGCGCGAAAAACTCCGGGACGAGCATCCGCAACTGCGCGTGGCGGCCATCCGCGTGAGCGAGTCGCTTTTCAAAAAAGGCGACAAGACGATCGCGGCGGACGTGCAGACCGCTGCAAAGGACAAGGACGCGAGCGTCGTCATCCAATCCATGCTCACGGCGAAGCAGCTCGATCTGCCGGAGTGGAAGACGGCGCTCGAAGGGCTCGCCACGCCCGCCGCGCCGCTCGGCCTGAAAGAGATCGCCAACGCCATCCTGAACCCGGCCGCGCAGGCCGCGGCAGCCTCGCTGACGCCCGAGCAGAAGAAGCTCTACAAGACCGGGGAGACGGCATTCCAGACGCTCTGCGCGACGTGCCACGGCACCGATGCGAAGGGGCTGCCGATGGCCGGTGCCGCACCCGGCGCGATGCTCGCACCCTCGCTCGCGGGATCGAAGACGATGACGGGCCGCGCCGAGGGTGCGATCAAAGTCATGCTCCACGGCCTGACGGGCGACATCGACGGAAAGAAATACGAAGGCCAGATGATCGCGATGGGGACCAATGACGACGCGTGGATTGCCGGCGTGCTGAGCTACGTGCGCGTGAACTTCGGGAACAAGGCCGGCTTCATCACGCCCGCCGAGGTGGCGGCGGTCCGCGCGGCGACGAAAGATCGCACGCAGCCGTGGACGATCAGCGAGCTGCGCGCCTCGCTGCCCAAGCTGCTGCCGAACCGCAAGGACTGGAAGCTCACCGCCAGCCACGGCGCGGACGGCTGCGCGGCGGCGGTGGATGGCGACGCCGCATCCCGCTACACGAGCCGCGAGTCGCAGGCGCCCGGCATGTGGTTTCAGATCGAGCTGCCGCAGGAGACCGCCATCGCCGGCTTGCTGCTCGACAGTGCGAAATCGCCCAGCGACTACCCGCGCGGATACGAGGTCGCGCTTTCCGCCGACGGCAAGACCTGGGGCAAGCCGGTCGCTAGCGGGAAGGGGAGCGGCGGCGTCACCGAGATCGCCTTTGCGCCGGCGAAAGCGAAGTTCATCAGGATCACGCAGACGGGCGCCGTGAAGGGGCTCTTCTGGTCGATCCACGAGTTGCAAATCTTCGCCGCCAGCGGCAAGTGACACCATTCGCGCGGAGCGCAGGTTCCTGCCCGCGAATTCGCGCTCCACAGACCGAGCGGTGCGGCTAGCATCGCGTCCTTATGACCGAGTCGATCACCGTCCGCTGCCCCTCGTGCCATGCCGAGTTTCCCATGAGTGAAGCCGTCCTCGGCAGCGTCCGCGACGGCATGGCCAAGGAGCTGCGGGCCGAAGTCGAGCGGCGTGAGAAGACGCTCGCGGATAGCCTCAAGGCGCTCGGCGAGCAGCGGAGCGCGCTGGAAAGAAAGACTGCCGAACAGCAGGAGCAGGTGGAGTCGCAGGTGAAACTGCAGCTCGCGCGGGCAACAGCGGAGATCAAAGCCAAAGCCGTGCAGCACGCGACCGTGGCGCTGGAGCTGGGGGTGATGGAGCTGCGCGCGGAGCTTTCGGACACGGCGGGCGCTTTGCGCAAAGCGCAGGAGCAGGAACTCGAACTGCGGAAGGAAAAGCGCCTGCTCGAAGAAGCGAACGAGGCGCTGAAGCTGGAAGTGCAGCGGACGCTCGACGAGGAGCGCGGGAAATTGAAAGCGCAAC
>JANOBH010000221.1:0-14417 GCA_031411535.1 Chthoniobacter sp. | reverse complement strand
AATCCACACTCCCCGCCGTCACTTCCTCCGCGACCCGGCGGCGGCATTCGCCCTCGCGTTTCTCTCACTCCCACTGATCGACCGTGCTGCCGAACTCAGCCCATTCGGCATCGGAGCCTGCAACCAAACCTCGCAGGAACTCGAGAAATGGATCCCGCAAATGGAAGCGATCGGCCTCCGCGTCATCCGCACTTTTCGCAGCAACTGGGATGCGGTCGAACCTGAGGAAGGAAAATGGAACTGGCCGCTGGTGGACAAGCAGATGGCTTATCTCACCGAGCATCATTTTGAATTCGGCGGGCTCCTTCTTGGAACCCCTCGTTGGAATACCAAGGATAAGGGCGGCACTTTGCCGGTCAACAACCTGCCGGCGTGGTCCAACTACGTCTCGGAGCTGGTAAAGCACTGCAAAGGAAAGGTGAAATACTGGGAGGTATGGAATGAACCGCCAAACTTCACGGGCCGCGATCAGACGCCCGCCGATTATGCCAAGATCGTCGTCAGCGCCTACGACGCTGCGAAGGCGGCGGATCCCACCTGTCTCATAGGTCTGGCTGCCAAGTCCGCGCATGTGAACTATCTCGAACAGGTCATCAAAAGCGGCGCGAAAGGGCATTACGACTACATCGTCCTGCACCCTTACGAGGTTCTGAATGGCATCGCCGACAATGTGGGAACGGAAGCCGTTTACATGGCCATCGTTCCCACCGTCCGAAAGATGCTCGCCGCCCAGGACCCAGCCAAGGTGAACGTGCCGGTCATTTTCACCGAGCTGGGCTGCGAAGCCAAGAAGGGCGTGGACGTGCAGGGGCACGCGCTGGTCAAAGCCTATGCGATGGGAATCGCCCAGGGCGTCGCGTGCATCCAGTGGTTTGAAGGCATGGACGGCGACAGCGGGCCGATGGGTCTGCTAAAGCGCGACGGCACTGCGCGTCCGTCTTACACGGCGATGGCACAGATGATCCGGCATCTGGGCCAGCATCCGACTTACCTCGGATGGGTGCTGCTCAATGGCAAAGACTACGGTTTCGTTTTCCAAGGTGCCAAAGGCACCGTGCTCGCGACATGGGCTCCGCGCGGCGAGCCGGATTTTGTGAAGTTTGGCCAGGCGGTGCAAATCGTGAACCCGTTGACGGGTGAGACGATCAGCGCGGAAGGCTATAACTTAACGACGGCTCCCGTCCTCGTGCTGGGTGTGCCGGCAAACATCCTAGCGCAGGCGCAGGCGAATAAGAACAAGCCGCTCTCGTGGGGCGGTGACTACGCCAATGCGAAATCCGTCTCGGTAACGATGGGTGAGAGGAACGTGGAAAAGGGTCTGCACACGATGTCCGGCAATGCGGTGGCCGAGGCAGTCGTCGCCTACGGCGGCTCCGCCCGCGCAGGCAGCGTCCCCGGCGGCAATGTCTTTGTCGTCGATCCGACCTTTCTGGCTTACACAACCACACCGATCGAAATCACCGCCGTCCTCCGTCGGAACGAGGCAAATGACAACGCCGGCTTCAACCTACAATACGAATCCACGAGCGGCCTGAAGGGTGGGCTGGGATGGTACACCGTGCCCGACAACAAGGAGTGGCACACCATGACTTGGAAGATCAACGACGCGCAGTTCGTGAACTACTGGGGCTTCAACTTCTCGTTCAATTCCGACGGGAACAAACTCAACAAGTATTACATCCAGAGCGTGACGGTGACGAAGCTGGCGAAGTAACAACGAACGCCTGACGCTTAAAGCCCGCCGAGCTCCTTGAGCCGCATGGCCGAGACCGGCTGCGCGGTGCCCAGCTCCTGCGCGAAGAGCGAGACGCGGAATTCCTCCAGCATCCAGCGGAATGCCTCGCGCTGCGGCTCGGGCACGCGGCCTTCCCATTGGGCGAAAGGCGCGAGCTGCTTCGCCTTCTCGGTGTCTTTCGCGGGGCTAACCGCAGCGCGCTCGGCACGGATCTGGATGGCGCGGAGGTAGCGGTGGAGATGCGGCAACTGCGCGAACGGCGTGCGGGCGAGGAAGTCGCCGGGCACGAGGCGCTGCACGTCATGCTCAATGCCCGTGTAGCGCTTCGGCGAGGCGAGGACTTTTTGCCGGAGATCGAGGATCTGCCGCGTCCATTCGCCGAGCTGGTGCGCGAGCGCGGGAAGTTCACGGCGGGCGGATTCGATCATGGCCGCGAAGCGCGCCCCGGTGAGCGGGAAGACCGGCGAAAGCTGGAGCGCGTGGGTGATCAGGTTTTGGCACCCGGTTTTTTGCAGCAGCTCCGGCGTGGCGAAAGGCGCGGTTGGCGCCTGAAGTTTCGCGCCCATCTGCTGAAGCGCATCGTGAAAGCCCGCCGCCTTTTTCTGAGCGCCCGGGAGGTGCCGCGCGAGGCCGCCGAGTTCCTTCCAGAGCCACGCGAGCTCGCGCGCGAGCACGAGTTCGCCCAGCCGCTGCATGCCCGCACGCGAGGCGGCCCCGGCTTCGTCGCGCTTGCGGAAAAGGCGCACGTCCACCTCGGTCTCGCGCGCAGCGAGGCCGGGATACGCGAGCAGCGGCGCACCGCCCACTTCCTCGACGACGACGGACTCCGGCAGGTCGCCGAAGGACCACTCGGCGACCGCGCGCCGCTCCCAGTGGCGCGCGGCCTTTTCCCACGCGTCCGAGCGCACGTCGCGGCTCTCCACCTGCACATGGATCGCCGCGAGATCGCGGCCCGCGGCCACGGTTTTGTTCCTGCCGTCCACGACCTCGACGCGCGGCTGGAGATGCGCGGGCAGGCTTTGCGCCGGCCAGTCCGCGGCACGCACGGGGACGCGATACTTTCGCGAAAGGAACTCCGCGAGCGCGGTCAGAAAGTCCTCGCGGCCCGGCTGAAAGCCGGCGGCGATCTCGCGGATCTTCGGTTCCAGCGGCATGAGCGGCTTGCGCACGCTTTTCGGCAGCGCGCGGAGGAGCACGCCGATCTGCTCTTCGCGCAGGCCGGGGACCATCCACTGGAGCTGGCCGGTGGTGAGCTGCGCGGCGACGGGCAGCGGCACGCGCACGGTCACGCCATCGGCGTCGTCGCCGGGCGTGTAGGCGTAGGTCACGGGCAGCGCAGTATTGCCGAGCGCGATGTGGTCGGGGAAAAGTGCGCGATCGTAGGTGGCGTCGTCTTCGCCGATGAGGTCGGCCTCGGTCGCGCAGAGGAAATCCGGCTCACGTGTGATGCGTTCGCGGACGAGCTTGTTCAGGTCGTGCACCGAGGAGACGCCGGTGATGCGCGCGGCGTAGAACTGATACAGAGATTCCTCCAGATCGTGCGCCCGCCGGCTGCGCACGCGGGTGAGCGCCGTCTCGATCTTGTCGCGCACCTTCCCATTTTCGACAAAGAACCGGTGCGGCAGCCGCGCCTCCTCGCCGACGAGCGCGCCGCGGATGAAAAGCTCCGTCGCATGCACGGGATCGATCCGCCCGTAGTCCACCAGCCGCCGCGCGATCTCCAGCCCGCTCACAAGCACCCGCTCGAGCACGAGGACGCGCCCGGCTTTCGCGCTCCAGTGCGGCTCGGTGTGGCGGTAATTGCAAAGGTGCGCGCCGAGCTCGATGACCCACTCCGGATTGATCCCCGCGGCGGTGCGCGCAAAGAGCTGCGACGTCTCGACAATCTCGCCGGCTACGATCCAAAGCGGTTGGCGGCTCTTGTCGTCAGGCTTCGCGGCGGCGGCGCCTTTGCGAGCCTTTTCGCGGCGTTCGTAGAGATTGGAGCCGGGGAAAAGCGTGGTCAGCCGGTCGCCCGACGCCTTGTAGGTATTCCGCTCCTGCCGAAGCGCGATCTGCCCGAGGAGGCCCGCGAGGATGGAGCGGTGGATCGCGGGGTAGCTGGCCTCAGAAACACGCCTGTCATCCTGAGCGGAGTGTAACGCAGTCGAAGGACCCCGGCGGTTCGTTACGGTCCGCGCTTGCTCGAACCGCCGGGGACCTTCGACTGCATTCTGGTCGCTTAGGCTCCCGGCATTTCGCTCAGGATGACGGATTTCTTTTTTTGACACGCTCTTTGCAGCGGGCGCGTCCTCTTCCACCGCATCCGCGAGCTGGCGGTGGATGTCGCGCCACTCGCGCATGCGCGATTGGGAGAGGAAGTTCGCCTTGCAGAAGCGGCGGAGCGCATTGCCGCTGCCCTTCGTTTCGGATTCCGGCGATGCGCGCCAGATATTCAGCAGCGAGAGAAAATCCGAGTCGGGATCGCTGAACGCGCGGTGCGCGGCGGCGGCGGCTTCCTTCGCATCCTCCGGGCGCTCGCGCGGGTCGGGCACGCTCAGGCCGGCGGCGATGACGAGCATTTCGGGCAGCGCCTTTTCCTCCCTCGCCTGGAGCAGCATGCGGCCGAGCGTGGGATCGATGGGCAGCCGCGCGATCTCGTGGCCGAGGGGCGTGAGTTCGTTGGCGTCGCTGAGCGCGCCAAGCTCGTGCAGGAGCTGGTAGCCGGCGCGGACGGCGGCGGAGACCGGCGGATTGAGAAAGGGGAAGGTCTCGATGTCGCCGAGCCGGAATGCCTTCATGCGCAGGATGACCTCGGCGAGATTCGCGCGCTGGATTTCCGGCTGGGTGAAACGCGGGCGCTTTTCAAAATCGTCCTGCGCGTAAAGCCGGATGCAGGTGCCGTCCTGCACGCGGCCCGCGCGGCCCGCGCGCTGGTTCGCGCTGCTTTGGGAGACGTCCTCGACCGGCAGGCGCTTGGTGCGCGTGCGCGGATTGTAGCGGCTCATGCGCGAAAGCCCGGCGTCGATGACGTAGCGGATGCGCGGCAGCGTGATGGAGGTCTCCGCGATGTTCGTGGCCACGATCACGCGGCGTCGCGGACCGGGTGCGAAGATGCGCTGCTGCTCGGCGGCGGGCATGCGCCCGAAAAGCCCGATGACCTCCGTGCCCGCGCCGAGGCTGCCTTCGAGCAGTTCGCGCGTGTCGCGGATGTCGCGCTCGGTCGGCATGAAGACGAGCACGTCGCCCGCATCGGACTCGATCAGCGCGTCCTCGGTCGCGCGCACGGCAGCCTCGATGTGGCTGAGCTCGTCCGCGTCCTCGTCGTGGCGCGCGTGGCTTTCGATCGGCGCGTAGCGGATTTCCACCGGCCAGAGCCGGCCGGAGACCTCGATGATCGGCGCGCTGCCAAACGCCTTGGAAAATGCCTCCGTGTCGATCGTCGCCGAGGTGATGATGAGCTTCAGGTCGCCGCGTTTGCGCAGCAACCCCTGCAGGTAGCCGAGGAGAAAGTCGATGTTCAGCGAGCGCTCATGCGCCTCATCCAGAATGAGCGCGGAGTAGGCGCGCAGCAGCGGGTCGGACTGGATCTCGGCGAGCAGGATGCCGTCGGTCATGAACTTGATCCGCGTGTCGCGCCCGGTGTCGTCGTTGAAGCGCATCTTGCAGCCGACCTCGCGGCCCCATGTGACGCCCAGCTCCTCCGCCACGCGGCGCGAAACGCTCAGCGCCGCGACCCGGCGCGGCTGCGTGCAGCCGATCCGCCCGCGGTCCGCGAGCCCGGCATCCACGCACATCTTCGGGAGCTGCGTGGTCTTTCCCGACCCGGTCTCCCCCGCCACGACCAGGACCTGATGCGCGCGCAGGGCGGCGACAATTTCGTCGCGCCGCGCGGTGATCGGGAGATCGGCTGGATAACGGATCGTGGACATGCGCAGAAAATCGGGCCGCGACGCTACACGCGAAAGTCCCCGCGCGAAACACAAGGTGAGCGCGCGACGCGCGCTTCCAAAACGCCGTGCTTGACCCGCAAGGCAGCGGATAGTGGAGACTCCCTTTCCCGGCATCGAGAAACCGCACGCTCCAAACCACCACCCGTCCTGTGAAAAAGCAAAATCCCTCACGAAACCGTCCGAGCGGACCGCAGAAGGAACCGTCAATGCCCGCTCAAATGGAACTGGCTGAAGCGGCCGGCGCCGCCCAGCCGCCCGCATCGCCCGCATCGCCCGCAGAGCTCGCAGCGGCGGATCCCTCCCCCGAGCCGGATCTCTCCCCCGAACCTGATCGCGCCGCTGCCGAGACCGCGGAGGCCGGCTCGCGGACGCCGGAAATCCCAGGCTACGAACTGCTGTGGCTCCTCGGGCGCGACACGCACGGCGAGACTTGGATCGCGCGCAAGCCGGGTCGCCGGCTGTTGGCGGTGCGCGTGATCTATCGCGCGGGATTCGCGGACGATGAGGCTTTTTCCCAGATGCTCCGGGCTGTGCGCGCCCATGAGCCGGCGTCCCGCGCCGATGGAAACAGCGTCGAGATCCTCCAGAGCGCGCGCGCCGACGGGTTCCTTTTTTACATCACACCGCTGGGTGACGACCTTCCGATGCGGCGACCGCTGGATCCCGGCAGTCCGGAGTCCGCCATCGAGAGCTACCGTCCCCGCTCGCTCAAGGCGGCGCTCGCCCGCAGCGGCGCGATCCCCGCCGACGAGTGCGTGCGCATCGGCATCTATCTCACGGCCGGGCTCGAGACGCTGCACCGGCTGGGCCGCATCCATGGCTCGATCCGTCCGGCGCGCATCCTTTTCGTGAATGGCGACCCGAAGCTGCGGGAACCGGATTTTGAAGCGCTATCCGGCAATGCCGGGCCGGTCGCCGCGGACAGCTATGCGGCCCCCGAGGGAGCCGGGAACCCGCAGGCCGACATCTACAGCCTCGGCAGAGTCCTGGCGGAGATCAGCGCGGGAAATGAGGTCGCTGATTCTCCAAACGCGGGCCGCCACCCCGGCGCAGCGCCGGACAAGGCGATGGTCGCGCACTGGAAGCGGATCGTCGCCAAAGCGTGCGCGCCGAATCCCGCGAAGCGCTACGCGACGGCCCAGGAGTTTCACGACGACCTCGCCGCGCTCCTCGCCCGCTCCACGTCGGGAGGATCACGATGGCTCCCGGCGAAGCTGCCGACCCTCGCCGCCGCTGCCGTGCTGGTCATCGCCGCCGGTTTCGGGGCCGCGCATTTCCTCCAGCAGCCTGCGCGGACGCAGGCGCCGGCGCTGAGCGCCGAATCCGCACCGCCCCCGGCGCCTGCCGAGCCGCCGCCAGTCACGCTCCAGGTCGCTCCGCCGCCTCCCGCCGAGCCTCCGAAGCCGGCCCCGCTGCCGGTGATCGCGGAGATGCAGCCCGCGCTGCCTGCGGAGATCGCCGCGGTCGCGCCACCTGCCGCGGTGAAACCGGTCGCAGCGGAAGTGATGACGCCGCCAGCCGCAGCGGTGGTGCCGCCGACTGAGCCACCCGCAGTCGCCCAGCCGCTTCCTCCCGCAATCCCGGCCGAAACGAAGACCGTCATGGTCACGGCGCCGCGTCCACCGCCCCCGCCAGCACCGTCACCCACCGTGCCCGAGACAGCCGCGCCCATTCCCCCACCCGCCGCCGTGGAAACGGAAACGCCGCGCGCGCACTCCGCGGCCGGCGAACCGTGGACGAACAGTCTCGGCATGAAATTCGTCCCGGTCGGCGATGTGCTGTTCTGCATCTGGACCACCAGGGTGAAAGACTACGAAGCCTTTTGCACGGCCACCGGCAACCCGCGGACGCGAGCCCTCTACGAAGACACCGGCGAGCATCCGGTGCTGCAGGTCTCGTGGCATGACGCGAAGGCCTTTTGCGACTGGCTGACGAAAAAGGAAATCGGCGAAGGCGCCCTCGCCAAGGGCCGGAGCTACCGCCTGCCGACCGACCTCGAATGGAGCATGGCGGTGGGACTGCCGGCGGAGAAAGGCCGCACTCCCGAAGGCCGCGACAGCGGGATCAAGGACATCTACCCGTGGGGCGCGGCGTGGCCGCCGCCAAAAGGGGCCGGCAATTTCGCCGACACTTCGGCCAAGGGTAAGGGAGCGCGCATCATTCCCGGCTACACCGACGGCTTCCCGCACACGGCCCCGGTGGGGAGCTTCGCTGCAAACCGCCACGGTCTTTTCGACATGGCCGGCAATGTCTGGCAGTGGTGCGAGGACACCTACAGCCCCCGGGGCACCCGCCGCGTCTCCCGCGGCGGCTCGTGGGCCGATGACCGTCCCGGCGAACTCTCCTCCTCGTATCGGAACAACGCGCTCCCGGACACCCGCGGGCTCATCTACGGATTCCGCTGCGTCCTCGACGGCCCGCAGTAGCGGGGAATCCCGCCGGCGTTTTCGGCAATGGCGTCCCGGTGCAACTGGAGTTCCCGCCGATCTGCGCGGACTCCGAATTCACGCGTGCGGCGGCAGCGCTCGCTCCGGCCGGAGCGGAGCATTGGCCTCCTTAAACCGCATGATGACGACGTAGAAGACGGGCGTGAGGAAGAGGCCGAACGCGGTGACGCCGAGCATGCCGAAGAAGACGGCGGTTCCGAGGGCCTGGCGCATTTCGGCTCCGGCGCCTTTGCCAATGACCAGCGGGAGGACGCCGAGGATGAAGGCGAAGCTGGTCATTAGGATCGGGCGCAGGCGGAGGCGGCACGCTTCCACAGCGGCGTCGAAGCGGTTCTTGCCGTCGCGGTCCTGGATCTGTTTGGCGAACTCGACGATGAGGATGGCGTTCTTGCACGCGAGGCCGACGAGGACGACGAAGCCGATTTGCGTGAAGACGTTGTTGTCCATGTCGCGCAGCCACACGCCGCCGATGGCGCTGAGCAGGCACATCGGCACGATGAGGATGATGGCGAGCGGCAGCGCCCAGCTTTCGTACTGCGCGGCGAGGACGAGGAAGACGAGCAGCACGCAGAGCGGGAAAATGTAGAGAGCGCTGTTGCCGGCGAGCTTTTCCTGGAGGGCCATCTCGGTCCATTCGGTGGTGAAACTGGTGGGCAGATTCTCTTTCGCGAGCTTCTCGACTGCCTCCAAAGCCTGACCGGTGCTGAATCCCGGGGCTGGTGCGCCGCTGAAGTCGGCGGCGGGGAAGAGATTGTAGTGCACGACTTTGTCCGCGCCGCTGACCTCATGCACGGTGGCGACGGAGCCGAGCGGGACCATGCCGCCCGCGGCGTTGCGCGTCTTAAGATGGCGGATGTCATCGGGGCCGAGGCGGAACTGCGCGTCGGCCTGCGCCATGACGCGGTAGGTGCGGCCGTAGAGGCTGAGGTCGTTCACGTAGCTGGAGCCGAGATAGGTCTGGAGCGTGCCGAAGATGTTATCGAGCGGGACGTTCATGCTCTTCGCTTTGACGCGGTCCACTTCGAGCCAGAGTTGCGGAACATTGGCGCGGAAGGTTGTGAGATTGCCGGCGAGGCCGGGCGTCCCGTTGGCCTTCATCATGAGGTTGAAGGCCTGACTTTGCAGCTCATCGAGGCCGGCACTGCCGCGGTCCTGAATATACATTTTAAAGCCGCCGGCATTGCCGATGCCCGCGACGGGCGGCGGCGGGAAAACTCCGGTGAATGCTTCCGGAATCTCTGCGCGAAAGCGGGCGTTCAACTTGCCGAGGATCGCACCCATGCTTTCGTCGGCTGACGTGCGCTCGTTGAACTCCTTGAAGGTGAAGAAGACCGCGCCCGTGTTCGACTGAAAGCCGCCGAAGAGGTTGAAGCCAGCGATCTCCATGCTCGCGAGCACGCCCGGAGTTTCGCGGCCGATCCTGCCCATCTTGTCGATGACCTCCTGCGTGCGATCGAGCGACGCTGCATCGGGAAGCTGGCAGAAACTGACGACGTAGCCGCGATCCTGCGTGGGGAGAAATCCGCCGGGCACGACCTTGAAACCAAGCGCGGTGAGCGCGAGCAACCCGGCATAGACGAGGAGCACGAGGGCGGCGAGGCGCGTGAGCCGGCCAACCGTTTTGCCGTAGGCATTCGTGCTCCAGGCGAAGACGCTGTTGAAGCCGCGGAAGAACCAGCCGAGCGCACCGTCGAGCAGCTTTTGAAACCAGTCCTTCTTCGCGTCGGGAGCTTTCAGCAGGATCGCGCCGAGCGCGGGTGAAAGCGTGAGCGAGTTGAGCGCGGAGATCGCGGTGGAGACGGCGATGGTCAGCGCGAACTGCCGGAAGAACTGCCCGGTGATGCCGGTCATGAACGCCGTCGGGATGAAGACCGCGGCGAGCACGAGCGCGACCGCGACGACGGCACCGCTGACTTCGTCCATCGCCTTGCGCGCGGCGTCGCGCGGTGAAAGGCCGCGCGCGATGTGATGCTCGATGTTTTCCACCACCACAATGGCGTCATCCACCACGATGCCGATCGCGAGGACGAGGCCGAAGAGCGAGAGATTGTTCAGCGAGAATCCGAAGAGCTGCATCGCGGCGAACGTGCCGATGAGCGAGACCGGGATGGCGATGAGCGGGATAAGGCTCGCGCGCCAGTTTTGGAGGAAAACGAGCACCACGATGACGACGAGGATGATCGCCTCGAAGAGCGTCTTCTCCACTTCGTGAATGGATTCGCGAACCGAGGAGGTCGGGTCGTAGGCGATGGTGTAGTCGAGCCCGGCGGGGAACCGCAGCTTCAGCTCTTCCATCTTCGCGCGCACGGCGTCGGAGGTGGCGAGCGCGTTCGAGCCGGGTCGCTGGAAGACGCCGATGGCGGTCGCGGGCTGGCCGTTGAGCTGGCTGTTCGCGGTGTAGTCGCGCGCGGCGAGCTCGACCCGCGCCACGTCGCGCACGCGGGTGACGCGGCCTTCCGCGCCGGTCTTCACCACGATGTTCTC
This sequence comes from Chthoniobacter sp., assembly GCA_031411535.1. GTDB lineage: Bacteria > Verrucomicrobiota > Verrucomicrobiia > Chthoniobacterales > Chthoniobacteraceae > Chthoniobacter. The sequence continues at coordinate 3,819 of JANOBH010000221.1, read as the reverse complement.
GAACTCCTTTTCATCCGCGAGCCGGCCCTGAGTGCTCACGGTGTATTGGAAAGCGGTCGCGCCTTTCGGCACCGGCTGCGCGCCGACGATGCCCGCGGCGACCTGCACATTCTGCTCGCGGATCGCCTGCACCACGTCCTGCGCCGTGAGCCCGCGCGACGCGACCTTCTCGGGATCGAGCCAGATGCGCATCGAGTATTCGCGGGCGCCGAAGACATTGATGTCGCCCACGCCGTCGAGCCGCGCGAGTTCGTCGCGGACCTGGAGCAGCGCGTAGTTGCTCGTGAAGACGGAATCGAGCGTGTTGTCCGGCGAAAACAGATGCACGACCATCGTGATGTCCGGCGACTGCTTCTTGGTCGTGACGCCGCCGCGCTGCACCTCCTGCGGGAGTGTGGGCATGGCGATGGCCACGCGGTTTTGCACGAGCACCTGCGCGGCATCGAGATCGGTGCCGAGCTTGAAGGTGACGTTGATCATCAGGTTGCCGTCGCTCGTGCTCTGCGAGGTCATGTAGAGCATTTTCTCGACGCCATTGATCTGCTGCTCGATCGGCGTGGCGACGGTCTCCGCGACGACCTTCGCGTTGCCGCCCGGATAGTTTGCGGTGACCTGGATCGTGGGCGGCGCGACGTCCGGGTATTGCGCCACCGGCAGCGTCGCAAGGGCGATGGCCCCGACGACCGTGATAACGATGCTGATGACCCCGGCAAAGATTGGCCGGTCGATGAAAAAGTGGGCGAATTTCATGCGTTACGCCGCGTTACTTCGCGTCGGCCGGTTTCGCTGCGTCCGGCGTTGGCGCTTCGGGAATCGGCGCCACCGGCATTCCAGGCTGGAGCATTTGGAGGCGCGTGGAGACGACCTGATCGCCCTCTTTCAATCCCAAGCGCACGATCCGCAGTCCCTCAAAAATCGCGCCCGTTTCGATGTTGCGTCGCTCGATTGTTTTGCCCGGCTTCACGACGAAGACGAACTTCAGACCTTGCTGGGAGCTGATCACTTTGTCCGGGATCAGCGTGGCCGTGATTTTCGGGCCGGCGGGGACGCGCATTCGGACGAAAAAGCCGGGCGTCAGCAAATCGTCCCACGCCTTGAGCACGGCGCGGACGCGGAGCGTTCCAGTGGCGGGGTCGATGCGGTTGTCGGCGAAATCGAGCACGCCCTCGTGGGGGAAGCCCTCCTCGTTGGCGAGCTGCACATACGCGGGGATCGTCGCCTCGCGCAGGCTCTTCCGGGTTCCCGCCGCGTGCGCTTTGATGAACTTGAGCACGCTGTTTTCATCGGCATCGACATAGACGTAGAGCGGGTCGGTCGAGACGACCGTCGTGAGCACGCTGTCCGCGCCCGTTCCTGCCTGGATCAGGTTTCCCACGGTCACGCGCGCATCGCTCACCCGTCCGTCGATGGGCGATTTGATCTGCGTGAAATCCATATTCAGCGCCGCGATGTCCTTCGCCGCCTTCGCCGAGCGCACGGCGGCTTCCGCCTGCTGCATCGCCGCCGCCTTCTGGTCGAACTCCTCCGGCGATGTGACTTTTTTCTCCCGCAAATCCTTCGCCCGGTCGTAGTCGATCTGCGCGAGTTTCATCTGCGCCTCCGCACGCTCGACCTCGGCGGTCGCACGATCGATGTCAGCCTGGTAAGGACGCGGATCGATGACGAAGAGCGGATCGCCCGCCTTGACCATCGCGCCCTCCTTGAACTTGATCGCTTCGAGGTAGCCGCTCACGCGCGCGCGGATTTCCACCGACTCCACCGCCTCAATCCGCCCCGTGAATTCATCCCACTCAGTGACCTCCTTTTCCACCGCGGTGATGACATTGACCGGCAGCGGCCCCGTCGCCGCGGCGGGCGTGTTCTTCTTACAGCTGGAAAGGGAGAGAATGACGAGCCCGCCGCCGATCACGCATACAAACGCCGCGCGTGAAGTTCGGGATAACCTGCCCGCACGTTGAGGTGAAGTCCGGAGCAAAGCCGAGCGGGGAGAAATCCACGCTGCGGATAACCTGCCCGCACGTTGAGGTGAAGTCCGGAGCGGTCGCGATCCATTCATAGGGTTCATCGGTGAGTTGGCTGAAAATCGGATGCTTCCGCCCGCGTGGTTGTGAATGAATCGGACTTCGCCCTCCCGACGCGCGCCACACCGGATCGTGCATAAACTTCGGACGCAGGCAAGGGCGCGACGAGCCTGCAATGCAGAGCTGGTGCCTGATGCGGGACACTCCATTTTACAGAGGAAAATGGAGCGGAGTCTACGGGACTCGAACCCGCAACCTCCGCCGTGACAGGGCGGCGCTCTAACCAATTGAGCTAAGACTCCTTGAAAGGAGGGCGGGAGAGTAGTGTCGCGGCCGGGGGGCGGCAAATGTTTTTTCAGGGGAATTTTTTGCGCCCGGCGCGGGCTTCGGATAGTAACGCTCTCGCATGGATTTCTCCTACGACGCGGTCGTGATCGGCGGCGCTTTTTCGGGTGCTTCCGCGGCGCTGCTGCTGAAGCGGCGGCGTCCGGCGACGCGCGTGCTGATCATCGAGAAAGCGGCGGAATTCGACCGCAAGGTGGGCGAATCAACGACGGAAGTGAGCTCGTGCTTTCTCACGAAGGTGCTCGGGATTTCGACGTGGCTCGGGCACCACCAGCTCGCGAAGCAGGGGCTGCGGATGTGGTTTGCGCGGACGCCGGAGGAGGATTTCGATGCCTGCACCGAGATCGGCGCGCGCTACAATTCGCGGCTCTCCGGCTTCCAGGTGGACCGCGCGACGCTGGACGAGCATCTGCTTTCGCTCGCGGTCGCGGAAGGCTGCGAGCTGTGGCGTCCGGCGAAGATCTCGGGGCTGGAGCTGGCGGGCGCGGGGCGTAATGTGCTGAGCGTGCGCGTGGGCGAGGAGACGCGGGAGGTTCGGGCGAAATGGGTGGTGGATGCGAGCGGGCGGGCGGCGGTGATCGCACGCAAGCTGGAGCTGCTGCGGCCGATGACGGAGCATCCGGTGAATGCGCTGTGGGCGCGCTTCACAGGCGTGCGCGACTGGGACGGGGCGGAGCTGCGGGCGAAGCATCCGTGCTGGGCAAACGCCGTGGGCACGAGCCGCTCGTGGGCGACGAATCACCTCATGGGGCTGGGCTGGTGGACGTGGATCATCCCGCTGAAAGGCGGCGACTACAGCATCGGGCTCGTCTATGACTCGCGGCTCTTCACGCCGCCGGCGGGCGCGACGATCGGCGAGCGGCTGGGCTCACATTTTCAGACGCATCCCGTCGGCCGCGAGATCCTCGGGAGCGCGAAAGCGATGGCGGGAGACCAGCGCGCATTTTCCGCGCTGCCGTATGTCAGCGAGCGCGTGATGGGCGACGGCTGGGCGATCGTGGGCGACGCGGCGGGGTTCATCGATCCGCTCTACAGCCCCGGCCTGGATTTCTGCGCATTCACGGCGCACGGCGCTCAGTCCATGGTCGCGCGCTCGCTCGACGGCGAGGACACGATGGCATGCGCGGAGAAATACAATGCGCGGTTTTCGTTCTGCTACCGGGCGTGGTTCGACGCCATCTACCGCGACAAGTATTACTACATGGGCGACGCGGAGCTGATGGCCGCGGCCTTCCTCCTCGACATCGCGCTCTACCACCTCGGGCCGGTGCGGCAGGTGTACTCCGATCCCGCGACGCAGTTCGACTTCCTGCCCTTCGACGGAAAACCGGGGCGCGTGGTCGCGGCGTTCATGTCCTTCTACAACCGCCGCCTCGCCGCGCTCGCGCGCCGGAAAATCGCCGCCGGCACCTACGGCGCGCGCAATGCGAACTGGCGGCTGCTCGTCGGCGGG
>JANOBH010000220.1:0-14065 GCA_031411535.1 Chthoniobacter sp. | reverse complement strand
TCGGCGGCGAAGAAGCTGGCGGAGCGGGCGGGCATCCGGCTCGTGGAGTCGGAGATGAGCGCGGAGGATACGGCGCGGTTCACGATGCGCCGCCGGCTGCTGGCGCTGCACGCGGAAGCGGCGGGTTTTTTTCACCGGCAGCTCATGAAGCAACCGTCGGCGCAGATCGCGCGGGACTATTTGAAGGGGCGCGGGATCGGAGGCGGGGTGGCGAAGTCGTGGCAGCTCGGTTACGCGCCGGACGGCTGGGATGCGATGCGCGAATTCGGGCACAGTCAGGGGTTTTCCGACGAGGAGCTGATCGCGAGCGGGCTGGTGAAGCTGCGCGAGGAGGAGCAGCCGCGCGGGGAGTTCTACGACCGCTTCCGGGCGCGCGTGATGTTTCCGATCTGCGACGACACGGGGAATGTGATCGCTTTCAGCGGACGCGTGCTGGACGCGGAGGCGAAGGGCGCAAAATACGTGAACTCGCCGGAGACGATGCTTTTCAAGAAGGGCGAGGTGCTTTTCGGGCTGCACAAGTCGAAGCGGGCGATCATCAAGAGCGGCTCGGCGGTGGTGCTGGAGGGGCAGCTCGATTTGATCACGGCGTTCGAGGCTGGCGTGGAGAATGTGGTGGCGCCGCAGGGGACGGCGTTCACGGACCGGCAGGCGCGGAAGATCAAGCAGTGCTTCGCGGATGGGCTCGGCGAGGTGGTGCTGTGCTTCGATGCGGATGCGGCGGGGGAAAAGGCGGCGGAGCGGTCGCTGGCGGCGCTGCTGTTTGCGAATGTGGCGGTGCGCGTGGTGGAGATGCCGCCGGGGGAGGATCCGGACTCGATGATCCGCGGGAAAGGGGCGGCGGCGTTCATGGAGCGCATCGAGGCGGCGAAGGATTTTTTTGATTTCCAGCTCGACCGGCTGGCGCGGCGGGAGGACTTCGTGACGCCTCGGGGCAAGATGCAGGCCGCGCGGAAGATGGCGGAGTCGATCAGCCTGATCAGTGATGCCGTGCTGCGGGAGACGGTGATGAACCGGGTCTGCCTGCGGCTGGAGATTTCGCTGGGGGAATTCGCAAGGCTGCTGAAGCTCCGCACGGCCAAGCCCGCCGATGAGTCGGAGCCCGCGGAGATCACCGACGAGCCGGCGGTGGCGCTCGAACCCACCGCCCGACTGCTCGCACTGGCCGCCCTGCACGATGCCGCGGCCCGGGCGTGGATCCTGGCGGAACCGTGGCAGCGGGTCTTTGCGGATGACCCAGACGCGGTGCTCCTCGTGAAAATCCTCTCCGCCGACCTGGAACCTGGCAGCCCCGCGTCCATCCACGCTCTTCTCACCACACTCACCGCAGCCGAAGAGTCCGCGGTCTCCGGACTGCTCGAAGACCCGCCCCCTGCCCACCCAGTCGCGGTGGCAAACGACTGCTGGCGGGAGCTGGAGAGGAGGCAGATCCGGCGTCGGAGCGAAGCCGTCCAAGCGCGTTTGCGGACGCCAAATCTAGAACTGTCAGAGGTTTCAAAGTTGCAGAAAGAAGTCCTTGACCTCCAAAAACGACTCAATGATGTTGCGCGGCCTTTGTCCCCGCCCCTCTGAATGCGAATGCGTTCCTAGCGGCGGGGACAATAGTCTTCTCCAACTGCTCGGGTATGCCAAAACACACTAAGAAAGCCGCTCCCAAACCCTCTAAAGTCACAGCAAAGAAGCCGAAGCCGAAGCCGAAGATAAAGCCAAAAAAAGCCGCAAAAGTTGTCAGGGCAAAACTCAGGAAAACGACAAAGCCAGCCGAGAAATCGTCCAAATCAGTCAGCAAGCGCGCAGCGAAGGACACGGTGGCGAATTCGAAAAACGGCAAGACAGTCGCGAAGTCACAAAGCACCTCGCGCCCAAAGGAGCAGCCGACGTCGGAAAAAATCGCGATTGCGAAGGTTTCCAAGCCCGCGAATGTCGCGAAAGTCGCCAAGGCTGAAAAGCCCACCAATGCAGCGAAGCCGGAAAAGAATGAAAAGATGATCCGCCCTGCACCGGTGACGATCAGTGTGATCGACCAGCCGGACGTGCAGGAAAAGCTGCGGGAGCTGATCAAACTCGCGAAGGAACAGGGGTATCTTACTTTCGACGATCTCAACGAGGCGCTGCCTGACAACGTCAACGATCCCGATGAGATGGAGACGATCATGGGGCGCCTGCGCAGCATGGAGATCGAAATCATCGAGGCGTCGGATGTGGACCGCTTCAAGGACGGAAAAAAGGCGGAGGACGCAGAGGAAGAGGAGGAAAAGCCCGAGGCCAAACTAGATATCCTCGACGACCCGGTACGGATGTATCTGAAGCAGATGGGGCAGGTGCCGCTCCTCACCCGCGAACAGGAGGTGGAGATTTCCAAGCGCATCGAGGACGCGGAAATCAACGTCCAGAGGTACATCAACCATTTCGGTTTCAGTGCCCGCGCTTACCTCGATCTGGCGGCGAAACTGCAGGAAGGACGCGAGCGTTTCGACCGCGTGATCCTCGACAAGAAAATCGAGAGCCGCGAGCGCTACATGAAGCACCTGCCGAAGCTCTGCCATCAGCTCGAACAGTTGACGGCCAGCTGCGCGACCACCTACCGGCACTACGTCGCCCACGGCGGCAAGAACCACGAGACCAAATCCTTCCACGACTTCAAGAAGGCCCATGAGGGGATTCAGAAGATCTACCCGAAGTTTTTCTTCAAGCAGAAGGTCACCGAGGAATTCGTGCATCTCGCGGACGAAGCACACCGCCTGGTCACGCAGTGGACCGGCGAACTGCACAAGCCGAAGAAACCCGCGAAAGGCGCTCAGCACGCCACCGCAATCGATTACGCCGCCAAACTGAAGGAACAGCAGATGCGGATGTGGATGAGTCCGGATGAATTCCTCGCGGAATATCAGGAGCTCAAGGTCTGGCTGAAAAAGGCGCTCAAGGCCAAGACCGAGATGGTGGAGGCAAACCTGCGCCTCGTCATTTCCATCGCGAAGAAATACACCAACCGCGGCCTGTCATTCCTCGACCTCATTCAGGAAGGCAACATGGGTCTGATGAAAGCGGTCGAGAAATTCGAATACCGGCGCGGTTACAAGTTTTCGACCTACGCCACGTGGTGGATCCGCCAGGCGATCACCCGCAGCATCGCCGACCAAGCCCGCACCATCCGCATTCCGGTGCACATGATCGAGACGATCAACAAGCTCATGCGGGTGCAGAAACAGCTCGTGCAGGATTACGGTCGCGAACCCACCCCCGAGGAGGTCGCCGACGAAATCCAACTCCCCGTCGAGCGCGTTCGCGCCGTTTTGAAAATGGCGCAGCAGCCCATATCGCTACAGTCGCCAGTCGGCGAAAGCGACGACACAAGCTTCGGAGACTTCATCGAGGACAAGGGCGCGGAAAACCCCAGCGACATGACGGCGATCGTCCTCCTCAAGGAGAAGATCAAGGACGTCCTCGAAACGCTCACAGAGCGCGAGCGTCAGGTGCTGGAGCAACGTTTCGGACTGGTCGATGGCTATAGCCGGACGCTGGAAGAAGTCGGGCGGCAGTTCAAGGTCACCCGCGAACGCATCCGGCAGATCGAGGCCAAGGCGTTGCGAAAAATGCGCCACCCGACGCGCATCCGGCAGCTTGAGGGCTTCCTGGAAGCGCACGAGAGCTGAGGACAGGGGAACGCCTTGCACAGCCCGGGCGGCGATTCATAAAGTCCGCAACTTCCGCGCGGAACTAGCGTTAATCGCCCAGCCATGAACAACGAAGAACACGACGATCTCTGGCAGTTCTTGGGTCGGGCAAAGACGCCCGTCGGATCACCGTTTTTCTCGCGGAACGTTCTTCGTGCGATCCGCAGGGAAACCCAGGAACGCCCAGGCGTATTCGCGTGGCTTCGCCTGCACCGGCGACTCACGGCGGTCAGCACTTGCGTGGCCGCAATCGCATGGCTTGCTCTATCCCCGCAGACGGATGACCCCGACACAGCAACCATGCTTCTTGCGGAACAAGTATCTCAAAGCCCTGATTACCAAGTAATAAACCACCTCGACGAACTGCTGGAATCGGAGGAGAATTCGGTATGGCTGGAAAATTAGTCGGACTCCTCGCTAGCTGTGCGCTCGCCGCAGCGATCGTGTCGAAAAGCCCTGCTCAGGCCCCTTCGGATACGCAGGCGCCTCCTTCTCAGCCGCCCTCCAAACGACACGGTTGGTTCGGCAGTGGTCCAGAGGCCCGCCATTCAGGGGGCGTCCGGCCGGAGTCAGAAAGATTTGAAAATGTGCGGAAATCCATCGACGCGCTCACGCCGGAGCAGCGGAAACGTTTCCAGGAAAATCTTCAGCGCTGGAGCAATCTCTCCCCCGAGGAAAAGAAAGCGCTCGCGGATCGGGACGCGTTTCGCAGGAAAAAGATTGCCGAGGATATTGACGCCGCCATCAAGGAGGCCGGACTCGATCTCGACGCTCAGAGGCGCGAACATTTCACCAAGCGCTACGGCGAGGAACGCCACCAGATCGAGGAGCAACTCCGCAGAGACATGGACGAAAAGCGGCGGCCGCTCTTGAAGGAAGTCATCGCCAGACTGAAAGCGGAATTTGCGAACGGCGTCCCCACAGCTGACAAGGAAGCGAAGCAACCCGACACGCAGCCCGCCACTCCGCGGAAGCCATAGGCACGCGTCAGCCCTCCTTCGGTGGCAGTCGGTAAAGCCGGATTCCGGGGTGCAGGTAGAGGACGGTTCCCCGCTCGCGCCGAAACAGCAGCACTCCGTGCTGGAAAAGATCTTCGTAGAAGGATTTTCGGCGCGCAAAATCCTCCGCCTCGGCCGCCTGAGGACGCACGCTACGCAGGAAAAACCTCCCGTAATCACTCTCGGAAACCGCGACGTGCGTCACCCCGCGCGCTCGCAGCACATCCAACGTCCCCAAATCTGCCGCGTAGCGTTTCGCAATGATCGTCTGCGAAAACGCCCCGAAGCGGAACGCATCTGCCGGAATCCCCGGATCGGGCAGCTCGACGCGGCTGTCTTTGGCGATCACCGCACCCGGTGGCAGCTCTGCCCTCACCCACGCGATCAGTTCCTTGTTATCGTCGTGCTGAAACGCCGCGAGATATTGGCGAAATACCCGCCAATCCAACGGCGCGGGTGCCGCCACCACCTGGCTGACAACCAGCAATGCACCGCACGCCGCGAGCGCCAGACCATGCCTCATCCGCCCCGTCACCAGCCTCGCGGCATCGGCCACGCCCAGCCCGGCGAGCAGCGTGAAAACGGCGGTCGCCGGCAGGAAGTAGCGGTCATTTGATTTCGGCGAAAACGACAGCGCCAGCGCGTAAACGAACGGAAACCCGATCACGAGCCACTCCGCCAGCGACACCGAGCGCCGCTCCCGCCAGCGCGCCGCGAGGAAACACGCCAGCAGCAACCAAATCGCGGGCGTCGAATTATCGCGAAAGACATTCCAATACTGCGTGTGCGGCACGCTGCGCGTGACCCCGCGCTGGCCATGCACCACGAGGCTCATCTCCCGCCCCAGGCTCTTCTCGAAGGCGTCGAGATTCAGCAGCAGCGGCAGATTTACCACGATCAGCACGCAGCCCATCGCGGCAATGAAGCAAGCGGCCGACCGCCACCGTGCGCCGGGCGCCAGCCATAGCAGCGGCAGAGCTGCGCCCAGCATAAACGCGCCGATGTATTTCCCCGAGATCGCGAGCGCCACCGCCGCACCGAGCACCGCGGCCCGCCAAGGGTCCGGTTTCCGCCAAAAGACAAACGCCGCAAGAAAAGTCAGCGCCACACCCATCAGCAGCGCCGTGTCCTCCTTCATATAGTGCGAAAGCTCGAAAATCTGGTGGTGCAGCATGAGCGCCAGCCCGGTCACAACGGCAGCGCCCCATCCCCGCCAGACAAACGCCAGCAGCGAAAGCGCCACGACCGCCGCCGCCGAAAACCCCGCCGACACCCAGCGCCCGACCTCCACCACATCCTGCTCGCTCAGTCCCCCGCCCCGCGCCGCCATCACGCATTTCGTCGTCGTCAGCAAAAGCATCGGATGATGAAAATTCCATTCGCCGGTCATCACCTGATGCACCTTTTCCCATTCGTCAGGGTGGTAAAAAAACGGGAAGTCGTTGTACCGCCCATGCAGCATGAGCGTGACCGCAAAAAGTACGAGCGCCCATCCTGTGAGCAGCAGCGGCCGGCCCCGGCCGATCTGCGGATCCACTTGTGGCATTTCCGTCATGGCGCGATCCAAAGCGTGAGTTTTCCAAACTGCTTCACCTTCGTGAAACCCTTTGAGCGCGCATGCTCGATGAGCGCGGTCTCTATCTTCTCCTCCTCGGCACCGAGCAGCATGGCGTCCGGCGGCTCCCGATCGAGCAGCGCAGGCAGATCGTCCGGCGCGCAAACGCGGACGCGCCTCCTCTTTTCAGCCGGCATCAGGTGCGCGAGCCGGTAGGCAAAGGGTCCGACCGCAAATTCGTCGTAAATCTTCGCCCCGCCCTCAAGCGGATAAATCGGAGCAAGCGTCAGCACCCTGCCATTCTTCGCAAGTCGGGCGATCTCCTCACCAATGCGATGTGCCTTCACCGGCACCCATCGCTCAAACTCGCGCGGCACCGCGAATTCCCTCACCTCATTCCACCCGAGCACCACCGACGCTCCCGCCAAGATACCGATGACGACGCCCGCCTGCCGCGCCCTCGCCATCCCCTCGCTCAGGCCGAAGCACGCGGAAATCACCACAAATGGCACGAGTGCGTAGTAATGCTGATGCTGGAATCGCGTCGGTGCCAGCGCGCCGGCAAACACGAATGGGATCAGCAGCAGCAGCAGGAGCGCGCCGCTCCACACCGGCTGCTTTTCTCGACCGGAGGCGCGGCGGAAATGCGCGACCAAACCCGGAATGCCGACCGCAAAGAAACTCAGGAAGAGCGGCACATCGTTCACCATCACCACCTTCGCGAAGAAGCGCACCTTTCGCCAGATCGTCGCGGTCTTGCGCGCCCACTCGTCCGTCGGGTCCGTGAGGCGCAGACGCTGCGACTCCACATTTCCATAGAGAAACGGCTCCGGTTGAGTCGCGAGAAAATACACCGCCGGAAGCACGGCGATCAAAACGCCAAGCGTGAATATCGCCGCCAGCGTCACTCGACGCGCCCAAGGCGCACCCGGCAGCAACAGCACGGCGAGCCCGAAAGGCGCAACGATCGGCGCGAACGTCAGCCGCGTCCCCACAGCCAGCCCCACCGCAAGCCCGCTCAAGAACATCCACGCGCCCGCACGCTCCCCGCGCGCAGCGATGACGTATGCGAGAAAACCGATCACCACGAGCAGCAGCGCCGGATCATGATTCCACGTCCGCCCATTGGTCTTAAGCGCGAGCGTCGAGAACAGCACCAGCACGGCGAAACCGCACGCCAGCGCCAGGCGTCGCCACGGGTCGAACGCCCCAAGCAGGCGGTGGCACACGGCAAAAACGAGCGCGACAATCCCCCACGCGCAGGCCGCATTGAAGAGGCGCGCGGCGAGAAAGTGGTAAGGCGTGAGCGTGTCCAGCGCCGCGTACGCAAAGACCAGATTCGGCATGTGCAGCAGCGCGAAATCGCGATACGGCAGCGCACCATCCCGGGCGAGCAGGACGGGCGGCGCGACAAACTGCTGCTCGTCGTGGTTCAGCCCCGAATTCACGGCTTTCAGAAAAAGGAGCGCGGCGGCCATCGCGAGCAACAGCCCCGCCAGAGCGCGTCTCCAGACGATTCCCGACGACATCACAGCGCGGCTCCCTGTCGCGCTGCCGCAGCGTTCTTCTCACGCCTGGCCACGCGCAGATATTCGCCCGCGAATGGCAGGCCGCCGAGCGCCGGAAGCAGGTAGCGCGCGGTGCAGAGCAGCCCCAGCGCTGCGGCAGTCGGCGCTGCGAAATATGGAGCGTAAAAGATGATGAGCGCCTGATCACGCGTGCCGACACCGGCAAAGGTCAGAGGCAGAAGCCCGGCGAGAATCGCCAGCGGCGAGAGCGCGAGATTCGCGAGGAAAGGCGCCGACGCCTTCAGCGCAAGGATGAACATCCAGATTTGCAGCAGATGCAGAAACCAGATGAAGACCGACGTCACCGTCACCTTCACCAGCCGCGCCTTACTTGCCCAGAAATACGCATGCATCGCGTCCCACGAAGCGCCGAGCCTGGCCAGCTTCGCCGCAGTCTTCGCCGGCGCAAAACGCGCGGCGGTGGTGAAAAAGAGCCGCGCAAACCGGGCCGAGCCGATGAGCAGAACGCCGAACACCAGCATCGCCGACACGCCAAACGTCATCATCCAGAACAGCGCATCCTTCGCCGGGTAGAAGAACAGCCCAAACACGCACCAGAGCAGCAGCGAAAGCATGTCGCAGGTCTTTTCAAAGACGACGAGCGAGAGCGCGAGCGAACCGTCCAGATGCCCGCGGTCCCGCATGAACCACGCCTTCGCGATGTCTCCCATTTTCGACGGCAGCACCAGATTCAGCACGCTCGCCACGAGGATCAGCCGGTTTGCCTCGCCAAAGCCGAGCTGGCCGGCGCGCGGCATGAGCTGCTGCAGCCGCCATGCGGTAATGAGCGTCAGTGGCACCACCATCCCCAGGCTCACCGCCATCCACAGCGCGTCGCATTCCGCAAAGATCCGTCCGAGATCCGCGAGCTGTCCGCGCCGGCTGAGCTGCCAGTAGATGAGCGCCAGAATGCCGAGGCTGACGATGAGCGAGACGAGTTTCTTCATCGGCGAATCAATAGGTCCGCTCCAGCCGGAGCGGCTCGCCGGCAGCCAGCGCGCGCACCTTCGGCGTCAGATCCAGCCACGGCTGAAGCTGCCCCGCCTGCCACGTGCGGCTCATCACCACGTAGATCGAAGTTTGCGCCGCACCGATGCCCACCGAGCCCACACCGTCCCAGGACTCCGCCGTCAGCTCGTCCGAGACCGTGAGCTGCTCGTGCTTCCACCTGACCTTCCGCGAAAAGGAAAACGGCGCGGGCTTCTTCCCCGTGATGAGAATTCTCTGGAGCACCTTGCGGATGAGGTCGGGGAAAAACCGCCCCACCGTCAGCATGAGCGCGCGGAGGACCACGAGATTGAAGGTCGTCATCTGCTTCGTCTTCGCCCAGCCCAGCTTTCCCCGGATCACGATCTCATCCTCGCCGATCTGCACGTCGTATTTCCCGACGAGATGAGCCACGGCCGTGCGCCGCTTTCCCGCCTCCACCTGCACGGAGAATTGCGTGTCCGACTGCACCAGCCGCCCATTGACGAAGAACTTGAAAACCCCGCCCTTGTTCAGCGCGAGATAGAGCACCGTCGTCCCTCGGCGGTCCACGATGATCCCCGCATTTGGAAAATGCCGGCGCCCCTGTTTCGGCACAGCCTCCGCCGGCCGCGCCGCGACCCAGTGCTGATACGCGAGCAGATAGCTCCACGTATGGTGGCCGAGGATGTGATCGTCCGCGTAGCACGATCCCAGGCCGTTTCTGAGCCCGGCGAGAAAGCCGTCGTTGATCGCCAGTGCCTCCGGCATCCAGCGACCCGCAATCTCAAAGCCGTGCGGGAAAAAATTGTACGTGTTGCGGCTCGTGTACTCCCCGCCAAATGAGCCGTCCGGATGCACGAAGTGCGAAGCAAAGTAGATGGCCCTTTCCATCGCGCCCTTGATCTCCTCACTCGGCGTCAGTTCGTGGAGTTGCGCGAGCAGCGCGACCGTCAGCGTGTGGTAGCCCGGATCGCAGCCCTCGTATTCCTGAAACCATCCCTCCTCGTTCTGCCACTCGATCACACGCTTGAGCCGTCGGGCCTTCTGCCTGTTCCAGCGCTCGCTTTCGAAAAGGCGGCCCGCCTTTTCCAGACAAAGGACAATCAGCGCCTGATGATTCGTCAGCCGGCCGCTCTCGTGGTGGTCCGCCAGCCAGTCCGCGCGACGCGCGAAAAAATCCAGGATCGCCGGGTTGCGGAGGTCGAGCAGCACATACGCCACCAGCCCCGCGAGCAGCGAGAAAGCGGCCGCGCCCGCAGCCTTCTCAAACGGGAAATAGTCGTCACACGACCCGTCGGGGTGCGCACTCCGCGCGGCGTAGAGGATGCCCGCCTCCACCCATTCCCGGATCGCTGGCTGGCGATGATACGGATTGCCGTGCATCTCCAGCGTGTAGGCGAGCGCCAGCGGCCAGACGAATTCCGCCGCCATCCCGCTCGGGAAATCGATGATCTTGTAGTGCCAGAAATTCCGGTCGAAACACCCGTAAGTCGGTGAATGCGCATTCCGATCCTGAAGCGTAAGAATTTTCGGGATCTGTGCCAGCGCTTCGCGCGCCAGCAATTCCCGCCCGGCGAAAGCGGGCGCAACGGACGCTTCCACGCTCAGGAGGATCTGGCTTCCAAGCGCCCCGGCGTCATCGCCGCGACGCGGTCAGCACCCCGCGCCGAAAGCGTCAGACCACCGGCGTGGGGCAAATCGAACGCCCCGAATTGTTCGGCGTGCATCAGCTTTTTGAAGGAATCGGGACTCATGGCCTGTGCGTAACACACCGGCGCGCGGGTGACAAGCGATGCGCTGCCGCTGTTCGCTGCCCGCGCGCCGTCGTCCTCCCCGCCCACGCTCCTACTGCGACGGCGGGTTCACCTCGCGCACAGTCGCGCCGTGGGCGTCGCTCAGGATCAGGATCGCCAGCTTCTCCACGCTCCCCAGCTCCTCCGGCTTGAGCATCTGGTAGCTCATGTTCTCACCCGAGCCGGAGTTATCGCGCGCGAGCGGCATCGGGCGCGGAGAGTCGCTGCTATTCAGACTCGCGTAGTCGAATTTTCCCCGCAGGTCCGTGTAGCCGTCCTTGAAAAAGCGCACAGTCCCGTTCTTCAGCCGCGCATAGACTTTCACGTACGCCTTCGCCACGGCCTTGCCTGCGGCCTGCTCGCGCACCTCCAGCCGGCCGTAGTTCTCCGCCACGGTCAGCTTGAAGGTGTTCGCATGATACGCCTGCGCCTTACGCTGGCCCGCGCCGAGGATTTCCACGAGCACGTTCGCCTTCGCAAACTCCGGCGGAAGCGCAATGTCCGTCGCATCCTTGCCCGCGGGCAATTTCTCCACCGCGGTCTTCGTCGGCTTGATGATCGAGAAACGCCCCGCGTCCTGCGTCACAAACGGGCTGCTGCTGAAGAGAAACTCCGGGTCCATCAGGTAGTAGTTCACCGTGACCTCGCGCAGATTTTTCCACGTCAGCGAGATCGAGCGGTTCTCCACCTTGAAATCGAACGACGGTTCCGTCGCCGCCAGTTCGCCCTGCTGCGCCTCGCGATCCGTCTTGTCCGCTGGCTTCGCCGCCGCCGCACCCTTGCCCTCGATTTCATCGAGCTGCGCTCCCACATCGGCGAAGAGCTTTCGCCAGCGGTCCACGGGGTAGTCCGCGTACTGGTTAGCCAGCCCGCGCGCCTCGCCGAGTTGCTCCTCATAGAATGCCGCATAGCAGCGGAAATAGTCGTGCTGAAGGCGCGTCGGCAGCGCCTCGGCCTTGATCGCGCGGAAACGCGCCAGCGCCTCCTCCACCCGATCTTGGAGGAAGAGGTAGTACACCACGCTCATCTGATCCATCGCGTCGAGCGACGCCTTGTGCGCGGCGATCCCCAGCAGCGCCTGATACTGCGCGCGGAAGACCGGATTCGGGATCGTGCGCTCCGCGCCCACGCGATGCGCGCGCTGATTCACCAGCGGCGAATACTCCAGATGCTCGTACGCGCGCCGCTCGATCGGGTCGATGCCCACCAGCTTCGCGTCGAGATACGGCCCGCACTGGCTCAGGAAGTCGTCGCGATGCCGCAGCCACTCGCGCAGCGCCGCCGTGTCGTTGTGGACGACCGCATACGAATACAGCACCTCGTTGAATTCATGCCGCTTCGCGAGCAGGGCGATGATCTTGCGGAAAAAGTCCGCGCTCTTCCGCGCGCGCCACGCCACGCGTTCGAGGTTCAGCCGCTCGATGTTGTTCTGATCGAGATAGGCGAACACATCGTCATCGCTCCCGTACTGCGAGACGTAGTCCCACGACGCCTTGTCGATCTGCGTGAGCTGTTTCACGACATTGAAAGCGAACGCCTTCGCCCCGCCCACGCTCTGCTCATTCCGCGAGACATTCACCGGATAGTGCGGGAACGGTTTCGCGCCCGGCGCCGGGAAGTAGAAGAAATACTCGAAGGTCTGAGTCGTGTACGCGTCGAGCCGCAGCAGCCGGCTGTCCGTCGCCTTGCTGCCGGACACCGGCAGCGCGCCCTGCGGGATTTGCAGCAGCAGCGAGAGCTTCTGCGGCGACGACGTGGGATTCGTCACCACGATATTCGCGCCATACACGACACCCGCGAGAAACTCGCCGGTCACATACTTGTCGAAGCGCTCATTGCCCTCCATCCGGTAGCGGTCGCCGTGGCGGTAGAAGTTCTGCGAGACGAGCAGCTCAGAGTTTTCCTTCGCCGCCGCCGCTGGCTTGATCTCCTTGTGGAAAGCGATGAGCGGCCCGCCCGCCGTGAGCGTGAACTGCCCGCCGTCGCTCTTCGTCACATGCTTCGGCGATTCAAACGGCAGGTCGAGCACCGCCAGCGCCAGCATCATCTCGGGGAAATTCCGACCCGCTTCTGTCAGGTGCGGCGAGACGAATGGCGGCTTCCCGTCCCACCCCGCGTAGTCGCGCCAGAAGGCATTCACCGCAATCAGCTCCGCCGCCTGCTGGGCCAGCGGCAGCTCGTAGTAGTTGTTCTCCGCCCATTCCTTCGTTGGCCCCAACGCGCGGAAAAACGCGCGGACCAGCCCGCGCTGACGCTCCGCCTCTTCGCCCGCCATCGCGCCAAAGTACGCGAACCGATTCTCTTCCACGGCCCCGTCCCGGTCCGAGTCGGCCCGCTTGAGTTCCGAACTCTTCATCGCTGAAGCCAATGAAGCCAGTTCATCCTTCATGTCCGACTTCCTCCGCGATTCGGAGAGCCGGGTGTCCTTGTCCGCGCCCGCCTTTTCCTGTCGCTCCATCTGCGCCAGTTGCTTCATCGCCTCCTGCGGTTTGCCCGCGGCTGCCGGCGCAAACGCGCCCGCGGCCCGCCCACTCATCGCACCCGCCGGCGGCGCCGCGGGTGCCGCGGCATCCATCGCCACGAGCCCGAGCGCCACGCTCTCCCGCTCCGCCTTCCCCTTCTCACCCTTGAAGGCCCCGTCGTCACCCGACTGCAGCGCGCGTCCGCGCAGCGCCGTCTCGAAAAGCACATCGGTGCGCTGCGGGTCCGGCGGCAGCAGCTCCCACAGCTCGCGCAGATGCCGCGCCGTCGCCGCCGCCTCGCCCGGCAGACGCTGCGCCAGCAGGCAGCGCTCCGCGACATTCAGCCGCGCAAAGGCCCACGGCTCCGCATAACGCTTCAGGTCCGCGCCGAGCAGGTAGTCGTCCATGAAGGTCTTGTCCTTCTTGTTGCGCAGATACGGCACCACCACCTTTTGGAAAAAGTCCGCGTCTTTCTTCGCGATGAAAAAGCTCAGCTCGTGGCAGGCAAATTCGGAATACTTCGCGCGCTTCTCCTCATCCTTGAGCTTCGGCCATCGAAGGACCCACGCGAATTTCGCCAGCTTCGCATCGCCGCTCAGCGTGGTGAAAAGAGAGTGCACCGACGCCAGGGAATCGTAGGTCTCCAGGTCACTCGTCAGGATGTCCGCCAGCGTCAGCGTCTGGCCGTTCGCGAGGACCGTCGCCTCCTTCTTTTCCGTGAATGCTTTCGCCGGATCGAGATTCCGCACGAGCCGCAGGTCCTGGAATTTCGTCGGCACCTCCGGCAGCGCGAGCGAGCGCCACACCGCGTTCGTCAGATCCTCCGCGTAAATCTGCACATGCTGCCGGTCGCCCAGCGCCTTCCGATCAATCCGCACCACGCCCTTCTCATCCGGCGTGAAATTGAAAATTACCGGCGCGGCGCTCGCGAGGAAGTCGAGATTGGCTCCCTCCGCACCGGGCGATTGCAGACCGGCTTTCTGCTTCGCCGAAGGCATCGGCGTATTCATCGCCCCGCCACGCCCGCCTGCGGCGCGCAAGGCCTC
>JANOBH010000219.1:0-9832 GCA_031411535.1 Chthoniobacter sp. | reverse complement strand
CGATGGAAAACCAGTCACCGCCCTAGCCGGTGCGAAAACCCCGGACGGAGCATCCCTCTTCCAAGCCGAACTCCCCGCCGGCATCCACACCCTCGCCGTGAAGCTCGACGTGAAATCCCTCCCCGAAGTCCTCCGCGCCGCCAGCGCCGACGCGAGTTTCGTGACGAACTAACCAAAGTAGCTTGGACTTTAGTCCAAAGTCCCCGCCGTTTGGACTAAAGTCCAAGCTACATTCCTCCCCGCGCGTCGGAACCAGCCTCCACCCCGCTGTCATCCTGAGCGAAGCGGAGGCGGAAAGGCGGGCGTAGCGCAGTCGAAGGACCCCGGCGGTTCGTTCACGCGCTCTACCGTTCACGGACCGCCGGGGTCCTTCGACTCCGTTCCCGTCCGCCTGCGCCCGCCGGGAACTGCGCTCAGGATGACAGCGGGATGGAGGCTATTGGCAGCGGATTACCGGTCATCCTGAGCGGCGTTCAGAGAGTCTGCGAACGGGTACGCAGCATGACGGCATGATTATTTTCGCTCCGCACCGCCTCCGCCCGCTCACTTCGCGAGGTCGTAGCAGACGAGGCGGTCCTCGTCGCGCAGGTAGAGCCGCTTGTCCGCGAGCACCGGGGCGGCCCAGCAGGGGTAGCGCATCTGCGGCACCTGCCAGCGCGCGAGTTCCTCGATCCGCTCGGGGTTCGGGCGGAAAAGTCCGAGCAGCCCCGCCTCGCCGAGCACGATCAGTTTTCCATCCGCGAGGATGGCCGCGCCGCGTCCGAACACGTCCGGCGCCTTATCGCCGGCTTCGAGTTTCGCGTGGCCGCCATTCGGCCAGCCCTCGTCGCGATCCCACTTCACGTCGCCCGTCGCGAACTCCACGCAGCGGAAGCGCGCGTCCGGCTCATTGCGCCCGGTGAAGGCGTAGAGCATCCCCTTTTCCAAAACAGGCCGCGTCCAGTGGACCTCTAGCTGCAAGCCGCGCCAGACCTCCTCCACGCCATTGCCGCCCGCGCGCACGCGGAGCAGTACGGAGCCGGTTTTGTAGTAGCAATTTGAGAGCAGGATCAGGTCGCCGTGCACCACCGGTGTCATCGCGGTGACCGTGGCGTCCTGCCGCGAGCGGAACCAGAATGAGAAATTCGCCGCGCCGGTTTTCGGGTCGAGCGAGACGAGCCCCTGCCGCGTGCAGACGAGGATTTGGCGCTGCCCGTGGATCGTCGCGGCGACCGGCGTGCAATAGCTGGCCTGCTTCTCGAAGCGCGGGTCGTTGCGGTTCCACTCGACGATGCGGCTGCCCGGCCACGCCGTCATCGGCACGCCGTTCCATGTTTTCTCGCCGACGTTTTCCCACACCGTCTTGCCCGTCGCGGCGTCGAATGCCACGACGCCGGAATTGAGCTGCGCGCCGACCTGCACGATGAGCAGGCCGCCTTCCAAAATGGGCGAGCTGCCCGCGCCGAAGAACGCTTCCGGCACGTCGAAATCCTTGGCGGTGTCGCGCTGCCAGACCTTTTTCCCCGTCACCATGTCGAGGCACAGCAGCACGCCCTCCGCGCCGAGCGTGTAGCAGTGGTCCGCGGTGAGCAGCGGCGTGCAGCGCGGGCCGTTGTTGTAGCCAAAGGGGTCGCGGTAGTCCGAGGGATACGCGTATTTCCAAAGCGTGATGCCGGTCTTCGCGTCGCACGCCTCGACGATCTCCTCGCGCGCCATGCGGTGATGCACGACGAGCTTTCCGTCGCGCACGCTCGGCGCGCTGTAGCCTTTGCCCACCGCCTTTTCCCACACGAGCGGCGGCCCGCCGGCGGGCAGTGTGTCCGCGAGCCCCGTCTCGGCGGAAACCTGGTCGCGCGTGGGCCCCATGAACTCCGGCCAGTCAGCTGCGCGTGCGGAAATGGCGAGGACGGCGAGGAGAATGAGGGCGCGTTTCACGGGCGGAAGATGAGCCCGGGCGATGCCAAATCAAGGCGCGATGCCTCGGCGGGGCGGAGGTGCGGGCGCTGCTTCGGCCGATAGAACAAAGTATTTCAACAATGGCCGCGAATACCGATACAAGCATCCCTGAACCGGCGCTGCATTGTGCGGCGCGCAACCATTCCCGACCATGTCCACCGAAGCCAAATGCCCTTTCAACCACTCCGCCGGCGGAGGCACCGTGAACCATGACTGGTGGCCGAACCAGTTGAAGGTCGAACTGCTGCACCAGCACTCCTCGAAGTCCGATCCGATGGGCGGGGGGTTCGATTACGCAAAGGAATTCAAGAGCCTCGATTTCGCGGCGGTGAAGAAGGATCTCGCGGCGCTGATGACCGATTCGCAGGACTGGTGGCCGGCGGACTTCGGGCACTACGGCGGGCTCTTCATCCGCATGGCGTGGCACAGCGCCGGCACCTACCGCACCGGCGACGGACGCGGCGGCGGCGGCCGGGGGCAGCAGCGGTTTGCCCCGCTCAATAGCTGGCCGGACAACGTGAGTCTGGACAAGGCGCGCCGCCTCCTCTGGCCGATCAAGCAGAAGTACGGGCGCAAGATTTCGTGGGCCGACCTGATGATCCTCGCGGGGAACGTCGCGCTGGAAACGATGGGCTTTAAGACGTTCGGTTTCGCCGGTGGCCGCGAGGACACTTGGGAGCCTGATCACGATGTGTATTGGGGCCGCGAGACCACCTGGCTGGGCGGTGACATCCGCTACGCCCACGGCTCCGAGGGCGTGGAAAAGGCAGGCGGAGTGCTCGTGTCCGACGACGATGCGGATGGCGACATCCACACGCGCAACCTGGAGAATCCGCTGGCCGCGGTGCAGATGGGCCTGATCTACGTCAACCCCGAAGGCCCGGACGGCAATCCTGATCCTCTCAAGGCTGCCTTCGATATCCGCGAGACATTCGCCCGCATGGCGATGAACGACGAGGAGACGGTGGCGCTCATCGCGGGCGGCCATTCCTTTGGCAAGACCCACGGCGCCGGCGATGCGAAACTCGTCGGGGCTGAACCGGAAGCGGCTGGCATCGAGGAGCAGGGCATGGGCTGGAGGAGCAGCTTTGGCACTGGCAAAGGCGGCGACGCGATCACCAGCGGCCTCGAAGTGACGTGGAGCACCACGCCGACGAAGTGGAGCAACAGTTTTTTCGAGAACCTGTTCGGCTACGAGTGGGAACTCACGAAGAGCCCCGCCGGTGCGAATCAATGGAGGCCGAAGAACGGAGCCGGCGCCGGCACCGTGCCGCACGCGCACGACGCGTCGAAGCGCATCGCGCCTTCCATGCTGACCACCGACCTCGCGCTGCGGTTCGACCCGGCTTACGAGAAAATCTCGCGACGCTTCCTCAAAAATCCGAAGCAGTTCGCCGACGCATTCGCCCGCGCGTGGTTCAAGCTCACGCACCGCGACATGGGACCGCGGGCGCGTTATCTCGGGCCGGAGGTTCCCGCGGAGGAACTCCTCTGGCAGGACCCGATTCCCGCGGTGAATCACCCCTTGATCGACGCGCAGGATATTGGCGCCCTGAAGAGCAAGGTCCTCGCTTCCGGCCTGTCCGTCTCGGAGCTGGTCTCGACCGCCTGGGCGGCGGCGTCCACCTTCCGTGGCTCCGACAAGCGCGGCGGTGCGAACGGTGCCCGGATTCGCCTCGCGCCGCAGAAAGACTGGCAAGTGAATCTGCCGGCCCAACTGGCCAAAGTGCTCAAGACCCTGGAAGGCATCCAGAGCGCGTTCAACGGCGCAGCAGCCGGCGGTAAAAAGGTTTCGCTCGCTGACCTGATCGTGCTGGCCGGTTGCGCCGGCGTCGAGCAAGCCGCGAAGAACGCCGGTCACGAGGTCACGGTTTCCTTCGCGCCGGGACGCGTGGACGCAGCGCAGGAGAAGACCGACGTCGAAGCCTTCGCGCCGCTCGAACCGATCGCGGACGGCTTCCGCAATTATCTCAAAGGCAAATACACCGTCCCGTCCGAGGCGCTGCTGATCGACAAGGCGCAATTGCTCACCCTGACCGCGCCGGAGATGACGGCGCTTGTCGGCGGCATGCGCGTGCTCGGCACGAACTCCGGCGGCACGAAGCACGGCGTTTTCACCAAGCGCCCGGAGGCGCTGACGAACGACTTCTTCGTGAACCTGCTCGACATGGGCACGGAGTGGAACCCGGTCTCGAAAGACGCGGATGTGTTTGAAGGCCGCGACCGCAAGACGGGCGCGGTCAAGTGGACCGGCACGCGCGCTGACCTGGTCTTCGGCTCCAACTCCGTTCTCCGCGCATTGGCGGAAGTCTATGGAAGCTCCGACGCGGAGAAAAAGTTCGCCCGCGACTTCATCGCTGCCTGGAACAAGGTGATGAACCTGGATCGCTTCGACCTGGCGTAAGCGCCGAGCGTTTTACTTCGGGAACACGTCGGCGACCGGCTCCGCGGCTTCGGGCACGCCGGCGCGGTAGTCCTCGCCGAGGAGTCGCGCGAGCGTGGCGGCGGTCTGCGCCTGCCGGACGGGCGCGCAGTTTTTCCGCTCGCCGAGCGGCGGCGTGTCGGGTCCGAGGACGGCGAACCACATCTCGCCCGACTCGGGGATCGACTCGCCGTGGCTGGTCCACGATTGGGTGCCCGCCCCGCGTCCGTGGTCGGTGGTGAAGACGAGCGTCGTCGTGCCGCGCATTTCGGGAATGGACTGGGCGGTTTCCCAAAGCTCGCGCACCCAGCGGTCCACGGTGCGCGCGCTGGCGAGGTAGCGGTCGTAGCGCTGGGCGTGCGCCCACTCGTCGGTCTCGCCGAAGTTCACGTAGAGCACGCGCGGTTTCGCGGCGGCGAGGTAGCTTTTCGCGGCGGCGAAAACGAACGCGTCGAAATGCATGTCGGGCCACGGCTGGATGATGTCGGCGGCGAGCGCTTCGAGTTCGGCCTTGCGCGGGAAGTCGAGGTCGCGCGGGTCTTTCACGCCCGGCGTCCACATCGGGAGCTGGGAGCGGTCGCGGTTGAGGATCGCGGGCATGATCTGCCAGCAGTTGACGGCCGCCACCTTTCCCGCGAATCCGGGCCGGCCGAGGAGCCATTCGAGGACGTTCACGTTCGGGTTCGGGATCGCCTTGTTGCTCTTGATCCGTTCGTCGGCATGGCCGGTGAGAAACTCGCTGTAGCCGGGGTAGGAAAAGTTTTTGCCATTGGTCACGCCGGCCTCGCTGCCCGCGTCGCGGTTTCCAAAAAGCTGCCCGTCGCGCGCGATCTCGCCCCATACGAACGGCATCAGCCGGGTGCGCCGCGCCTCCGGTGTCTCCGCCCAGAACTGCTCGCGCAGCACCGCCGCGCTCGGCACGCCGCCGTTGGCCTTGTTCATGAGCTGCTCCTCGGCTCCGCGGAAAACCTCCTGCCAGCGCAGGCCGTCCGTCGTGATGAAAAGGACGTGGCGGGTTTTGAGCGGCGCGTTTTCGCCGGCGAAAAGCGGCGCGGCGAGCAGGAGGATGGCGAACGGGAGGAGGCGCATCGCGCAAGCCTGCCAGATGCCGCGAGCCCGGCGCCACCTTTTCAAACACCGCAGACCGTCCCTTTGATCCGCTGGACTCAGTGGCAAAAAATACGCGGCGCCCAGCCCTTTCGAGCCGGACGCCGCGTTGCCCATGAAAAATCTGTTTCGATCAGTTCGACGCGAGGCGCGTGTCGCCTTTGGAGGCCACCGGCGCTTTCTTCGCGACGGCGCTCTTCGAGGCCACCGGGGATTTCGACGCCACAGGAGCTTTCGACTTCCCGGCCACGCTGGCGATCAGGCCGGTTTCGCCGGTGTGACGGAAGGCGGTGTTTTTGCTGTAGGAGTAGAGAGGCACGTAGGCATCCGGTCCGACGCTCTCGGCCGCGATGGCGGTGGCGTTCATGGTGCAATCGAGGATCCACCAGCGGCCCTCGCCCTGCCACATGACCCAGGCGTGGCTGATGCGGCTGCCGCGTTTCATCTTGCCGATGACAAAGCGGGCGGTCGGATCCTTGAGCTGGTCGCAGAGCCAGAGGGCCTTGTCCTTGCAGTCGCCTACGCGGCGCGAGGCCGTCTCCTGCGGGAGAGCGGGGTTGTAGGGGTCGGTGTGGGAGTAGCGGAAGCTGCGGCCCTGGCGCATGAGCGCGGCGACGCGGCCCATCTCGGGGGAGTCGCCATGGAGGGAGGCGAGGACTTGTTTCACCGGAGTCATATAGGCCTCGTAAGGCGTGCGGCTGACCGTGGAGCCGAGATCGACGATGGCGGAGGAGGTGAGCTGGGAGAGGAAAAGCGAGGCGAGGGAGAGGATGGCTAGTTTCATACGGAGTATGGTTATTAGAATCTCCATAATCACTGAGCGGCCGGCGTGCCACGCCTGGGCAGCTCGCAAAATGAGCCCGAAATTTTCCGCTCCTACACTGGAAGGCCGGGCCAAATGCCATCCGCTCTCCCGCGTTTGGTAGCCCCTTTTTCAAAAGCGAGAGTCCGCTTTCGCTCGTGAGCGGCTTGGACGGATTCCACCGCCGATTCCATCCGCGTCCGGCGGAGCGCTATTGCTTTCCCCCCGGTCAAGGCCTCCGTCAGCCCCGCACCGGCCCGCCCGTCAGCGGAACTGCTTCCAGAAGATCACCGCGGACATCGTGAGCCCGATGACCGTGATGAGCGTCCGCACACTCCGCTGCGGGATGCGCTGCGAGAAATGCGCGCCCGCGTAATAGCCGGCCAGCGCGCCCACGGTCATCAGCCCCGCTTTCGGCCAGTCGATCAGCCCGCTCGCCGTGAACCATACCGCCGCGACCACGTTGATGACCGAGCCGAGGATGTTCTTCAGCGCATTCATCTGGTGGATGTCGCCGAGCCCGAGAAAGCCGAGCGACGCCAGCATCAGGATGCCGATGCCTGCGCCGAAGTAGCCGCCGTACACGGCGACGCCGAATTGAAACGCGATGGCGACCCAGACCGCCGGATGCCCGGCGTGGCCGACGGTCTCGGTTTGTGCGAAACGGCGGAACGCTCCCTGCGCGAGGAAGACAACGGTGGCGAAGAGAATGAGAAACGGAACGAGCCGCGCGAAAATCCTCTGGTCCGAATGCGTGAGCAGCGCGCTGCCGAGCAGCCCGCCCGCGATGCTCACCGGCACGAACCGCATGACCCACGGACGCACCGCGCGGTTCTGCTGGCGGAAGCCGAAGATGCTCCCCGCCGTGCCGATCACCAGCGCCAGCGTGCTCGTGGCATTCGCGACGACCGGCGCCGTCCCGCAAAGCAGCAGCGTGGGGAAAGTCAGCAGCGTGCCGCCGCCGGCGATCGCATTGATCGCACCCGCCGCCGCCGCCGAGGCGACGAGGGCGAGCATTTCGAGTCCGGTCATGGGCCGCGCAGTTTCGGGAGAAAGCGGGGGGATGCAAGCCGGGCGCATCCTAGTGGTGGGTAGAAAAGAAGCGGTGTCATCCTGAGCGGAGTTCCATTTGGCTTTGCAAACGGAACGCAGTCGAAGGACCCCGGCGATACCCTGCGACATCACCCGTAGGTGGCGGGGTCCTGCGACTGCGCTCCGCCCGCCTTTCCTCCTCCGCTCCGCTCAGGATGACCCGCGCTTTGACCGGTCCGGGCAACCCGCCGCCAGTCGGGAAACGGCTTGCGGGCGTGCGTGCCGCGCCGGATACGTGCCGCCCGCCGATGCCCGAACCGCTCCGCCACCTTATCCCCCTCACATCCGGCCGCCGCGTCTCGGTCATGGAATACGGCGACCCGCTGGGCACGCCGCTCTTCTTTTTCCACGGCTGGCCCGCCGCCGCCGTGCAGGCCGCGCTGCTCGATACGCCCGCCCGCGAACTCGGCATCCGCATCCTCGCGCCGGACCGCCCCGGCATCGGCGCGTCCGACCTCCATCGCGGGCGCCGTCTACTCGACTGGCCGCCCGTGCTCCGCGAACTCGCCGCCGCGCTCGCCATCACGCGATGCCGCGTCCTCGGCGTCTCCGGCGGCGGGCCGTATGCGCTGGCGGCGGCCTGGGCGCTTCCGGAATTGGTGGAAGCCGCGGGCGTCGTCTGCGGCGCGCCGCAGCTCGCCTGCATCGTGGACACGTCCGGCCTGCAACCCGTGTATCGCGCGCTCCTCCGCCTGCACGGGCGCTCGCCGCGGATAGTGCGCGCGCTTTTTCGCGCCCTCCGTCCGCTCGGCCTTTGGCATCCGCCCGCGTGGGTCATCGCGCTGGTGGTGAAGGCGCTCCCGCCGTGCGACGCCGCGGCGCTCACCGACCCCGTCCTTGGCGCACGCGCGCTGGCCGCCTACCGCGAAAGCTGGCGGCAGTCCTCTCTCGGCGTCTTCACGGACGCACAGATCTACACCGCGCCGTGGGGCTTCTCCCCGCGCGAAGTCCGCGTGCCCGTCCGCCTCTGGCACGGCACCGAGGACAGCAATTTCGCCCCCGCCTACGCCGAGGCCCTCGCCCGCGAACTTCCCGACTGCACCTTCCGCCTCGTGTCCGACGCCGGCCACTACTCGCTCCCGATCCTCCACTCCCGCGAGATCGTCGCCGACCTCCTCACCGTCCACGCGATTCCGCTTCAACCCACCGCCTGAGCCGCCCATCTTCGCCCCATGCAATTCGGCATCTGCAACGAAATCTTCAAAGACTGGACGCTCCCCGACACCTTTGCCTACGCCGCCGGCGCGGGTTACGACCTCGTGGAAATCGCGCCCTTCACCATCGCGAAATACGTCACCGAAATCTCCGCCGCCCGGCGCACGGAAATTCGCGACGCCGCCGCCCGCGCGGGCATCGGCATCGCCGGTCTCCACTGGGTGCTCGTGCAGGCCGACGGCATGATCCTCAACTCGCCCGACGCCGGCACGCGCCAGCGCAGCGCGCGCTACTTCGTGGAGCTGGTCGATTGCTGCGCGGATCTCGGCGGCACGCGCATCATCGTAGGCTCGCCGAAACAGCGCCACGTCGCCGACGGCACCACCCACGAGCAGGCGTGGGCGTGGGCGGCGGAAACATTCCGCGATTCCGTGAAGCGCGCCGAAGACCGCGGCGTCGTCATCTGCTTCGAGCCACTCGCGCCGGTGGAAACCAATTTCATCAACACCGCGGCCGAAGGCATCCGCTTCGCCGAGCAGTTCGCCAGCCCCGCGATGTCCATCATCCTCGATGTGAAAGCCATGTGCGCCGAGGAGAAGCCGATCCCGCAGATCATCCGCGAAAGCGCCGGCCGCTTCGCCTACTTCCACGCGAATGACGCCAACCTCAAAGGCCCCGGCTTCGGCGACATCGACTTCACGCCCATCGCCGCCGCCCTCCGCGACGCGCACTACGACGGCATCGTCTCCGTCGAGGTCTTCAAATTCGACGAAGGCCCCGAGGTCATCGCCACGCAAAGCCGCGAATACCTCCGCCGCGTCTTCCAGCAACGATAGGCTGAACGACGAACAGGGGTTCAGCTAATCCGCCGCTTCGGGAGCGCTGAGGCTCTTGCTGTAGAATCCGGACCGGTCGAAGCAGCACACCCGTCGCTTCCCGGCGGCGAGCATCTCGCAGGCATTCCCGATCCGGCGCGCGCGCGTCTCGGGCCGCTTGGGGGAGGTGATCCAGTGGATCCAGTCCCGGCGCGCGATGGTTGTGATGTCCGCCCACAAGGCCCGCGCCTTCGGGGCGGCTGCGAGCGCCTTCCGCAGGTCTGCCGGCACCGTGGGTTCCGGTTCCTCTCCCACCGGCGCGATCTCCAGCGCGACGGTGTCGCCCGCGACCGCTCCCGCACCTTCGCTCATCTTCCGATCCACTTTGAGCCAGTGGCTTTTGTGGCCGTCCGGCTCCAGCGTGGCTCGAAAAGGGAAGCCATTGATGGTGCCTTCGACCGTCGTCATGCTCCGCGAGGGGAGCTTCGCACTGGCGTCCTTTGG
>JANOBH010000218.1:0-19693 GCA_031411535.1 Chthoniobacter sp. | reverse complement strand
GGTGAAGCGCAGCGGCTTCGAGCGCTGGTAATTGTGGACGTGCCCGGCCCACACCACGTCCACGCCATTTGCCTCAAAGATGGGCTCCAGCAGCCGCATCTTCTGCTCCGAGTAGTGCTGCGGCGAGGTGTGAAACGCCGGCGCGTGCATGCAGACGAATTTCCACGGCTGCTTCGACTCCTTCAGATCCTTCTCCACCCACGGCGCGAGCTCCATGAAGCTCGCCGTGTTGTAGCCATTCGTGTCGAGCATCAGGAAATGCGCGGCACCGTAATCGAAGGAATAGATATTCAGCGCCGGGTAGCTCGTCCCGGCGGCTGCGCGGAAGGTCGCCGCCACCTTCGCGTCCTTCCCGAGCGGCGTATTCCACGGCCCGATCCCCGGCCCGTTCAGCGGCCCGTGGAAAAAGTAAAACGCCCCCAGCGCATCCGGCGTGTCCGGCAGCTTCGCGGCGTCCGCGTCGTGATTCCCGATCACCGGATAGAAGGGAACCGACCGCATCAGCGGCGCCCCGGTCTTCGCGCTCGTCGCCGGCGGATTCCCGTAAGTCGGCCAGAAATGGTGCATGTACTGGCTCACGCGGCCCGCCGAATAGACGATGTCCCCCAGCGCCACGAGGAAGTCCGGGCTGACCCGCGAAATCTGGAACGCGATCCCGTTCTGCTCGGACTTCCCGTTCGCCAGATCGCCCACCATCACGAATTTCACCGGCTTTCCCGCGCTCGCCCGCGTCCGCACCTTTGCCTCCCCCACCACCTTTGCACCCAGCCTCACCCGGTACGTCACCTCGCTGTCAAAGGGCAGGTCGGCCAGCGTCGCGGCATATTTGAAAAAGTGCTGCTCCTTCTCCGCCAGCACCGGCGATGCCTCCTTGATCATGTCCGCCTTCACGTCCTCGATCGTCACCGGCACATCGGCCCGCGGGGCTGGCGTCGCTTTCGGCGCAGCGCCCGGCGCGGGAGTCGCCGTCTTTCCCGGCACCGGAGCCGGCGTCGCCACCGGGCCAGCGGGTGCCGGCGTCGCCTTGGGCGCGGCTTTTTTCGGCGGCAGGAAATCCAGCGCCACGCGCTCCGCCTTCGCCGTCCGCATCGCCCCGCCAGCCGTCGCGAATTCCACCGTGAACTCCCCCGGCGTCTGATCCGTCAGCCACGCGATCACCTTCACATCCGTCCCGGTCAGCGCGCTCCCATTCCCCGGCTGGACGTACGGCTGCACGAGCATTGTCTGGGCGGAAAGCGCGGCAGGGAGGAGCAGCGCCGCCGCGGCGAAAAGGGGGAGTTTCATACGGGAAAAAGGAGGGCGCATAGGAAGTAGAAACCCGCCCCGCTGCGCAAACCTTTGTTTCGGCGCACGTCAGCCCCGGAGCAGCCGCGACACCTTTCCCCGCACACGCGCGGCGAATGCCTTCGCACGCCGCATCGCGCGGCCGATGGCGCCGCCGCGATTTCCCCACGCCCTGCTCCGCGCCTGCGCGGCCGTGGCCTTCTCGGCATTCCAGCGGAAGCCGCCGAACGCCGGATTGGGCGTCACCTTTCCGCGAAACGCCAGGATGTACGCCCGCCGCGGCGCGCCGGAAGTATTCGCACCCGCGTGATGCAGCGTGCGCGAGTGATGCACCGTCGCCCCGCCCGCCGGCAGCGGACACAGCACCGCCTGCGCGCGCTCAAACTCGCCCGTGCACTCCAGCGCCATCACGCGCCGGTCGTCCGCCGGCGACCGGTGCGCCAGCACGGGCCCGAGATGGCTTCGCGGAATGAACTGCATGCACCCGTTTTCCGCCGTCGCCTCCTGCAGCGGCATCCAGATGCTGAGCTGCTCGTAATCGACACCCGCGTCATCGCGATGCGCCTCATCCTGATGCCACGGCGTCGGCGCCCCATAACCCGGCGGCTTCAAAATCGCGTGCTCAAACCAAGGCTCCGCCTCCGGCCCGAGCAGCCGCCGCGCGATCGCCAGCGCCGCCACCCGGAACTCCGTCTCCGCCAGCTCCGGCGCGAATTCGACGGGATTCAGGATTTGCGGAAGCACCGGCCGGCTCCCCTCCTCGTCCGTGCCGGCGAGGTCAAACTGGCGGCCCCGATCCCGCCCCGCGCCCGTCGCGAAAAGGCGGTCGAAAATCCCGCGCAGGCGCGCCACCTCCTCATCATGCGTGATCCGATCCAGCACGAGGAAACCTTCCTCGCGGAAGTGGCGGATCTGTTCCTCAGTGAGCACGAAATCGGAATTCACGATCTCCTGCATACAGCACCCGCCGTGCGATTCAAAGCGCGGCGCGCAATCCGCCCGGCACGCCGCATCTCCCGCTGGCATGTCGCATGCAGGCATGGCAGAGATTATCCCGCGCCATGAAGCTCCTCCCCGCCTTTCTCGCCCTCCTCGCCTCCCTCAGCCTCTCCGCCGCGGCCGAGACCCCGCTCGCCATCTCCGCCGCCACGAGCCTCCGCGATGTCCTCACGGAGATCAAAACGGTGTACGTCCGCGACCACCCCGATGTCTCCCCCACCATCGACTTCACCGGCTCAGGCGCCATCCAGCGCCAGATCGAAGACGGCGCCCGCATCGACGTCTTCATCTCGGCCTCGCCAAAGGAAATCCTCGCCCTCGAGAGAAAAAACCTCCTCGTCCGCGGCTCCACCCGCAACATCGTCAAGAACACCCTCGTGCTCATCGTCCCGAAGGACAGCACCACCGTCACCTCCTTCGCCGACCTCGCCAAACCCGAAGTCCGCCGCATCGCCATCGGCGCGCCGCGCACAGTCGCCGTCGGCACCTATACCGTCTCCGTTTTCGCCATGCTAAAGCTCACCGACGCCGTCCGTCCCAAGCTCGTCGAGCTACTCGATGTCCGGCAGGTCCTCGCCCAGGTCGCCGCCGGTGAGGCAGACGCCGGCGTCCTCTACGAGACCGATGCGCGGAAATCCGACGGCGTCCGCATCGCCGCCACCGCCGATCCCAAGACCCACCAGATGATCGTCTATCCGTGCGCCATCCCCAAGGGCTCCCGCCAAAAGGCCGCCGCCGCGGCCTTCGCCGCCTTCCTCCTCTCCCCCGCCGCCCAGGAAATCTTCGCCAAACACGGCTTCCTCCCCGCCTCCTGACACGGGCCTGCGCCCCGCGCGGGCAGAGGAGTGGGAACGGAAATACTCAGGCCGCGCACCCCGCCATTGGGGAGCGGCGACCGGTGCCGGCAGCACCGCGCTGTAGCTCGGGGCGGAGCCGAGCCGCCACACCGACACGACCGGCATTCATCGTGCACGGATTATGCTGATTATGGTGAATCTAATGAAAACTGCCGTGACGTATGATGGCTGCGGGGCCAATCGAACACCGCAATCCGAGCACCTGCCCTCCCGGCCCACATCGGGCAGGCGCACCCGGCGCTCCCTCGCGGCGTTCACCGTCGTCGAGTCCCTGGTCGCGAGCGTCGTGGTGCTCACGGCGATGGTGGCCATCTTCCTCGTGAGCAGCCGATGCATGGGGATCATCCAGTGCTCCCAGGATGTCGCCATCGCCTCGGCGAGTCTCCAGGAACGCATGCAGCAACTGCAGTCCACACTCTGGGAAACGCTGACGGATAGTGACTCGTTTCAGGACCAGGTCTGGACCGACCCGGAAGACGGCACGACGGAAAATTCGGACGGCCTCCTGAAGAGCGCGACGCAGTCAGGCGTCCCGTTGCAGCAGCGCGGCGCAGTCGAGTCCGTGCGGATCTCTGCCTACCGCCCCGTCGCGGTCGCCGACCCGGCGCCGGCGGCGATCACAGCCACCCGGACCGCATCCACGGCGACTCTCACATCTGCCGCATCGAACCTCGCCGATGAGAGAATGGTGCGGATCGACGTTCGGCTCGCCTGGACCGACGGCCGGATGCGAATCCCGCGGTCGCTCGCCCTGTCCGCCATCGTACCGCGCAAATAAGGACTGCTCCATGAAACCGCCCACCGCTTACGCCCGACGAATCGCCGGCTTCACCCTGCCAGAGGTTCTGATTGGCGCCGCTGTCGCCTCGATCGTCCTCGGCGGGATGATGACCGGGAGCATCGTGCTCCAGCGCGCATTCTCAGCGAGCGACCGGCTCGGCCGCAGCCAGGGCGACCTGATTCGCGTCGCGGATTACATGTCCCGGGACGTCCGCAATGCCACCAGCATCGACGCGACACCTTCCGCATCCGTCCTTCTGACCGTGACCCTCGCGGACTACTACGACCGGCGCGGCACTCCGAATAACCTGACAGACGACGTGCCCAACAGCCCCACGCTCGGGCGCACCAGCGCGACCTACGGGGGCAGCCCGGTGACCATACGCTACCTGAGGGCCGGCACCCGGATCGGCCGCGAGGTGAGCCAGGTGGACGGCGGCGCCACGACCACCTCCACGACATGGATCGCCGATAATGTGGACAATTTCACCCTGACTCTCGCCGCGAACCGCACCGCAACGATCACCTCGTCCTCCGCCATGCGATTTGGCCGGCGGAAAGCAGGCGCCCCATCTCCTTCGCTCTCTTTCGTGATGGCATCACAACCCCGCAACCCAAGCCTCTGATTCATTATGCAACGCTCCACGGCCTCCAAATCCACTGACGGCGGCGTACTCGTCGCCGCCGCCATCACCGTCGCGGTGCTCGCGTCGATCTCCGCCGTCACTTTGGTCACCGTGGGTGCCAGGCACCAGAGCAGCTACCAGGCTGCCGCCTGGCGTGAGGCGCTCACCGCCGCGGAATCCGGGGCTGAAAGGGCCGCGGCCGAGCTGCGCACCTCGATCGATGATCCCGCCAACGCCTGGGCCGGGTGGGTCGTCGTCGATGCCGCCGGCACTCCCAAGAGCGTGCAGCAGATCAACCGCACCGGGCGCTGGCCTGCCGGCTATATCCTGCGCGCGAGCGACACGCTGCCGCCCCAGACCGGGGAGAGCAAACCGCTCCGGTATTCCGTGACGATCGACGTCCCGTCCACTCTGGCCTCCACCGCCCGGCGGTGGAATCAATCCTATCGGATCCGCTCCACCGGCCTCTCGGGATTGCCGGGAGCGGCCCGCGCACAATCCGACAAGCGGGATACGCAGCTCAGGCGGCTGGGCCTCGTCTGGGACCGCACCGTCGGCTTTGCGAGCAGCGGCGCCGGCCTCACGGCACCGCAGGCCACCAGGACCATCGAGATCGTGGCCAAGCCGGAGAGCGTTTACCGCTACGGAATGATCGCCGAGGTCAACTTCAAGCTGAGCAAGAAGACCTACATCGACGGCTTTAACTCGAACTATCCCGACAGCTCGACCAACGGGAAATACGACCCATCCAAGCGCACCCCTGACGGCGGCACGATCCTCGCCAACCGCTGGAAGAAGAAACCGAAACCCGACCAGCCTGTCGAAAAATTCGACGTCAACCACGCCACCATTTACGGGGACCTGCTGGTCAAGGGCAGCCTCAAGAACGTGAAGAACTACGAGAACGTGCAGGGCGACAAGGTCACCAACATGAGCGCCGACACACCCACCAACCTTGCCCCGCAGTGGACATCCGTGACCGAAAACATCGCGACATTGGACGGCAAACTTCCGAGCGCGCTCGCAGCGACTTACAAGATCGCGGAGAAACAGGCCAAGGCCGGCGGACCTGCCGCCCAGTTTGAGGCAAAGAGCGCCACGGCCGCAGCGGAAGTAGCCGCCAAGGGGATGGAGCTTCCAGGCGGCTCCAGTCCGACCAACCCGACCCGCTACAAAGTCGGCAAGATCGGCGTGGACAAGAAGACGGAATCACTCGTCCTCAGCAATCCGCCCGGCGTAACTGAAAGCTGGATCGAGATCTGGGTGACCGACGAAATGAAGATCGAAAAGGGCGGCACGGTATTCGTGTCCAACGGCGTCCACGCGACGATCTACCTGGAAGGCAAGGCCGAGATCAAAGACACGCGGCAGGACAAGGGCGGCTTCATCCTGGAAAGCGGCTTCTCTGGAGACCTCCAGCTCATCGGCATCGAGAAGGCCGACGGCAAGAAGGAGACCGACGACGACTACTCGCCGAAAAAGCGCAGCGGCAAGATCTCCATCTCGGATGCCGACTTCACCGGCGTTATCAATGCCCCCGACTGGGACGTGGACTTCAAACCCAAGGACTGGGACAAGGAGGATACCATCTACGGCGGCCAGCTCTTCGGCTCTGTGCTGGGACGAAAAGTGAAGATCGGCCACGGAGCGGACTATCACTACGACGCGGCGGTCTCCGAGATTGGCAGCGTGCTGCAATACACGACCGCTGCGTGGACCGAACTCGAGCGCTAGCCGGGGGACTCACGCGAGGTTTTCCAAAAACACCCGAGGCGCGAGGCCGCATGGCAGCCGGCTACTTCCGGACGAGCGCCGAGATATTAAACCCGCCAGCCGGCCAATGGGGTTCCGCAGCGTCGCACTGGAAGGAGAAGTCCAGAACCTTCAGGCGGCGATCCGCCTGCTCGATATCAGCCACCGCCAGCAGGACACCGGTCATCGTTCGCGCCCCGCTCTGCGGCGGCAAAGTCAGACGCCAGTAAGTCCGCTCATACCCGTGCAGTCCCGGCTCCGGGACCGCCGAGTTCTGCCGGACCACCGCTCCCTGAATCCCAAATCGTGCAATGTCGCTCTTTAGCCGCGCCGGCAGCCACACGACCGCTGGCTCCCCTGGACGATCACCGCGCAGCGAATTCAGCTCCATCCGGGCATTCATCCTCCCCTGCTCCTGCTCCTGCTTCACTGCCTCCCGGATCTCCGTCTTTCCGTCCGCAATGCGCTGCCGCACCTCCGCGAGTCCCTGGGTCAGCTCCAGCTCACAGCGCCGGAGGGGAGCGATCCACTGGCTGTGAAAACACCACGCCGCTGCGAGCACCGCGCCACCCGCCGCGATTCGGCGAAAGGTTGTCGATCGGGTCGGCTGCACGTTTAGACGCCCTCCCCGCTCTTCGCTTCGGCCAGCGGCGTGCCGCCGATCGTCACCATGATCGTAAATGCCCCCTGCCTCTCGTCCGGCAAAGCCGGTGCCGGAGCGGGCAGTTCATCCAGGCGCTCAAACCGCGCTTTCACACGGCCCGGGAATTCCTCCCCGAGTTCCCGCTCCAGAGCCAGCCGGAAGCGGTCCGCAACCGTCCGTGGCGCCGCCCCTTTCGAGACACCCCCGACCCGCAGGCTCCAGCCCTGTTCCGCGCCGGATCCCCCGCGGGCGCGAATGTCCCGCAGCTCGATCCCCGTCTCCGCACATTTCACGATGCCCTGGATCACCGGCGCCCAGCCCGCCGCATCCCGCTCCTTCCCGATCCTCTCTACGTGCTGCGCGCGCGCCTTGAAAATCTGCTGCATCCTTCTCGCTTCACTGAGCTGGCCCGAGGTAGCCGCCCATTCCGCATTCCGCAGCCGCAGTTCACTGGAGAGCGCCCTCGTCCGCCTCTGGCACTGCAAATAGCGGTCGCCCAGAATCCCCGCCACACCGGCAAAAGCGACCACCAGCGCCAAGATCCAACCCCAGGAGCGCGCGCCGCCCGCCGGCGTTGTTTGTGGTCGATCGTTCACGAGAACACGGAGCTTAGCGCCAAATGTGCCAACGGCCCGTCCGCCCCGCCCCCTGGGTGAAAACCGCGCGCTGGGCAGCCGCGGGGCGGTCATCACCGTCACTTCACATTGGGAAAGAGGAGAAATGGAGCTGCGGCATGACGGGAACAACCTTGCTCCCTTCACCCGATTCCGGGAACCCGTAGGGCGCGAAGCTCATGCATACCGCAGGCTCGGTCATTGCTATATTCCCGCCCACATGTTGTATCGCCAGCCAAAAGTCCGTGTCCTCTGCGTCGATGACGAACCGGCCATCTGCGATTTCCTGAGCGTGATTCTGGGGGAATCCGGCGACTTCCTCGTGGAGACGGACACCGATTCCCGCGCGGCGCTCGCCCATGCGCAGCGCTTCAAGCCGGACGTGATCGTGCTCGACATCAATATGCCGGGGCAGAACGGCTTTGAGCTGGCGGCTGCACTCCGGCAGGAGCCGTGGCTGCGGCACCGCCCGATCAACTTTTACTCAGGGATGGCTCCGCGGACGATTCCCTCCAAGGCGGGAATCGGCGGAGCGGTCGAGTTTGTGCCAAAGGGCGGCCCGCCCGCCGAGATCATGGACGCCGTGCGCCGGCAGGCGGGAGAGCGGCTCACGCTCTACGCCGCGTCCCAGGCGGAACTGCGCCGCTTCGCCACCCGCACGTCTCTCTGACCGCGCGCGCCCGCACCCGCTCGCGCGGAAACAGCGCGCTGGACAGCGGCGGCGCGCCCGCATAGGTCAGTGCGCCCACCGCGGCCCCCGGCATGAATCAGCTCTACTACGGCGACAATCTCTCTGTCCTGCGCGAGTCCATCGCGGGCGAAAGCGTGGACCTCATCTACCTCGACCCGCCATTCAATTCCAAGCGCGACTACAATCTCCTCTTCAAGTCGCCAAAGGGGCATAAGAGCGAGGCGCAGATCGAGGCGTTCAAGGATTCGTGGACGTGGGGCAATCAGGCCGAAAGCGAACTCGACGAACTCACGACTCAGAAGAACACCGACGTGACGCTGATGATGAACGCCCTCATTGATTTCCTCGGGCGCAACGACATGACGGCTTACCTCGTCATGATGTCCACGCGGTTGCTGGAAATGCGCCGCGTCCTGAAACCGACCGGCTCGCTCTACCTCCATTGCGACCCTACCGCATCACATTACTTGCGGGTCGTGCTCGATGCGGTGTTTGGAAAAGAGATGTTCCGCAGCGAGATCATCTGGAAGCGCACGGGCACACACTCTTCCTCCAAACGGTGGGGTCCGGTTCACGATGTAATTCTCTTCTACTCCAAGTCCCAAGAGTTCACTTGGAATCAGTACTACGTTCCGCTCGAAGAGACGCACAAGGCGCGCCATTATCGGCATACCGACGAGCAAGGCCGTGCTTACACGCATGGCGAACTGACCGCTCCGGGCGTGCGGCACGGCCGGAGCGGCGATGTCTGGCGGGGCTTTGATGTGACCGCGATCGGACGGCACTGGATGACGACCGTGGAGAAACTCGACAAGCTCTACGCCGAAGGACTCATCTATTTGCCAGACAATGGAACCTGGCCGCGGCTGATTCGCTATTTGGAAGATAGCAAAGGCCGCGTCATCGGAGACATCTGGACCGACATCCCACCCATCAATATGCAAGCCGCGGAACGCCTCGGTTACCCTACGCAAAAGCCGCTTGCATTACTTGACCGGATTATTCAGGCGAGCAGCAAGCCGCATGATGTGGTGCTTGATCCCTTCTGCGGCTGCGGCACCGCCGTCCACGCCGCCCAAAAGCAGAAGCGGAAATGGATCGGTATCGACATCACTCACCTCGCCATTTCTCTCATCGAGAAGCGGCTGAAGAATGCTTTTGGGCGGCGTTGCGAATTTGTTGTCAAAGGCACGCCGGGCGACATCGACGCGGCGCGCGACCTCGCCCTTCGGGACAAGTATCAGTTTCAGTGGTGGGCGGTATCGCTCGTGGAGGCGCAGCCTTTCCAGGGGAAGAAAAAGGGCGCGGATGGCGGGATCGACGGGCTGAAGTTCTTTCGCGACGTGGACAAGAAGGAGGTGCGCAAGATCGTGGTGAGCGTAAAGGGCGGCGAGAGCGTGGGGCTGACGATGGTGAAAGACCTCATCACCACCGTGGCGCACAGCAAGGCGGAGATCGGCCTTTTCGTCACCCTCGCCGAGCCGACGCAGCCCATGCTGGCGGAGGCGGCGAAGGCGGGCTTTTACGAGAGCGCCACGGGGAAGAAGTATCCCCGGCTGCAAATCCTGACCATCGCCGGCCTGCTGGACAAGACGCAGCGCGCCGAGCACCCGGACTACGAGCCGGACCTGAACTTCAAGAAGGCAAAGACCGAGGCGCACGGCGAGCAGACCGAGCTTCTGTGAAACCGCACGCACTATGATCAATGAAGAACTGCTGAACTCTGCAATGTGGCAATTCATTGGCCACTTGTGGCGCGTCGTACTGACGATTATCGCACCGGGAATTGTCGGCCTGACTTTGCTGCGAATGCTTTTCACGTGGCTCATCGAACGCCCCAAACGGAAGAGGAAGCGGTAAGCGCCTGCGCGGCGGGTTTTCGAGGGGGCGGGGGCAATGTGGTCATTTTTGCACATCCGTCGGGTTTACTCTGGAATGTACCAGGTACAGCAGCCTCCCGGAGCGGTACAGCGGCCTCCCGGAGCGGTACAGCGGCCTTGCCGGACGGTACACCGCCCTCCCCGCGCGGTACACCACCCTCGCCGGACGGTACAACGGCCTCCCGGAGCGGCACGGTGCCCTCCCCCAGCGGAGGGACGGGCTCCTGCCCGTCCCAAACTCCCGGAGGGAAGCGCTCCTGCGCGCTCAGGACGAGCGCAGCGAGGCGGCCGGAGGGTTGGCGCGCCGCATCCGCTGCGCCCCACGCCTCGCTGCGCTCGCCCCGGACGCGCTGGAGCGCTTGGCTCCGAAAGGTGGGGGCGCGCGGGCGCGGTTCCCTCGGGGAAGGCGGGGGTGATGGACGCGGAGTGACCCGGCGAAGCCTGCCGGGTGGCACGGGATTGCCCTCTCATTCGTGAGAATTCGCAGCCCGACGGAGTCTGTCCCGCGTTCTACAGTATCGTCCGCATATAAAATACGGCGTATCTGGCAATTATAGGGCGCTTTTGGCGGCCAGGCCCGGTTCGCTGGCGGCGGATGGCGGGATAGCTGCTTTGGCATCGGCGACACTTTTGCCCAAGCATGACCGACAGAAAATACACCCTCACGAATGTCATCCTCGCCGCCATCGCCCTGCTGGCCGTGTCTTTTATCACCCTGCCAGGCCGGGCGGCCACGCTCACGTGGACGGGGGCGGCTGGCGACAATAACGTCTCGAACGCGCTGAACTGGAGCCCGGCGCAGGCGCCTGTGACGGGCGACGTGCTGGTCTTCGCTGGAGCCGCCGGGCTCGCCCCGCAACTGGGCACGGCCCTGACGGTGGGGACGATCACTTTCAACAGCTCGGCCCAGGCTTTCACACTCGGCGGAGCGGGGACGCTGACGGTGAACTCAGGCATCACCGACAGCAGCGCGATCACTGAGACGATCAACACCGCGCTCCGACTCGGCGGCAGTCAGAACTGGACGGTGAGTGCCGGCACTCTCGTGATCGGCGGCCCGGTGAATCTTCAGACTTTCACGCTGACGAGCAACGGCGGGAAAACGCTCGTAATCAATGGCGCGATCTCCGGGACGGGAGGCGTGACGCAGAATGGAAAAGGCAAGCTGACGCTGAACGGGAGCAGCAGCTATTCCGGCACGACGACGCTGAGAAAGGGAACGCTCACCGTGGGGAGCAACTCGGCGCTCGGCACCGGGCTGCTGATCACGACTGGGACCGGCAAGCTGGATGCGGCCGGTGGTGCGTGGACGATTCCGAACGCATTCCAGATTGATAACAGCTTCACATTCCTCGGAGGCAATGGGCTGACGATCACGGGTCCTGCGAGCGTCACGAGCGCCTCGACGATCACCGCGAATGGATCCGGACAGCTCACGCTGAGCGGTGTCCTGAGCGGAACCAGGACGCTGACAAAGGCAGGCACGGGCACGCTCGGTCTCTACGGAGCAAGCGCGACTTTCTCCGGCGCGCTCACCATCAATGCCGGGCGTCTGGTCGTGGGGAATACAGGTGCCACGGGCACGGGCACACTGACGCTAGGCACGGTGACCATCGAGGCGGCCGGCGCTGCGCGGACGGTTTCAAATGCGATCACGATCAGCGGCAGCCCGACCTTTGCCGGGGCTTTCGACCTCACCTTCTCCGGTGCGCCATCTTTCGGCGCGGTCCGGACGCTCGCGGTGAATAACCCGACGACGACCTTCAGCGGGAACATCACCGGAGGGACCAGCGGGATCGTCAAGACGGGCGCGGGCACGCTCGTGCTCAGCGGGGCGAACGGCTACGGAGCCGCCACCGTCCTCCGCAATGGCACCATCGTCCTCGACTCAAATACAGCGGCCGGCGCTGCAGCCGGCACGATCACCGTCGGCGATTCCACGGCTGGCACGACCACGCCGGCGACGCTGCTTTTTTCGGCGACTGCGGGACGCACGGTGGCAAATCCGATCTCCGTCCCGGCGGGAAGCACCGGCCTGCGGACGATCGGCGGGCTGAATGCAGCGGGGGTGAATACTTTCAGCGGGACGGTGGCACTGGGCACCGGCATCACGGTCACCGAAGGAGCGGGCGGCGAGGTGAATTTCACGGGCGTCGTCTCCGGCGCGGGCGGCATCATCAAGACAGGCGCGGGCACGATTCGCCTGAGCAATACGAATACTTTCACGGGTGCCACGCTCGTCTCCGCGGGCACGCTGGCGTACGGCGCGAGCAATGCGATCGGCACGGGCACCGTCACCATCGACGGCGGCGTGCTCGACATGGGCGCGAGCCGCACGGACAGCGTCGGCACCGTGACGCTGGAGACTGGCTCGATCCTCGGCACGGGCACCTCGGCGCTCACGAGCACCGCGGCTTTCACCGTCCGCAGCGGCACGATCTCGGCGATCCTCGCGGGTGCGGTCGCGCTGACAAAGGACTCCGCCGGCACGGTCACGCTCTCCGGGGCGAACAGCTTTACTAGCGGGACGAATGTGAACGCCGGCACGCTCGCGTATGGGGCATCGAATGTCCTCGCGGACTCCGGCGCGCTGAATGTCAACGGCGGCACGTTCAGCCTCGGCGCCTACTCGGACACCGTCGGCGCGGTGACACTCACCAGCGGCTCGATCCTCGGCACGGCTGGCGGCGTCCTGACGGGCGCCAGCTACACGCTTCAAAGCGGCACCGTCTCCGCAGCGCTCGGCGGCGCGGGGATCACGCTGACCAAGAGCACCACAGGCACCGTGCTCATCTCGGGCGCGAATTCCTATACCGGCGCGACGACCATCAGCGCCGGCACGCTGCGCCTCGGCGCGAACGACACGCTTTCCACCGCCACGGCGGTCACCGTGGCCGGCGGAGCGACGCTCGATCTCAGCGGCTTCAATGACACCATCGGCTCGCTCGCGGGTGCGGGCAGCGTCCTCCTCGGCTCGGGGCGCATCACGGCCGGTGGAAACAACACCGCCACGACATTTAGCGGCGCCATTTCCGGCACCGGCGGCGTGACAAAGGCGGGCACCGGCATCTTCACCCTCAGCGGCATCAGCGCCTTCAGCGGCAGCACCGATGTGAACGTGGGCACGCTCGCCCTTGGCGTGGCGGCGGCGAGCCCGTCGGCGTCCCGCGTGAATGTCGCCAGCGGGGCGACGTTCAATGTCGCGGGCTTCAGCGCGACCATCGGTTCGCTCGCGGGCGCCGGCAGCGTCTCGCTCGGCGCGGGCACGCTCGACGCCGGCGGAGACGGCACGGCGTCCACTTTCTCCGGCGTCCTTTCCGGCACCGGCGGGCTTGTGAAATCCGGGACGGGCAGCATGAAGCTGACCGGCACCAATACGCTTTCGGGCAGCTTGACGGTGAATGGGGGCAGCCTGGTGCTGCAAGGAACTGCGGGCCGCGCCGTCAGCGCCACCAGCGTGAGCATCCGCTCCGGCGGGATCCTGATCCTCGACAATTCCGCGGGCGAAAACGCGGACCGCATCGGCAACTCGGCGGCGATCAACATGGACGGTGGCGATCTCCAGTTCATCTCCGGCCCGAACGGCTCCAGCGATACCGTCGGCGCCTTTAACCTCCTCTCGGGGCATGGCAATGTCACCGTCGTCCACAACGGAAGCGGGGCGCAAAGCACCATCCTGACTTTCGCCTCGGTCAACAGCGTCGCGCCCGGCGCGTCGGTCAATTTCGCGTCCAGCGGCGGTACGCTCGGTGCGGCCGCCACCGGGCCTCAGATCTACATCACCGGCCGGGCGCCCGGCCTGCTCGGGTCCTGGGCACGCGTGGGCGGGGACTTCGCCGAATACAGCACCAATGGCGTGCGCGCCTTCAGCGCCTACTACACCGGGAGTCTCGGCATCAATGTCAACGACCCGACGAAGATCATCCTGCTCAGCTCAAGCTCGCCGCTCGGCGCCTATACGCTCACCAATGCCGGGACGACCAATGACGGCGGCCTGAGCATCACCGATCTGGCACTCGTGGACCTGAACACGAGCGCCACCCGCGTGCTCAATCTCAGCGGCGGCGGCCTCATCAAAAACGGCCTGCCCGACACCGTGATCTCCGGTGCAGGCGGCCTCACGGCCAATGGCACGGCTGCCGGCGCATTCAACATCTCGGTCGAGTCGGCGAAGCTCACCATCTCGTCGCGCATCATCG
This sequence comes from Chthoniobacter sp., assembly GCA_031411535.1. GTDB lineage: Bacteria > Verrucomicrobiota > Verrucomicrobiia > Chthoniobacterales > Chthoniobacteraceae > Chthoniobacter. The sequence continues at coordinate 5,368 of JANOBH010000218.1, read as the reverse complement.
ACAATGCGGGCACGGACGGCATCTACGGCAATGCCGGCGATGGCAGCATCTCGATCGTCAAAGCCGGTGCCGGGACGCTGGCTCTTTCGGGCGCGAACACTTTCAGCGACGGCATTTTCATCAATGAAGGCACGATCGAAATCGGCGCCGACGCCCACCTCGGCGCGACCGGCAATGATGTCGCATACAGCGGCGGCACCCTGCGCGTCGTCTCCGGTTTCACGCCCGGCGCGGGCCGTCGGTTTTCCGTCGCGGCGGGACTCACCGGCACGATGGAGATCGCAGCCGGCCAGGCGCTCACGATCAATGCAGCCTCCGACCTGCTCGCCACGTCCAGCACCACCAGCCGGCTGGTGAAAACGGGCCCGGGCGACCTCGTCCTCGGTGCGGCGAATCCGAACTTCACCGGCACGCTGGAGATCGTCGGCGGCGCCGTGGAGTTGCGTCACGCGGATGCGCTCGGCGTCGGTGCCCAGAGCGCTTTCATCGCGCTCAATGGCGGCACGCTCCGGCTGCGCGCGGACACGAATACATCGTTCAGCAATCCGTTCCAGATCCTCGCCGACAGCGCCATCGAGGGCGCACCCATCACCAGCGGCACGCCCGTCCTTTCGCTCGGCGCGCTCAGCATCGGCGCCAGGACGCTCGCACTCACGGCCAATGGCGGCGCGATCCTTTCCCTCGCCGGTGTGACCCTTACCGGCGGCGCCACCTTCAATGCCACGGCCGGCACCACCATGCTCGGCGCGGTGTCCGGCGCGTACGGTTTCACCAAGACCGGCGCCGGCATGCTGCTACTGACGAGCGCGGGCTCGTACTCCGGCAGCACCAGCGTCGTGGGCGGCACGCTCCGCGTGGGAAACGCGGCAGCCATCCCGCTCACCTCACTCGTCAATGTCGGTCCGGCGGGCATCGTGGATTTGAACAGCCTCTCCGTGAACTTCGGCGCCATCGCCGGCTCCGGCGCCATCACGCTCGGCACAGGCACGCTGACCCTCGGCGGTGACCTCGCGACGTCCACCTTTGGCGGCGTCATCTCCGGCTCGGGCGGCCTCGTCACCACAGGCGCCGAAACTCTCACGCTCTCCGGCGCGAACAGCTACACCGGCGCCACCAGTATCACGTCGGGCAGCATCCGCCTCGCGGCGCACAACACGCTGCCCGCTGCGACCGGCGTCTCCATCGCCTCAGGCGCCGCACTGGAACTGGCCGGATACAATCAAACCATCGCCAGCGTCAGCGGATCGGGCACCGTCTCTCTCGGAGCCGGCACCCTGACCGTCGGCAGCGCGACGGACGCCACTTTTGCCGGCAATTTCACCGGCTCCGGCGGAGTGGTGAAGACCGGCGCCGGCAAGCTCAGCCTCAGCGGGGCGAGCTCGCTCAGCGGACCGATCAACGTCGCCGCCGGAACGCTGGAGATTCTTTCACCAGCCGCCCTCAGCGCCAGCACCGGCGCCACCAGCGTCTCCACCGGTGCCCGGCTCACTCTCGCCACGGGCATCACCGTCGCGAGCGAGCCGCTCATCCTCGCCGGCAGCGGACCCGCTGGCGGCGGAGCACTGGAGCTTCCCACGGGCACTGCCTCGTGGAATGGCCCGATCACTCTCACGATCGCAGGCACGGTCGGCTCCGGAGGGACGCTGAGCCTCGGCGGTGCCATCACGCTCGCGGGGCAGACGCTCACTTTCACAGGCTCCGGCGACACGACAGTCACAGGCAGCATCAGCGGCACCGGCTCGGTCAGAAAAACCGGCAGCGGCACACTCACCCTCGCGCAGGCGAGCAGCCACGTGGGCACCACTACCGTCGTGGCCGGGCGCCTCAGGATTCAGGACAGCGCAGCCCTCGGCGCCAGCGGCACTGGGAATGAAGCCGATGTGCAAAACGGCGGCACCCTGATGCTCGACAGCGCCGGCGGGATCACCGCCAACGAGAGCATCCTCCTCGCAGGCTCCGGAGCCGCCAGCGCCGGCGCGATCTGGGCGGCCCAAGGGGACAATTCATTCACAGGGTCCGCGCTGCTCACTGCGGATGCCTCGGTCACTGTCGATGCAGGCACTTCGCTCTCGCTCGGTGAGATCGGCGAAGTCGGGCTCGGCAGAAATCTCACCAAGAACGGCGCCGGTCTCCTGACGCTGACCGGCGCGAATACTTTCACCGGCACGCTCAACGTCGCCGCCGGCACGGTCGCGACGACCGCGGACGACCGCTTCAACGACCTCAGCGGCCTCTCGCTCGCCGCGGGCACGACCCTCGATCTGAATGATTTCAGCGACGGCATCGCCGCACTCTCCGGCGCGGGCACGATCAGCTTCGGAGCGCTCGGCGGCGGCACACTCGCCGTCGGTGCGCGGGGAACGAACACCACCTTTTCCGGTGTGCTCTCGGGCACGGGCGACTTCGTCAAAACCGGCGCGGGGACCCTCAGCATCGCCACCAGCGGCGCCATTCCCGCCGCAGTTTCGGTGAGCGTGGAAGGCGGCACGCTGGACCTGGGAGCGACCAACCAGACCACGGCCCCCGTCATCGTCTCGGCCAGTTCGCTCACCGGCACGGGCATCCTGACGGCGCTCGGCACCGGGTCAGCTTCCGGCTTCACCTATGAGCTGCGCGGCGGCACCGTCTCCGCGCGCCTCGCGGGTACTGGCTCCACGCTCCTGGCGAGCGAAGGCTACAACACGCTCTCGTCCACAAACACCTATACAGGTGCAACGCAGGTCAGCGCCGGCACACTGGAAATCGCGCCGACCGGCACCCTCTCCAACACGAGCGGCGTCACAGTTGCCGCAGGCGCCACCCTCCACAACCGCGGCACGATCAGCAGCGGCATAGCCGTCTCCGGCATCCTCTCCGGGACCGGCTCGACCACCGGCGCTGTCACCGTCGCCTCCACGGGTATCGTATCGCCGGGCACGGACTCGACAGTCGGCACTTTCGCGACCGGCGCGCTCTCGCTCGCGAGCGGCAGCACCTACCGGCTCACGCTCGACACCTCCAGCACGCTCGCGGACAAGATCGCAGCGACTGGCTCCATCTCCCTCGGCAGCGGCATCGCCACCCTGGCGGCCACGGACATTCTCACCACCACCCTGCTGCATGGGACCACTTTCACCATCCTCCAATCGACGACCGGGGTGAGCGGTTTCTTCGCCGGGCTGCCGCAGGGCACCTTTTTCATGGTGGGCTTGAACAATTTCCAGATCAGCTACCTGGCCAACAGCAGCCGCAACGTCACGATCAGTGTCGTCCCAGAGCCCTCGCCGGGGCTGCTGGTCATCTGCAGCATCGGTATGCTGCGGCTCCTCCGCCCCCGCCGCCGCCCGACCCGTTAAAGGTTCCGGTGGCGCCGCTTGACGCGGAGCTGGGCGAGCGACTTGGCGAGCGCAACCTGCACGGCGGCGGACTCCTCGGAGCCGAGCTCGTGCTTTCGCGCCATCGCCTCCTCGGCGCGTTTCACCGCGGCCTCGGCGGCAGATTCGTCGATGGCATCCCACTCGATGGCCATGTCCGTGAGCACTTTCACGGATGTCTGGTCGATGGTGACGAAGCCCTCGCCGACGGCGAGATACTTCTTCTCGTGGCCTTTGCTGACGACGAGTTCGCCGGGGTGGATCATGGTCATCAGCGGGATGTGCATCGGGAGCACACCCATTTCGCCCTCGACGCCCGGGATCACGACGCCATCCACGTCGTCGCTGTAGGCGACTTTCTCGGGGGTGACGATTTCGAGTTTGAGGGTAGGCATGAATTTAAGAGGTAAGATTTAGGATTTAGGAAGTGAAGTAAGGCGCTGCGCGCGAGGGGAAAATGGCAGACTTCCTGAATCCTACTTCTTACTTCCTAAATTCGATCAGTCTTTGATCATGTCGATGCCGCCCTTCATGTAGAAGTTCGTCTCACCGACATCGTCGTGCTTGCCTTCGAGGATTTCCTTGAAGCCGCGGACGGTCTCCTTGATCGAGACATACTGGCCGGGCGTGCCGGTGAAGACTTCGGCGACGCTGAAGGGCTGCGAGAGGAACCGCTGGATTTTCCGCGCGCGGAAGACCAGGAGCTTGTCCTCGGGCGAAAGCTCATCCATGCCGAGAATGGCGATGATGTCCTGCAAATCCTTGTAGCGCTGGAGCACGCGCTGGACGCCGCGGGCGACGAGATAGTGCTCTTCGCCGACGATCTCAGGCGCGAGCGCCTTCGACGTGGAAGCGAGCGGATCGACGGCGGGGTAGATGCCCAGCTCGGCGATGGAGCGCTCAAGCACGATGGTCGAGTCAAGGTGCGCGAAGGTGTTCGCGGGCGCGGGATCGGTGAGATCGTCCGCGGGGACGTAAACGGCCTGCACGGAGGTGATGGAGCCTTTTTTCGTCGAGGTGATGCGCTCCTGGAGCGTGCCCATCTCCGAGGCGAGCGTCGGCTGGTAACCTACCGCCGACGGCGTGCGGCCGAGGAGCGCGGATACTTCGGAGCCGGCCTGCGAGAAGCGGAAGACGTTGTCCACAAAGAGGAGCACGTCCTGGTTCTTCTCGTCGCGGAAGTATTCCGCCATCGAGAGCGCGGAGAGCGCCACGCGGAGACGCGCGCCGGGAGGCTCATTCATCTGTCCATAGACGAGCGCGACCTTTGACTTGCTGAGATCCTTTTGGTCGATAACTCCGGCCTCGCTCATCTCGTGGTAGAGATCGTTGCCCTCGCGGGAGCGCTCGCCGACACCGGCAAAGACGGAGAAGCCGCCGTGGCCTTTGGCGATGTTATTGATGAGTTCGAGAATGACGACGGTCTTGCCGACGCCTGCGCCGCCGAACGCGCCAACCTTGCCGCCCTTGGTAAAGGGGCAGATGAGGTCGATGACCTTGATGCCGGTTTCGAGGATCGAGGAACTCACGTCCTGATCGGTGAGCGACGGGGCCGCACGGTGAATCGGGTAACGCTTCTCGTGGACCACGGGCCCACGCTCGTCCACGGGATCGCCGGTGACATTGAAAATGCGGCCGAGGATGCCGTCGCCCACGGGAACGCTGATCGGCGCACCGGTCGCGGTGACAGGCAGGCCGCGCTTGAGACCCTCGCAGCCGCTCATGGCGATGGCGCGGACCCAGCCTTCACCGAGGTGCTGCTGCACTTCAAGCACGAGCTTCGTATCGACGCCGCTGACGGTGAACTGAATCTCCAGGGCTTCGTAGATTTTCGGGAAGACGCCCGATGCGGAAAAATCGACGTCCACAACGGGGCCGATGACTTGGACGATGGTGCCGGTATTGCTCATAAGGAATGCGGGGTGTGAGATTGAAAGGTGGGGTTAGCCGAGCGCCATTTGCGCCGTGGTGATTTCGAGGAGTTCGGTGGTGATCGCAGCCTGGCGGACCTTGTT
>JANOBH010000217.1:0-11407 GCA_031411535.1 Chthoniobacter sp. | reverse complement strand
CCCGTCTCCACCGCGGCGGCGTGCAGGCTCATCGGCAAAGCGCACGCGGCGAAGACGCGGAGCGTGAAAGTGAACGGCGTCGCCGCGACGTGGAGCGCGTGGCAGGCGCAGTGGACCGCGGCGAGCGTGGCGCTCACGCCGGGCGTGAACCGCATCCTGATCCAGGCTTTCGACGGTGCAAACGTGGAGATCGAGTGCGCCTACCACAGCGTGTGGTACGACGACGCCAGCGAGGCCAGCTTCTCAGGCACGCTCGCCTCCACTCAGACGTGGACGGCGGCCGGCGGACCATATCGCATCACCGCGAGCTTCACCGTCCCGACTGGCTTGACGCTGACGATCCAGCCCGGCGCAGTCATCTACCTGAACTCCGGCGTGAACTTCACCGTCGCCAGCGGCGGACAACTCCTTGCCGAGGGGACCCAGACGCAGCCGATCCGCTTCATGGCCGGGCCGGGCGGGGCAAACTGGGGCGGCATTATCATCAACGGGGGCACCGGCACGCCGGAGACCCGCATCGCCCACGCATACATCGAGGGCAATGGCGCTGACGGGATTGACGTGAACGCGGGCGACGTCGTGCTCGACCACATCGAGTTTGGCAACCGCGCCGTGCAATACCTGTCGCTCGACGGCGCATCGTTCATCGTCAGCCATTGCATCTTTCCCACTCCCACGGCTGTCTTCGAGCCGGTCCACGGCACCGGCGGCGTCAAGGCCGGCGGGCGTGGCATCATGCGCGACTGCTTCTTTGGCCGACCGATGGGCTACAGCGACACGTTCGACTTCACGGGCGGCAATCGCCCCGGACCGATCCTCCAGTTCATCAACAATGTCTGCATCGGGAGCGACGACGACATCCTCGATCTCGACGGCACGGATGCCTGGGTCGAGGGAAACGTCTTCATGCACGTCCACCGCATCGGCACGCCCGACTCCGCCAGCGCGGTGAGCGGCGGCAGCAACGGCTCCGACATCTCGCACATCACGATTGTCGGGAATCTCTTCTACGACGTGGACCAGGCGGCGACGGCCAAGCAGGGGAATTTTTACACTTTCCTCAACAACACCGTGGTGGACCAGAACAGCCGGGGCAGCGACGAGATCGGAGACGGCTTCCAGCCCGCCGTGCTGAACTTTGCGGATGACGGGATCGCCGGCGCGGCGGGCACGTATGTCGAGGGCAATGTCATTCATTCCGCCGAGGCCCTGGTGCGAAATTACGTGCCGGCGACGAGCACCGTGACCTTTAACAACAACCTGCTGAACATGGCGTGGACCGGCCCCGGCGGCGGCAACACCGTGGCCGACGCGCTGATCAATGATCCGCAGATCATCACGCCGACCCAGGGAAACTTCACCTACCTGCTCCCCTTGATCCGCGCGCAGTTCGCACTCCAGGACTGCTCGCCAGCACAGGGCACCGGCCCGAACGGCACGGACAAGGGCGGCATCCGCCCGCTCGGCGTGAGCATCGGCGGCGCTCCCGCCGGCACCACAAGCGCGACCGCGGCCACGCTCACCGTCGGCACGCTGATGACGGGCAGCGGCATTCCCGCGACGGCCGCCGCCTTCCCCAGCGGCTCCGGCTGGACGCACTACCGGCACCGGCTCGACGGCGGCGCGTGGAGCGCGGAAACCTCCATCTCCACGCCCATCTCCATCAGCGGGCTCGCGGATGGCGTCCACACCGTGGATGTCGCAGGAAAGAACGACGCGGCCCTTTATCAGGACGACGCTGCACTCGGATCAAGCGCGAGCCTCACCAGCGCCACCTGGACCGTGGACGCCAACTATGTGCCGCCCCCGGCGTCCAGCGGGGTGCGCATCAATGAGATCCTCGCGAGCAACACGGAGACGCTGAATTTCGGCACCAATTTCCCCGACATCATCGAACTGCACAATACCGGCGCCACACCGGCCGACATCTCCGGCTGGGGTCTCACGGACAATTCCTCGCTGCCGTTCAAATACACGGTTCCCGCGACGACCACGCTGGCGCCAGGCGCCTTCCTCGTCATCTACGCGAGCAACTCCGGCAGCGTGCCGCAGCCGAAGACCGGCTTTGGCCTCAAGGTCGGAGGCGACACGCTCACATTCACCCGCAGCGCCGCGGCCGGCGGTGGGATCGCGGATGTCGTGCCTTTTGGAAACCAGCTCGCGGACTACTCCATCGGGCGCTGTGTGGACGGCTCGTGGGCGCTCTGCCGGCCGACCTTCGGCCAGGCAAACGAGCTCGCCAATCGCGGCCCGCTCGGCGGCGTGGTCATCAATGAATGGCTCGCCGACGCCGTGGTGCTGAATCCGACCGACTTCATCGAGCTCCACAACCCGTCCACTCTCCCCGTGGATATCGGCCTCGGCTACCTCACTGACAACCCGACCGACTGGCCGCAGCGGCACCAGATCCGGCAGCTCACCTTCATCGCACCAGGCGGCTACGTGAGCTTCAAGGCCGACAGCGATCCCGGCCAGGGTCCGGACCATGTCAGTTTCAAGCTCGACCCGCTCCAGGGCGAGATCGCCCTTTTCGACCCCGCGCTCACGCTCCTCGACAACGTGGTCTATGGCCCGCAGCGCAGCGACATGAGCGAGGGCCGCACGCCGAACGGCACGGGCCCGATCGCCGCCTTCACCCAGCCCACGCCCGGTGGCCCGAACCCCGCGGTGGTCGGCACGACCAGCACCTCCACGGTGAATCTGCTCCCCGCGAACCAGGCTTGGAAATACCGCTCGAACGGCACCAACCACAGCCCGACGTTCTTCGCCACCGGCTTCGATGATTCCGGGTGGACCTCCGCCGCGCAGCTCCTCTACATCGAGACTGCGGCGCTGACCAACAGCGAGGGCTTTGTCAAAACCACCGTGCTCCCGCCGGACACCGCCAATCCGACCCCGACGCGTCCCTTCAATACCGTCTATTTCCGCACCCACTTCACCTACTCGGGCCCGCTCACCGGCGTGACGCTGTCGGCGAAAATCATGTGCGACGACGGCGCGCGGATTTACCTCAATGGCGTGGAAGCCGCGAACGTCCGCATGCCCGGCGGGACGATCGACTACACCACCATCGCCAGCGGCAATGTCGGCGACGCAGCGGTCGAAACGATCACCATCCCTGCTGCGAGCCTCGTCGTGGGCGACAACGTCCTCGCCGTCGAGGTGCATCAGCAGCACACGGCCGGCACGCTCCCCGCCGCGCAGACGAGCACGGATGTCGTCTGGGGGATGAAACTCGACGCCAGCGTGACAAGCGCGAGCGGAAGCATCCCGCTGCTCTTGAACGAAATCCTCCCCGTCAATGCGACGCTGACCAACCCCGACTCCTCGCTCGCCGGATGGATCGAGCTGCACAACGGCTCCGGCACAGCTTTCGACGCCAGCGACATGAGCCTGAGCGATGACACCGGCACGCCGCGCAAGTTTGTCATTCCCGGCGGTACCATCATCCCACCAGACGGCACCCTCATCGTGCAGTGCGATCCCTTCGCCGCCCCCAGCGCCACGAATACCGGCTGGGCACTCGCGGGAGACGGCGGCCTCGTCGCGCTCTACCACACGGTCGCCAATGGCGGTGCGCTCCACGACAGCCTCGCCTACGGGCGGCAGATCGCCGACTTCAGCATCGGCCGCAGCCCGAACGGCACCGGCCCGTGGGTGCTATGCGTCCCGACGCGCGGCGCCTCGAACAGTCCCGCCGGCCTCTCGCCGCTGACCGGCGTGAAACTCAACGAATGGCTCGCGCAACCCAGCTCCGGCCCCGACTTCCTCGAACTCTACAATCCCGGCGCGCTCCCCGTCGCGCTCGGCGGGAACTACCTCACCGACCAGCTCACGGACAAGACCAAGCACCTGATCCCGCCGCTCAGCTTCATCGGCGGCAGCGGCGCCACCCGCTGGCAGGCGTGGATAGCGGACAATTCCGGCGGCACGCCCGGCCATGTGAATTTCACCCTCGATAGTGGCGAAGGCCTGGGCCTTTACACCCCAGCCGGCACCGCCCTCGACACCGTGGCCATCGGCGCGGCGACGACCGGACAAAGCGGCGGGCGCTACGCCGATGGCAGCGGCTCGATCAGCTCTGCGCTCCTGCCCACGCCGGGTGCGGCCAATGCCCCATTCAATCCCGACAGCGACAGCGACGGCATCCCCGACGCCTGGGAAACCGCGAACGGCCTCAACCCGAACGACCCGCTCGACGCCGCCCTCGACGCCGACGGCGACGGCCAGAGCAACCGCGCCGAGTACCTCGCCGGCACCAATCCGCAGAGCGCCGCGAGCCACCTCGCAGCGAGCGTGCTCACGACCCTCACGCCCGGCGAGTTCGCCGTCCGCTTCACAGCCATCGCCGGCAAGACCTACACCGTCCGCTACAAAAACTCCCTCACCGACACGACGTGGACAAAGCTGATCGACGTGCCGGCGCAGGGCGGGAACACGCTGATGGACGCCATCGACTCCACCGCCGTCGGCCAGCCAAAGCGGTTCTATCAGGTCGTCACCCCGCAGCAGCCCTGACCGCAAGTCCTCAACCGAGGTGCCACTGCCTCCCGTTTCCAAAAAATGCCGGCGGAGGGGATCGAACCCACACTCCCTTTCGGGAACAAGATTTTGAGTCTAGCGCGTCTGCCAATTTCGCCACGCCGGCTTCTCGGTTGAGAATTGCTTCTCTGTGACTGGCGCCAGCCGTCGCCCTGAAAGAAACGCCGCGCGGCGGCGGGCGACGCAATATCGCGGCTACCGACGGCGGAAAACACCCGGGCAAAGGGTCAGCACGGCGCGGACTTTATCGGCGTCCGCGATCTGCGCAACCGCAGAATTGCCCGTCTTTTGCATCCGGAACAGACCCATCCGCGCGCAACGCCGGTGGCGCTGCAGCAAGCCCGCTGAGGGCGGTCGGGACAGTCCGGCCGTCCACGAGAATCTCCTTGCGCCACCCGTGCCTCCCGCCCGTCTATTTGAATCCATGAAACGCCTGCCCATTGTCCTCGCTGTGGTTGCCATTTCGTTTTCCCGCGCCGGTTCGCAGGAGAAATCCGCGGACGGCTTTGTCCCGATCTACGACGGCACGACCCTCGCGGGCTGGCACGTCAGCGCAAAGACCGGTCACAGCCGCGCGAGCCAGAATCAGAGCGGTGGCAGATGGGTCGTTGAGGACGGTGCGATGGTGGGCTCGCAGGACATCCCGGGGAATGGGGGCCTCATCATCACCGATGGGCAGTACGGCGACTTCGAGGTGAAGCTGGAGATGAGGAACGATTTCGGGCCCGACAGCGGCCTTTTCCTGCGCAGCACGGAGGACGGCAAGGCGTGGCAGGCAATGATTGATTACCACGCGGGCGGCAATCTCATGGGCATCTACGGTGAGGGACTCGGCGGCAAGCCGCATGTGCGCAATTTCAGCTTCAAGGACAAGGTAACGGAGATCACCGACCAGCCGACGGGTGAGCCGCCGACTGCGCTGCCGGTGCTGCCGGATGCGTGGGCCCAATTCTGGCGGCATGGCGAGTGGAACGAACTGCGCGCGCGGATCGTGAAAAACCCGCCGCACATCACGACGTGGATCAACGGCGTAAAGATCATGGAGTGGCAGGAAACGGAGGTCCGCCATCCGGCGAAGGGCGGCATCGCGCTCCAGGTCCACGGAGGCGGCGACCATACCAAGGAATTTGTGCGCTACCGCAACATCCAGGTGAAGCGCCTCGACGGGAAGGAGTGATGAGATTGTCGGCGCGGCAGGCCTGGACATGCAGATGCCCGCGGGGATTCTGTGAAAGCGGCAAGTATCAGTGCATCTCCACCGCGCAGGAGCCGAGGCCGCCGCGGAAGTAGTGGAACTGCACATTCGGATGCCCGGCGAGCAGCGACATCGGCACGCTCGTGTCCACGATCCGCTTGGAAATCATGAACGCCGTGAGCCGCTGGCCGAATGGGTTGTCGTGATTGCCCGCATGCCAGATCGAGACCTTCTCCGCCTTCCACGTCTCGACCGGGCCGACGGTGATCGCCTTTGTCGGGACCATCGAAATATTCCCGCCGCCGCTCGTGCGCGCGTTCTGCGCGATGGTGAGCGGGTGCAGATCGACGACGCGCGTGGCGAGCTTGTGATACTCCGCGGCCGATGGCGGCGCGTCCCGGTGCCGGCCGCGGCGTGGGAGCGGATCGTTGAAGGCCCAATGCTTCACGTCGCCCTGCCCGCCCTGCATCACGGCGCAGCGCACGCCGGCGTCCCACGTCTTCCGATACGCGGCGGTATCGGCTTTCGGGAAATGCAGATGCGCGTCTGCCATCCGCAGCTTTTTCCCGATGCGGTCAAAGCACAGCTCGCGGTCGGCCTTCTCGAAACTGAGCGGATGCGTCGCCGGCACCTCGCGCCCGGTCGCGACATCGAACCATTCATCCATGCCCCAAAAATGGCCGGCGCGCACATCGAGCCCGAGTGCATTGACGATCCGCGCGACGAGCGGGAGCTGCTCGGTCGGCCCGATCGGGCCGCAGATGCCGACGGGATTGTCCGCCGTGCTCTGCTTCCAGGCGGCGATGTATTCCAGCGCCTCGGCGAGGTAGAAATCCTCAAGCGTGTCGTAGAGCACGACGCTGAATCCCGCCCGCGAGAGCTTCGGGAAATCGCGTGCAGTCAGCTTTGCCGCGTCGTTGATGATGTCGGTGTCGAGGGTGGTGTAATCCCACCAGTCGGGCGCAATGGCGCTGAGCTTTCTAGGCATGGTGTCGTGGGGTGAAGCCGTTCAGTCGGCGTTTTCGAGGGCACGCGCGTAGCCCTTGTTGAGGAGATATTTCGATCCGAGCGCGTCGCGCAGTGGATCGGCGGCCTCATCGCAGAAGCCGTAGTGCTGATGCCGCCGCCAGCCTTCGGCGTGGACGAAGCGCCGCGTCCGCCGGCCGAGCGCGAGGGAGAATCCATCCATCGTCTTGAGGTAATTGTCCTGCCCCTGCGAGGCGTCGAGCCACTCCTTCTGCGACGCGTGGCACGCGAGCGCCGCGCGCTTCGTCGCATGCACGTCCGTCGTGTCCACGTAGCTCTCGGGAGCGACGCGCCGTCGCATGGGATCGCGCTGCCCGTGCGGCATCGCGTGGTAGATGGTCGCGGGCTCCATCGACGGCTTGCGCTGCGGGCGCGAGCGGTAGTTCGGGACGCCGCGGGCAAATGTCCCCGTGACCGCGAGCCGCGCTGCGATCATGTGATCCTCCATGTAATCCGCGAGCGCATGCGTGAGCACGACCGTGGGCCGCGCCTCGCGCACGACGGCGCAGACGCGGCGGATGTTTTCGTCCGTGTAGAAGATTTGGAGGTCGTCGCAAAACGGCGCGTGCCACTTCGCGCCGATCGTCTTCGCCGCAGCCTGCGCCTCGCGCCTCCGGACGCGCGCCGTCTCCGCGGGGGAGAGCGTCATGTGGCCGTAGTTTCCGCTGGAGACATTCAGGCAGTGAATCTCCCAGCCCGCGTCGCGGAGCAGCAGCAGCGTCCCGGCCATGACGAACTCGATGTCGTCGGGATGTGCGGCGATGGCGAGGGCGCTCGGCATGGAGAGTTAGAGTGTCTGGTGAAAATCCAATCCGTTAATTTGGTCAAATTCCGTAATTCCGTTTTTGTATTTTTTGACGGAATTACGGAATTGAAACGGAATTAACGGAATTGGCAGTTGGTCTATGCAATCGGGATTTCCGAGACCTTCACTGCGCGCGCTTCCGCGGCCGACTTGTCCGCCGCGGCGATGACGCGGTGCGTGCGGAACGCATCCGCGATACTGGTGAGCGGCATGTCGCGCCCGCCGTCGAGCGCATCGAAGAACGCCTGAAACTGCGTCTGATACGGATGATCGCTGACCGATCCGCTATCGAGCAGCTTCATCGAAAGCTGGCTCCACGCGCTGCGGTCGAGCCCCGCCAGCTTTTGCGAGTGAAACTTGTTGTCGAGGATCGAGCCCTCGCTGCCGACAAGGTGCGTGTGGAAGTAGTAGGGCTGGAGGCAATCGACGACCGCCGCGCACTTGCCCACCGCGCCGCCGGAAAACTTTACGAGGCTCACGGTGCTCGTCGGATATTCATACGCGGCGAAATCAGGATGGTTGCTTTGCGTGGCGTAGCTGGTCACCTCCTCGGGCTCACCGTCCATGCAAAGCAGAAGCGCATCGAGCGCGTGGCATCCCGCGGTGAGCAGCGCGCTGCCGCCGAGCTCGCGCTTCGTATTCCACCGATACTGCCCATACCACGGCCCGATGCCGTGAAAGTAATCGACCTCGCCGTAGTGCACGCGGCCGACGAGCCCCGCATCGAGCACCGCCTTCGTCGCGAGGAATTGCGACGACCACCGGCACTCGAAGCACACGCACACTTTTACGCCCGACTCCTCGGCGGCGCGCTTTATCGCGAGGATGTCGCTCCACTCGATCGCCAGCGGCTTCTCCACGATGATGTGTTTGCCCGCGCGCGCCGCCTCGATGAACTGCGCGGCGTGCTGGTTCGGGTAGCTCGTGATGTCCACGACGTGGATGCCCGGATCGGCGAGCATCGCCGCGAGATCGCTGTGCGCCGTGATCGCCGAGCCGTGGCGCGCGGTCAGTTCGGCGGAATCCAGCGGACGCGAACTCCAAACCGCGGTCACCTGCGCTTGCGTGGTGGCATTGATCGCCGCGATGTGCGCGCCCGCCGCCCAGCCGTAACCGATGACTGCGACGTTGTATTCTTTGCTCATGGGATTCTTTGGGAATGTGTTCGCGCCCTTCTACTTTTCGCCTTTGAGAAATGCGAGCAGGTCGGCGAGGTCCTGCGGTGTCAGCGCGTCCGTGAGTCCAGCGGGCATGAGCGAGCCTGGCAGCGCGGTGAGCGATTTGATGTCCGCGCGAAGCACCGTCTCATCTACGCCGCCCGGCTGCCGGAGCGTCACACTCGCCATCGTCTCGGAGGTGAGGATGCCCGCGAAGCCGCGTCCATCCTTCATCTCGCAGGCATAGGCGGCAAACGCCGGCGCGATCTCCGCGTCGGGAGCGACGATGTGGAAGAGGATGTTTTCCTTCGGCTGATTGCGGATGTCCAACAGGTCCGGCCCCACCGCGACGCCCTCACGTTCAAACCGGTGGCAGGTGGCGCAGAGTTGTTTGAAAGCCTCGCGACCATGCCCGGCGTTCGCCTCAAGAAGCAGCGCCGCCTTCGCGCGTTCGGCGGCGGCTGCGCGGTCTGTTTCCACGACGCCGAAGAGCTTCACCGCCCTTTCGCGGATGCTGGCATCGGCGTGCTTCGTGAAAACCTCACGCCGCTGGGAGGAGAGCGCGGAGACCGGAAGCGCACCGGACTCGATCGCGGCGACGACCGCGTCAAGCTGCCCGCGCCGGGCCAGCAGCGCATTGAGAATCGCCTCGCGGAGGCCCGGCGCGGAAGCGGTCCATGCGCCGGGTGCGAGCAGCACTCCGGCGGCCCGCCGGGCATCGAGCGCGGCGAGACTCGCGGCGACGACGGCCCGCGCCTGATCGTCGGATTCCGCGGCGAATGCCGCTGTGAGCGCGCCGCCCGCCGCGGCCCATGTGCTGCGCCCGAGCAGCCGGGCAAAGACCTGACGATCGCCTGTCGAGAGGCCCTTCTGCACGACCTCGGTCGCCGCCCGCTCAAAGATTTTGCGGGCGAGCGACGAGTCGTCCAAGCCGCGCAGTTCCGCGAAAAGCCGCGCCACCACGGCAAATTCCGACTGCGTCTTCAGAGCGCCGAGAAACTCCTCGTCCCGACCGCCGATGCTGCTCAGCACAGCCGCGCGCACCCATCGGTCTCCGCTTCGGATTTTGCTCCACTCCGCGAATCGCGCAAAAGCCCGCCAGTCGTCCACACCGCCGAGCGCGATCAACTGCAGGAACCAGAGGTCATCGACCCGCTCGTCGAGCTGGACGAGCGCGGCGCGCGCCGCCGATTCGGGTGGGACGCGCCCGACCGCAAGCTCCAACGCGGCCCGCTTGATGCCGACATCGCGCGCCTTCAGCAGCGCTGCCAGTCGCGCGTCATCCACTCCGCCAAGTGCGTCAAGCAGCCGCGCGCGGCGATATTGCGTGGCGCTTGTCGCCGGAGCGTCGAGCGCGAAGACCAGCGCCTCCGCCGTGCCGGCCTCGCGCCGTTCCAGGAGAAGTCGCACGGTCGTCGCCTTCGCCCAGCCCGTCTGACTGTCCATCGCCTTCACCAGCTCCGGCATGCCCGCGCCGGCGAACTCACGGACGATCGGAATCTTCAGCGGCGTCTTCAGTGTCACCCGCCAGATGCGGCCGAGTTTCTTTCCCGACTCAAAGTCCGTCCGCTCGCGCACCGCCTCCGGCAGATAGTCGGGATGCTCGATCACCTTCCGATACATGTCCGCGATGTAGAGCCCGCCATCGGGTCCGGGAGCGAGGAAGACCGGGCGAAACCAGTCGTCGCGCGATGCCACGAACTCACGGCCGCGGAGCAGCGGTTTCGCGGTGAACGTCGCGATGTCCCCGCTCAGCTTGTCCACATGCACGAGGTTGCCGGTCGGGTCGCACGAGAACGCGCAATCGCGGTATCCGAGCCCGAGCGCTTCGCCCTGCAAAATGTGGATGCCGCAGGCCGCGCTGAACGTGCCCGCGTGCGAATCGGCGGTCGTGAGGTTCGCGCTGATGGGAAAGAGCTTCACGCCATCGCCGCCGCCTTTGAGCCCTGTCCGCACGTCGCGCTCGTTGCAGTCCTGCACGGTCTCGGAGAAGGCGAGGCGTGGATTGCGGGCGAGCCATTTCGAGGAAAGGACGACGTGCTGCACAGGCACGCGGTTCATGCAGATGAAGCGGCGGCCGAACTCGTCGAACGACATCCCGTATTGCGAGCGGCCGTCCACGTTTTCCACCACGAGCGTGTCGGGGTGAAAGCGCACGTCGGCGGTCATTTTCAGCGGCGCGCGCTCGGGATGTTCCGGGCAGGTGATCGAGCCGCCGGCGAGCCCGGCCGCGAGGTAGATCCAGCCGTCGGGGCCGAGCGTCGGCGCGTTCACGCGGAGCTGCGTGCTCTTGGTCGCGTCGAATCCGGTGAGTAGCACGCGGCGCTCGTCGGCGCGTCCGTCGCCGTCGGTGTCTCGGAGAAAGAGCACGTCCGGCGCGCAGGTGACGATGACGCCGCCGCGCCACGACATCACGCCATTCGGGAAAGTGAGGCCGTCGGCGAAGACCGTGCGCTTGTCCATGCGTCCGTCGCCGTCGGTGTCCTCCAGCAGCGCGATCACGCCCTGCGGCGGCTCGGCGGTGTTCGGATAGCCGCGATTCTCCGCGACGAAAAGCCGGCCGCGCTCGTCGAACGCGAGCGCGCACGGCGAGGCGGTGAGCGGCTCGGCGGCGACGAGTTCGATCTTCACGTCTTCCGCGAGCTGGAAGGATTTCAGCGCATCGTCGGGCGCAAGCTGCGC
>JANOBH010000216.1:0-1973 GCA_031411535.1 Chthoniobacter sp. | reverse complement strand
AAAGCCGTTTGCAGGTCCAGGCGCGATGCCGAGTTGATCGGTCAGCCCCGCTTCGCGGAGCCTCTCCATCGCGTTCCAAACTGCGTCGCTCGTGTAGCCGGTCTGGTCTGGATTGTGGAGCATCAGGCAGTCGAATTTGTCTACCCCGCACCGCGCCAGAGCCTTCTCAGTGGCCATGCGCACGTAGTCCGCATAGTCGCGCGGCGGACGGAGCTGCGGATGGGTGAAACGCGGGTATCCTTTCGAGCCATCGCGCTGGCCGCTATAAAAGTCGTGCCCGATCGCGCCCACGAGCGCGTAGCTCTCGCGCGGGATCCCGGCGAGCGCGCGGGCCAGCATCTCGTCGGCGCCCCCGTTTCCATAGACGTCCGCCGTCATAAACGTGCGGATTCCGCGATCATAAGCGTGCCGGATCGCGGCGATAAAGCGCTCGTCGTCGAGGGGTTCGCCAAAGTGCATGAAGCGGCCACCAGACCAGGTTCCGTAAGCGGTGCGGGAAATATCCATAGGTTTTTGTATGTGCCTAAGTAACCCGCCGGCGACCGGCCTTGAAACACAGATTTTTGAAAACCGCGCGCGCGGTTGGCGGTTCCTCGGACAAATCACGGACAAGCGCGTCCGCGCCAGGTGCCGGCTCAGCGCGGGAGGAACTGCGCCGCCTCGGCCATGCGCCCGCTCTGCGCGAGCATCGCCACCAGATTCCGCCGCGCGTGCTCATCCATCGGATCGAGCGCGACCGCGTTGCGGAGTTGCGCGATGGCCTCGGCTGTCGCGCCGGTGTGCGTGAGCGCCTCGCCGAGCAGACAGCGCACCTCCGCATTCCGTGGCATCAGCCGCGCAGCCTCGCGGTAGTGGACAATCGCCTGTGGATAATCGCCGCGCGTCACATGTCCCATTCCCGCGATTGCGCGGGCGATGCCGTTGTCCTTCGTGACACGGACCGTGTGGTCGAAAAGCGTCGCCGTATCCGTCCAAAAGCCGACCTGCCGGATCGTGCAGACCGAGAGCGCGAGCACCACCGCGGCTGCCGCGACCGGCATCCATCGGAGCGCGGGACGAGGGATTTCCCGCAGGCTCCACACGACCGCCCAGAGAATCCCAAGCTGCGGAATGTAGCTGAAGCGATCCGCCATCGCCTGCGAGCCGACCTGGAAAACACTCGTCACCGGCACGAGCACGCCGGCGAACCACAGCCACCCGCAAAGCAAGTGCGGAAGCCGCTTCCGCAGCATCCACGCTGCGAGCGTGACCGCGCAAAGCAGCACCCCGGAGGACACCACCGCGACCAGCGGGATCCGCGCCTCGATCGGGTAAAGCACCGCCAGTTCCGCAGGCCAGAAAAGGTTCGCGAGATAGCGCGGATAGACCGTCACCGCATTGCCCAGCCGCCCGGCGAGACCGAGCGAGCCGGCGCTGGTCAGCGCGCCGCTGAATTTCGCCGCGGCGATGGTCGAGAGGCTGATCGCAAACGAGAGCAGAAAGAGCGGGATCTTTTCCCGCACAAGCTGCCGCCACGGCACAGTCTCGTGCCTGCGGAGCGGCCAGACGTCGAGCAGGAGCAGCGCGCACGGCAGCGTCACGAGCATCGGTTTCGCCAGCAGACCGAGAGCCATGCAGCCCGCGACCGCCCACATCCAGCGCGAGCGCGGCTGTGCGGCGTGCCGCGCGTAGGCGCACAGCGCGAGCAGCCAGAAAGTCGTGCTCAGCACATTCTTCCGCTCAGCGACCCACGCCACCGACTCCACATTCACCGGATGCACGGCAAAGAGCGCCGCCACCGCCACGCTCGGCCAGAACTGCCCCGTGAGCCGCCGCAGTGCCGCGAGCACGAGGCAGGCGTTGAGCGCATGGAGCGCGAGGTTTCCCAGATGGTGCCAGCCCGCATCGAGCCCGAAGAGGCTGACATCCGCCATGTGCGAGAGCCAGGTCAGGGGGATCCACTGGCAGGCGATGAAATGCGTGAATGCCCACGC
>JANOBH010000215.1:0-2024 GCA_031411535.1 Chthoniobacter sp. | reverse complement strand
AAAGGACAGCGTGCAGTCCGTGGCGACAGTCGCCGTGGCCGAGCGCGGCTGATTGTCCATCAGCGCCATTTCGCCGAAGAAGCTGCCCGGCCCGAGAGTCGTAAGGACGCGCGCCTCGCCGCCAGCCACGACCGCCGAGATTTCCAGCGTGCCTTTCTCCACGAGGTAAATCCCGTCCCCGGGATCGCCTTGGCGGAAAACCACATGGCCCGCCGGAAGCGACAGCTCCTGTGCGGTCTGCTTCAGCGTCTTAAGTTCAGCCGACAGCAGATCGCTGAACAATCCTTGGGAAGTCGAATCGCTCATGCGCCGACGTTAGTCGGCGCAGTGTTTTCGGGGAGAAAATTCGACGGCGACTCGCTGCCGCCGACTGCCTTAAGACAGTTGGCAGCCCGGTCGGCAATTTCCGGATGACAGGACGCGCATCACGCCTTCCGTTTGCGCCGGGGCGAGGACGACGGCTGGTCGGGATGCGCGTGACGCACGGTGCGCAGGCGCTTTTCGAGATCGGTGGCGAGCTGCTGGATGGCAGTAAGGTCGTCGCGATGCGCCGCTTTGACCCCGGCCTTTGCACGCGCGGCCGCGGGCGCGCCCTGCTTGAGTTGCTGCACGAGGTCTTCAAACTTGATCACGTTGTTGACCGGTTTGTTTTTCCCAGGAGTCACGGAGACGGTGGGCTTTGGAGCGTTTTTGGCCATGTCAGTTCACCTCCACTTGCGGGATTTCTAGGGTTTCGATTCCTATTTGCGAAAGCGTCACGCCGAGGACTTCGTAGGGCAGCACCACGTTTGTGAGCGCGATCTCGCCGATCGCTGCGGATGCCTTGATATTGCTCAGGCGCAACTCGTCGAGATGGAACTTTGCGGTCGTGGTGACTTTCAGCGTCGCGGCGAGCAGCCCGATGTCCACCCCGGGCAACTGCGAAACGATGGGGTTGGCGGTCGTATCAACGTTCTGCGTGCGCACCGTGGGGATCGACGCTTGGGGAAGAGAGATGTTCGGGATCTTCAAGGCGGGGATGGGAAGTGCGCCGCCGGTGACGCGGGCGACGGTGGCGTTGCCCACTGTGGCGTTCGGAATTCCGAGCCCGCTCACATTGAGTCCGCCAAATCCGAGGCCGCCGATGGTGAACCCGTTGTTCGGCGTGACGAGATTCTGCGCGCGGATCTGCTCCGCCAGCACGGCGCCGAGGTTCAGATTCTTGATCGGTCCGATGACGGCCGCGAGGTTGTTCACCGGGAGGCTGGGTATGTCAAAGGCGAGATTGGCGAGGCCGGGCAGGGTGAGATTGCCGAAGCCGATTCCCAGCGTGAGCGTGCCGAGGTCGAGCGTTCCCGAGTCGGAAAAATCCACGTCGCGAATTCCGTCCGGCATGGAAATTTTGACGCCCACCCGCCACTGAAGTGCGAAGGCGAGAGTGAGGGAGAGCCGCACATTGCGCATCTGCGCAAGCCCTGTGGAGGTCTGGACGTGGACGTTGCTCAGCAGAAGCTGGTCTACGTGGACGGCGCCAATCCTGATCTCGCCGACGCTGACCTGCTCGACGCGTGAGCGGGCTATCTTGCTTTCTGGGACCGCGATTTTCATAGGACGGAATCCTCCGGGTTTCGCTGGGTGATCTTCTCGCGTGAAATCGCATCACCATCCGCGCTCGGTGGCAAACACCATCTTCTCGCGTGCTTGCCGGCCTTCGTCGCGGCTGCCGCCTCGCCGCGACGCCGGGCTACTTCGCGAAGCTGACTTTCCCGTCCGCGGCGTCGGCTGTGATCGTGTCTCCCTCACGGAAGCGGCCGGCGAGGATTTCCAAGGAGAGCGGGTCGAGGACGCTGCGCTGGATCGCGCGCTTCAGCGGGCGGGCACCATAGACGGGGTCGTAGCCTTCGCGGCCGAGGTGGTGCTTGGCGGCGTCGCTGAGTTGGAGCGTGATCTTTTGCGCGGCGAGCCGTTTGGTGAGCCGGGCGAGCTGGATCTCGACGATCTGCGCGAGGTCTTCGTCGCTCAGTCGATCGAAGATGATGACTTCG
>JANOBH010000214.1:0-2185 GCA_031411535.1 Chthoniobacter sp. | reverse complement strand
AGGGATAAAACGAGCGGAAGCAGGGCGGCGATGCGGCGCAGGATCATGAGGCGGGATTTCAGGGCAGTTCGACTTTGGCGATGAATGGCGCGAGCCACTCGGCGAGCGCGTTCTCTTTGAGCGATTCGGGCTCGGGTAGCGAGCCAAAGAGCCGCCATCCTTCGGTGTGGCCGACCGATTCGCCCGGCGCGAGGGTGCGGAGCGGGCTGAGCGTCTCGACTTCCAGCATCTGGGCATTGGTGAAGGTCTCGAAGTTGCAGCCATGATCTGGATACGCGGCGCCTTCCTCATACGCCACGGTCTTGATGAAGAGCGCCCGCCGCGTCAGATAGCCGACCCAGCCCTGCCGGTGCGGCAGGCCGAGCTTGGCCGGCGGGCCTTGCGCGGTCTGGCGCAGGGTGATGAAGTCTCGACCCCAGCGCCAGCGGTCGTCCGAGGTGTCGGTGTAGGGCCAGAGCACGAGGATGCGGTCGGGCAGCAGGTCGCGGGGGTGCACACCCATCGGAGGACGCGGGATGATCTCCAGCCCGCCCGGCTCCATGACGGTGATCGCCCACGTCGCGAGCGTCACCGGAGCGGTGCCCACATTGGTGGCGCGATGCGCTAGCGTGACCGCCGAGGTTTCGGCGGCGAGCGTCACGGTGAGTTCCTTTTTCACCGGTCCCGTGGTGCTTGTGAGGCGCACTCCGTCGGGCAGGATTTCGGAGGTGACGGGGGAATTGTCCGGCAGGTAGGTCAGCTCGTTTTCCGGCGCGACCCAGAAGCGATGCCCGCCGCGCGCGACGAAGTGATCCTCGCCGGTTTTTCCCATTTCCTCGGCGTTCGTCTTGAGCACGTTTTTTCCGCCCGGCAGATGCTGGTAGGAAATGATCCGCGGCCCGACATCGAGCGTGATGATCAGCTCGGCGTGGTCGTTCGCGATGCGGAGGCAGTTTGCCCACCCGCCAAATTCCACTGGTTCAATGTTCATGAGTTTGCAGGCGCACCTTGGCGAGCAGCGCGGGCTGCCGCTGGAGGTGCTGGGTCAGCGCCTCGATGGCGCGGAGAGTCGGTGGGCTGATGTGGTGTTCCATGCCTTCCACGTCGTGATAGACGACCTCCTCATCGAGTCCAAGGAGTTTGAGGAAATCCGACAGAAGCTGGTGCCGGCGCGTGATGTTTTTGGCGAGCGACTCGCCCGCCGTGGTCAGCGCGAGGCCGCGGTATTTCTCGTACTTCAGCAGTCCCTCGGCATCGAGCCGCTGGATCATGTTCGTCACGCTCGCCTGCGAGATCTTCAGGCTCTGCGCGATGTCCACGACGCGCGCGTATCCCTTGGTGTTGATGAGTTCCAGGATGCGCTCGAGGTAGTCCTCGACCGCAGCGGAAGTGTGGCGCTCCGTGGGCATGGGGAAAGCGATAGCCGCCGCGCGGAGGCGAGGTCAAGCGACGGGCGGCGGCTGCGCGAAAGATACAGGGTGGAAAGAAACTTAGGCATGGCTAACATTCTTGTTGCGTCCTGACTCATCCATCGCTTGTCTTCCACGCCATGTTGAAAAGCTCAGTCTCCGCGCTGGCCTGCGCCTTCGCCTTCGCCCTGCCGACTGCGCACGCCGGGGAGTCCCCGCTCCGCCAGCCGGAGCGCTCCGTCTTTGACCGCACGCCGCGCGCGCAGCTCCGCGACCTGAGCACCGACCGCCCGGACAAGACGGAGAGCCCGTACACCGTCGATGCCGGGTGGGTGCAGGTGGAGATGGACCTCGCCTCCTACGCGCGCGACCGCCACAACGCGGAGCGCGAGCGCCGGCTCACCGAGAGCTGGGCCTTTGCGGCGACCAATTTCAAACTCGGCCTCACGCACTGCCTCGACCTGCAAATCATCGTCGAGCCGTACGTGACCGAGCGCACCGTCGAGCCGGGCCGGCGCTCGCGGGCCGACGGCTTCGGCGACCTCACGATCCGCACGAAGTGGAATCTATGGGGCAATGATGGCGGCCCGACCGCGCTGGCGCTCATGCCTTTCATCAAAGTTCCGACGAACCAGGACGGCCTCGGCAACCGCGCCGTCGAGGGCGGCCTGATCATCCCGCTCGCGGTCGGGCTGCCCGCCGGGTGGAGCCTTGGCCTGATGACCGAGGTGGATGCGATCGAGGACAGCGACGGCGGCGGGCACCACGCGGAGTGGATCAATACGATCACATTCAGC
>JANOBH010000213.1:0-8743 GCA_031411535.1 Chthoniobacter sp. | reverse complement strand
AATACCTGGGAAAGCGCGGGCGGACGGGCGCCGGCGCCGGGAACGACGGGGCTGTATCACGTGGCGATCCTGTACCCGACGCGGGCGGAACTGGGCGATGCGTTGCGGCGGCTGGTGGCGGCGGGCATCGCGCTCGACGGTGCGGCGGATCACGGGGTGAGCGAGGCGCTGTATCTGCGCGATCCGGACGACAATGGCGTGGAACTGTATTGGGATCGGCCGATGGAGGAATGGCCGCGCACGCCGGACGGCGAAATGGCGATGTTCACGAAGCCGCTCGATCACGACTCCCTGCTCGCTGCGATGGGCGGTACTCCGCCGCACAGAGCAGCGGCTCTTCGTCGCGGACAAGGAAGTGGTTAAACTGAAGGTTGAACTCCGGCACGTAGAGCGAGAGCCGGAACACGTCGGGGGCGATTTCGGTGGTGGTCATGGTTGGGTTTGGTTGGCCTCGCGGCGGGGCGAGGCGGGTTGCGTTCGATAGGATGATGATGAGGGGCTCACGCAGCTTCGGTGCAATCAATCAGAACTCCCGCAGCGGGGCTGAGGCTGAAACTCCTGGCACCTCTCACAGCGGGAAGGGCACGCTATCGACAATCGTTCGCCGCCAGTTATTCTCGTCCAGAAATCCAATGAACTCCCTCCATTCCACATCCTCCCCTCGGTCTTCGATCCAATTTTTTCTGGCCGCCGCGCTCGTGCTTTGCGGCCTATCGGCCGCGGTCCGGGCCGAGGTGCCCAAGAGCCTGCTGCCGGCATTTGGAAAGGAAGGCGCGGAATTTACGACGAAGGCGCAGAGCGGCAACGTGGTGAAGGGCTGGCTGCCGACGGACTGGAAGGACAATACCGAGTGGGCGGCGGTGAGCGCGACTTACACAAAGCTCGACGACGCGCCGGACAAAGCGGCGGGCGCGGTGCGGATCAAGGTGGAGAAAGCGGACGAGGGTCAGCTCCAGCTCACGAGCTATCAGGGAATTCAGAAGTATAAAAAGGGCACGCGCTATCTCGTCACCGGGTGGGTGCGCAGCGCGGACCAGACGGGAGTGAAGCTCGGCGTGCGCCAGAAGGCGGAGCCTTACGAGTTCTATCACGAGCAGGAGTTGACGGGAGCGGCGGAGTGGAAGCGCTTCGAGTTTGCCTTCACCCCGGCGATGGATCTGGAGGCGTTCCTGATGTTCGTCGTCACGGCCGCAGGCACGGTGGACTTGGCGGGCGTCGCCGTGGAGGAGAAGCCGTAGGGATGCTTCCCGAGCGGATGCAAGATGAGCGCGAGTTCATTTACCGGGTGAACGCGGAAAACCGGATCACTTTTGCGAACGCGGAATGGTATGATTTTGCGCGGGAAAACGGGGACACGGACCTCAGTCCGGACGCAGTGATCGGCTCGCTGATCTGGAAATTCATCTGCAATGCGGAGACACGGCATCTCTTCGATGTCGTCCTTTCAAAAGTCCGAGGGACAGGCGAATCGGTGACGCTGCCGTACCGCTGTGACAGCCCAGGGTGCCGTCGGTTCATGGAGTTGCGGATTGCAAAACTTGGCTCCGGGGACGTGGAGTTTCGCAGCCGGATCGTGCGGCTGGAACACCGGGCTCGCGTGCGCTTGATGGAAAACGAAACCGAGCGGACAGCGGAATTGCTCGTCATGTGCGGCTGGTGCAAAAAGGTCGTTATGCCGGATGAGCGGTGGGTGGAAGTGGAGGATGCGATCAGCGAACTGGAGCTTTTTCACACGCGCCGCCTGCCGGGGATATCGCACGGCATCTGCAGCGACTGCGGTGCGGAGTTGCTGGCCAGGGCATCGTGAATCCCCTGCCCCGCGTTTCTAGCGCTGCCGGGAGTAGATCATCCTGCCGGCGACATCGGCCCACAGCTCATTGATGCCATCCGAGCCGGCCTTGGTGTGATGCACACCGTCCTTGGTTAGCGCCGTCGCGTAATTCTTCCGCGTGTAAGTCCAGTAGTCGGCGTACGGAAGCTGGGTGGCCGGGTCGCAGGCGTAGGGTGCGCTCGCGCGGCAAAAGGGATCCACGCCAGCGAGATTCACGGCGAGTGTGTTGTAGAAGACGTCGCCCTTCGCAGGCTCCAGCGTGTCGGGATTGAGGTAGCCGGTGGAAAACTCGATGCGCACCGGCACCATGATGATGCCGTTTGCCGTGCAGACTTCCTGCGCCTCGGCGAGGCTTTTGATGATCTTCGCTCCCATCCATAGCCCGCCGCCGACGCCCACGTCGTTGAAGCCGGATTCAAAGCAGAGGATCGTTCCGGTCGGCGTGGCCGTTCCATTTGGCGCCGCCACGATGGGAAGGAATTTTTTCATGCGCCCGATCGTGTTTGCCATGATCTCGCCGCCCAGAGCCGCGTGGACGACGATCGGATAGCGGTCCGGATGGCGCTGCCGGACGAGGTCGGAGAACCACGCTTTGCGTCCTTCGATCGCACCTCCGGGGAAATCCTGTACGACGAGGCTGTCGCCGGTGAAAATCCAGTAGTCATTGCGAAAGCCGGCCGGCGCCGCGCGAAAGACATCGAGGCGGCAGAGCATCAGGTCGCCGGGATTGGGGCGCTTGTCGTCGGCGGGAATCGGCGGACCTCCCGAGCTGCGCAGGCCGATCCATTTCGGCTTGTGATTGGGGATGACGATCACGCCGTCCAGCAGCGCATTGGTGCCGCTTACCACCTCGGTCCATGTGCCGTCTTTGCCATTCGTCGAATCGAGACTCTCGATGATGACGTAGTTCCTCAGCGTCCGGGCAAACGGATCGTTCGACCACTCGGCGGGTCCGCCGTGTGTGCGGAAGTGCACCATCAGGTAGGCGGCATCCGCGATGGAGAGCTTGGGATCTAGCTGGATCTTCACTTCGCAGGCCTTCCGCAGCCGGCAGGTCGTGGCATCCGACCCGTCCACCAGTTCGGCCAGCTTGCCCGCGATCGGCGGCGAATCGCTCACGATGGTGCTGCCCAGCGTGACGCACATATTCTTTGCAATCTTCACCGGAAACGCGGCGCCGGCAGCGGGCGTGATGGCAAACCCGCTGGCAGGTTTCGACTGCTCGCTCTCTCCGTCCGCATTGGTCGCCGAGATTTTGTAAAACCACGTCGTGCCCGGCTTCAGCCTGCTGTGGATGGCAGTGCGCTCGGTGACGGTCGCGAGGCGCGTGAAGGGGCCGTCCTTGTTGTCGCTGAAAAAGACGGCGTAGGATTTCACGTCGTCCGCCGCCGGGCGATACCATGTGAGCGTGATGCTGTCGGCGGCGTTCGCCGTCATCGCGAGACCGAGCGGCACTGCGGGAGGCGCGGCGATGGCGGCGCCGAATGAGAGCAGAAGCAGCGCGAGCAGCGCTTTGGGGGGACGCATGACGCTCACGCGTAGAAGAACGAGGGTGCCGCGTCAACGGTCCTGCGGGCGGCGCTGGAGTCCCACGCGCGAAATGGGATCGCTCCTTCCGCAGGAAGGCGCGCAGCAGTCTTGCCTTGCCATGCCGTCCGCGGGCTGGGAAGAAGCCAAGGCATGAAGCCTGCCCCCATGCTTTCTGCCGCCCTGTTTCTTTTTTTGGCGGCAGTTTCCGCCGAGACCGTCAAAGACCGCGAGGGTGCTGTGCGCGGGGACAGGGCGAAACTGGAAGCGGACGCGCGGTGGAATTACAACGACGCCGACGCGGGTTTCGCGCTGGCGGCGAAGATGGGCAAACCGCTGCTCGTGGTGCTGCGCTGCATCCCGTGCATGGCGTGCATGGGGATCGATACGAGCGTGCTTGAGGAAAAGGAACTCGCGCCGCTGCTGGACCAGTTCGTGTGCGTGCGGGTCATCAATGCCAACGCGCTGGACCTCGCCCGCTTCCAGTTCGATTACAACCTGTCGTTTTCCGCGATGCTCTTCAATGCCGACGGCACGGTGTACGGCCGCTACGGTTCGTGGCAGCACCAGAAGGATCCGCGCGACAAGACGACGGCGGGCTTCCGCAAGGCGCTGGAGGCGGGGCTCGCCCTTCATCGCGGCTATCCCGCGAACAAGCCCGCGCTGGCGGGAAAGCAAGGCGGGCCCGTGCCGTACAAGACGCCGGTGGAGTTTCCCACCCTCGCGGCAAAGTATCAGAGCAAGCTCGATTGGGACGGCAAGGTCGTGCAGAGCTGCGTCCACTGCCACATGGTCGGCAATGCCTTTCGCGCGGATTTTCGCAGCCGGAATGAAGCAGTGCCGCGCGAGTGGATCTACCCGCAGCCCTCGATCGAAACGCTCGGCGTCACTCTAGCTGCGGACGAGAGCGCGAAAGTGGATGCGGTCGCGCCGGACTCGCCTGCGGCAAAGGCGGGGCTGCGACCCGGCGACCGGCTCGTCGCGCTCAATGGGCAGCCGCTGATCTCGAATGCCGATGTGAGCTGGGTGCTGCACCGGGCGCCGGATGCCGGGGCGCTGCCAGTGGCGATTCAGCGCGACGGGAAGGCGATGACGAACACGCTCGTGCTGCCCGCAGGCTGGCGATCGAGGTCGGACATTGCGAAAAGGGCGGGCACGTGGCCGATGCGGGCGATGGCCTTTGGCGGCATGAAGATGGAGGACCTCGACGACGCCGCGCGTGCGGGTCTCGGACTCGGCAGGGATGTGATGGCGCTGCGCATCAATCACGTCGGCGAATACGGCCAGCACGCGGCGGCGAAAAAGGAGGGCTTCAAGGCGGACGACATTCTCCTCCAGGTCGCGGAGATGAAGGGGCGCATCTCGGAAAGCGCGCTGATCGGCGAACTGCTGCAGATTCACCGGCCGGGCGAGAAGCTGCCGGCGACAGTCCTGCGCGCCGGGCAGCGCATGACGCTCCAGCTCCCGCAGCAGTAGCTATCCGCGCGATGCGCGCGTGATGCGGACCTCGGGGCGGTAGGTGATGCGGACGAGCAGATCGCCGCGGCCGCCGCGCGGCTTTGGCAGGCCCTCGCCGGGGATGCGGAGGATTTCGCCACGGGCTGCGCCACGCGGAATCTGCACGCGGAGCTGGCTGCCACCGATGCCGCGGAGGGATTCGGTGCCGCCTTGCGCGGCGCGCTGGGCGCTGATGCGCAGGTCGCAGCGCAGGTCCGGGCCGCGCGGTTTGAAGCGGGCGTCGGGACGTGCGCGCACGCGCACGATCACGAAGCCGCCGCGAAACGGCTCGTCGCGCGGAACGCGGAAGCGCGCGCCGGGCGCGGTGTCGGGCGGGACTTCGAGTTCGTAGGTCTCCGGGCCGCTGGGATTCGCGGGATCGTTCACGCGCACGGTCAGCGCGGCGCCGCGGAGGAATTCGTCGAGCCGGAGGTGGACGTCCTGCGAGATGTTGCGCTCGATTTTTCCGCCACGCGCAGGAGCCGCGGCTTTTTCAGCGGCGGCGAGTTCCCGGTCGTACGCCTGGCGGCTCCCCGGCTCGCTCAGGATTTCGTAAGCGGCATTGAGCGCCTGCGTGCGGCTCACGGCCTCGGACGCGCCAGCGTTTACGTCGGGGTGATGCGCCTTTGCCAGCAGCCGGTAGGCGGCGCGGATCTGCGCCTCGGTGCAGCGGCGGTCGAGGCCGAGCGTGGCGTAGTAATCGGGCGGGTCGCTGTGCAATGCGCGCGAGTAAAGAGCGTCCGCTACACGGCGTCGTCGCCGCGCTCGTCGGTGCGGATGCGGATCGCTTCCTCGCAGGGCGAGACGAAGACCTTTCCGTCGCCGATCTTCCCCGTCTTGGCGGACTCGATTATCGCGGCGACGGCGGCAGCCACCTCCTCATCCGGGAGCACGATTTCGAGCTTCAGCTTGGGCAGGAAATCGACGGTGTATTCGCTCCCGCGATAGATCTCGGTGTGGCCTTTCTGCCGGCCAAATCCTTTGACCTCGCTGACGGTCATGCCCTCGACGCCCGCCTCGGCGAGCGCGTCTTTCACTTCCTGCAGTTTGAATGGCTTGATGATCGCTTCGATTTTTTTCATGGGTGGCTATTCGTTGTAGGCGCTCTCGCCGTGCTGGCTGACATCGAGGCCGGAGTGCTCCGCCTCTGCATCCACGCGGAGGCCGATGACTGCGCCGATAATTTTGAGGAGGATGAACGTGACGACGCTACTAAGGACGAATGTCACGCCGATGGCGATGAGCTGGTTCACAAACTGCCCGGAGCCGCCCGCGAGCGAGACGACGGCGCCGTTCTTTTGAAAAGTGGACGCGATGGCGGGATTCACCTCGGCGCTGGCGAGGAAGCCTAGCAGGAGCATGCCGACGATGCTGCCGACGCAGTGGACGCCGAAGACATCGAGCGAGTCGTCGTAGCCGCAGGCGGCCTTCAGTTTCGTGACGGCGAAGTAACACGCGACGCCGCCGCAGAGACCGATGATGACGGCGGACGGGATGGTGACGAAGCCGGACGCGGGCGTGATCGTGGCGAGACCGGCGACCATGCCGGACGCGGCGCCGAGCGCGCTCGGCTTGCCCTTCCCCAGCCACTCCATCATGGCCCACGCGAGGCCGCCCGCGGCTCCGGCGAAGTGCGTGGCCGCGAATGCGCTGGTGGCGAGCGCGCCGCTGGAGAGTGCGCTGCCGGCATTGAAGCCGAACCAGCCGACCCACAGCAGGCCGGTGCCGATGAGGCTGAGGACGACATTGTGCGGGAGCATGGGCTCGCGCGGAAATCCGCGGCGCGGCCCGAGCACGAGCGCGCAGACGAGCGCCGCCGCGCCGGAGCTGATGTGGACGACCGTGCCGCCGGCGAAATCGAGCACGGGGAGCTGGCCGCCGAGCGCCCAGTTAAAGAACCCGCCTTTTCCCCACACCATGTGGGCGAGCGGGAAATAGACGAGCGTGACCCAGCCGATCATGAGCGCGAGGTAGGCGCTGAATTTCATGCGCTCGGCAAAGGCGCCGGTGATGAGCGCGGGCGTGATGATGGCAAACATCATCTGGTAGATCATGAATGTCTGCTGCGGGATCGTGGCGGCGTAGTCGGGATTTGGCGCGGCGCCGACGCCCTTGAGGAAGAGATGGGAAAGCGGATTGCCAAAGAAGGCATTGCCCTCGCCGAAGGCCATGCCGTAGCCGAAGACGAACCACAGCATGCTGACGACGGACATGAGGAAGAAGCTGTGCATCATCGTCGAGAGCACATTCTTGTGGCGCACGAGGCCGCCGTAAAAAAGGGCGAGACCGGGGCCGGTCATCATCAGGACGAGTGCGGAGCTGGCGAGCATCCAGGCGTTGTCGCCGGTGTCGATCATGTGCGCGGCTGGGGCGGCGTCCTGGGCGCAGGCGGTCGCAGCGAGCGCGAAAGTAAGCGCGGCCAGCGAGACGCCGCGCCGGCATAGGGGAACATGCGGCATGGGTCGGGAAGGGGTTTGGGTGGTTGGGTTTATCCGCGCAGCCGGGGAACCGCGCGGACGCCGCGGGTGGTAGCTATGCGAACTGCCAATGGGAAGCGAATTCGCGCGGCAAATGCCGGCTACGGCAAAATCCCGGTGTCGCGGAGGATGGTGCGGATGGCGCGCTTCTCGGCGGGGGGGAGGTAGGCGAATTCGGGAATGCCGCCGGGCTCGCGCAGGGCGGCGTCGAGTCCGGCGAGGAGGCGCTTTTTAAACTCCGGCGGAAGCGCGGCGAAGCTGGGCGAGTGGACGAGGTAGCTGCAGCGGTGGCGAAAGAGGCGGGTGCGCAGGTCGAGGTCGCGCAGGGAGGTGCCATCGCGGGCCGGGACGCGGACGCTTTGAAAATCCTGGAGGTACGCGGGATCGGGCTGGACGCCGCCGGGAGGGAGCGCGGCCTCGTCCGCGAAAAGGATGTAGCGGCGAAGCTGGCGCGCGAGGTCGTCGAGCACGGGCTGGTCGTCGGGGCGGATGGTCCCCTGCCCGGCCGTGAGGGCTTCGCGGGTGCGATAGACGGCGAGGGTGACGAGATTGTGAAAGCCGAGCTGATGCTCGTGGATGAGGTGCGGGAGGAGGTCGCTGGTGCGGGCGAGGTAGCGCTCCCAGTCGAAGCGGTTGCCGGGCGGATTTGGGAGCCGCTCGTATCCGCCGGGGACGGCTTTGCCGGTGAGATTGCCGAGGTGCGCGGCCTGCGCTTGCGGGCCGGTGACGTGCCAGCCGCCGAGGCGGAGATTGAGCGGGATGGTGTGGCCGACCTGCTCGCGGCGGAAGCCGTCGAGACTGGCGCCGGTCTCGGTGCAGATGACGGATTCGGCGACGAAGCCGGGGACCTGGCGGCTGGTGCGTCCGGCGTGGCAGTTCATGCAGCGCTCGCTGCGGCTGATCTGCGGCTGGCCGCCGCGGGAGAGATTCAGGAGGCGAAAGACGGGGCCGAGGTCCGGGTCGATGGCGGCGACTTCGATGTGCCCGCCGGGGACGTAGCCGACATACACCTCGTCATTAAAATAGAGCGCGCGCGGGTTTGTGGGATGGATGAGGCCGCTCTGAAAGCTGGTGGCGGAATAGACGAGGAGCTGGGAGCTGACGGGGACGCGGAGGGCTTTGAGCAGGCTTTCCAGCTCGGCCTTGGGGCTTGATGTATCGAGCTGGAGGGTGCCGCCGCTGTCGGCGAGAAGGGTGGCGAAGGAATCGCGCAGCGGGCGTGTCCAGTAGTCGTGGGGCGCTTCGCTGAAGCGGGCGCGCGGCGTTTCCTCCGCGCGCACGCCGCCGAGCAGGGCGGCGATGGCGAGGAGCGTGAGCGCCTGTGATACAAGTCGGGAGTCCGGGCGCGGGAGCGCCTCGTGGGCGCGCAGGAGCGCTTGGCTCCGCCAGCCCTCTCGGAGCCAAGCGCTCC
>JANOBH010000212.1:0-5180 GCA_031411535.1 Chthoniobacter sp. | reverse complement strand
ACCTTCGGCCACTCGGGCCACGGGTTGTCCTTCGCGCGATCCATCGGCGGCTTTGGCAGAATCTCGACCTGCACGAGCGACTTGCACCCGTGGCGCATCGAGGTGCCGACGCAGTCCGTGCCGGTGTCGCCGCCGCCGATGATGATGACATCCTTGCCCTCGGCGGTGACGTAGTTGCCGTTCTTGTGCCTGTCCAAAACGGAGCGCGTGTTCGCGGTGAGGAAGTCCATCGCGAAGTGGATGCCCTTGAGCGGGCGGCCTTCGATCGGGAGATCGCGCGGCTTCGTCGCACCGGTGCAGATGACGGTCGCGTCGAATTCGGCGCGCAGCTTTTCCGCCGGGTAGTTCTGCCCGACCGCCGTGTTGCACACGAACGTGATGCCCTCGTCTTCCATCTGCTTGATGCGGCGCAGGACGACCTTCTCCTTGTCCAGCTTCATGTTCGGGATGCCATACATCAGCAGCCCGCCCGGACGATCCGCGCGCTCAAAGACGGTGACGGTGTGCCCGGCGCGATTGAGTTGCGCGGCGGCGCAGAGACCGGCCGGACCGGAGCCGATGACGGCCACTTTTTTCCCCGTCCGAACCGACGGCGGCTGCGGCGTGACCCAGCCCTCGTCCCAGCCTTTGTCGATGATCGAGACCTCGATGTTCTTGATCGTGACGGGCGGCGCATTGATGCCGAGCACGCACGAGCCTTCGCACGGTGCGGGACACACGCGACCGGTGAATTCGGGGAAGTTGTTCGTCTTGTGCAGCCGCTCCAGCGCTTCCTTCCACAGGCCGCGATAGACGAGGTCGTTCCACTCGGGGATGAGGTTATTGATCGGGCATCCGCTCGCCATTCCGCTGATGAGCGTGCCGCTGTGGCAGAATGGAACGCCGCAATCCATGCAACGCGCACCCTGCGTGCGGAGCTTGTCCTCCGGCATGTGAAAGTGGAATTCATCCCAGTCCCGCGCGCGTTCGAGCGGCGCGCGGTCGGCGGGGATTTCGCGGAGATATTCGATGAAGCCTGTTGGTTTTCCCATGGTGGTCTGTGAGTTCTTGTTCCCTGTCTTTCCCTGCTAGCCGCCGCCGATGCGCGCGACGTCGCGGGCGTTGGCTTCAAAGGCGGCATTCAGCGCATCGTCGCCGCTGAGCCCGTCGGCCTGCGCCTTGGCGAGCGCCTGGAGCACGCGCTTGTAGTCCTTCGGCATCACCTTCACGAACTTCGGCAGCATCTCCTCCCAAAGCGCGAGCACCTTGAACGCCTTCTGGCTCTTCGTGTAGTCGGCGTGCCGTTTGATGAGCTGGCGCACGTCCTCGGCTTCGGCCTCGTCCATTTTCTCGAGCGCGACCATCTGCTGGTTGCAGCGCGTGGCGAAGTCGCCAGCCTCGTCGAGGATGTAGGCGATGCCGCCGCTCATGCCCGCGGCGAAGTTGCGTCCCGTCGGGCCGAGCACGACGACCTTGCCGCCGGTCATGTATTCGCAGCCGTGGTCGCCCACGGCTTCGACGACGGTGTTCACGCCGGAGTTGCGGACGGCGAAACGCTCGCCTGCCATTCCGCGGATGAAGACCTCGCCGGCGGTCGCGCCGTAGAGGGCCACGTTGCCGATGATGATGTTGTCCTCGGCGATGAAGGTGGACGCGGCATCCGGGTAGATGATGATCCGGCCGCCGCTGAGGCCCTTGCCGACGTAATCGTTCGCGTCGCCTTCGAGCTCGATGGTCACCCCTTTGGGCATAAAGGCGCCGAGGCTCTGGCCGGCGCTGCCGTTGAACTTGAGGTGCACCGTGTCATCGGGCAGCCCCTTCCAGTGGCGCTTGGTGATCTCGTTGCCGAGGATCGTGCCGACGACGCGGTTCGTGTTCTTGATCGGCAGCGTGGCGGTGACTTTTTCGCCGCGCTCGATGGCGGGTTTGCACAGCTCCAGCAGCGTCGTGAGGTCGAGCGACTTCTCGAGCCCATGATCCTGCGTGTCGGTGCAAAAGCGGCCGACCTCGGGGCCGGTGACCGGCGAGTAGAGCAGCTTGGAGAGGTCGATGCCTTTCGCCTTCCAATGCTCGACGGCCTGCTTCGGCTCGAGCGCATCGGTGCGGCCGACCATCTCATTGATCGTGCGGAAACCAAGCTGGGCCATGATCTCGCGGACTTCCTGCGCGATGAACTTCATGAAGTTCACCGTGTGCTCGGGATCGCCGGTGAAGTTTGCGCGCAGCACCGGGTCCTGCGTGGCGACGCCGACGGGGCACGTATTGAGATGGCAGACGCGCATCATGATGCACCCGAGCGAGACGAGCGGCGCGGTGGCGAAGCCGAACTCCTCGGCGCCGAGCAGCGCGGCGATGACGACATCGCGCCCCGTTTTCAACTGGCCGTCCGTCTCGACGGCGATGCGCGAGCGGAGGTTGTTCAGCACGAGCGTCTGGTGCGTCTCGGCGAGGCCGAGTTCCCAGGGCAGGCCGGCATGCTTGATGGAGGTCTGCGGCGAGGCGCCGGTGCCGCCGTCAAAGCCGGCGATGAGCACGACATCGGCGTGCGCTTTCGCCACGCCCGCGGCGATGGTGCCGACTCCGACCTCGCTGACCAGCTTCACGCTGATCCGCGCGGCGCGGTTCGCGTTCTTTAGGTCGTGGATCAGCTCGGAGAGATCCTCGATCGAGTAGATGTCGTGATGCGGCGGCGGCGAGATGAGGCCGACGCCCGGCGTCGAGTGGCGGACCTTGGCGATCCACGGATACACCTTCGCACCGGGGAGCTGGCCGCCTTCGCCGGGCTTCGCGCCCTGCGCCATCTTTATCTGCAACTCGCGCGCCTGCGTGAGGTAGAGGCTGGTGACGCCGAAACGTCCGGACGCGACCTGCTTGATCGCGCTGTTCTTCGAGTCGCCGCGTTCGTTCGTCCAGGTGTAGCGCTCGGGGTCTTCGCCGCCCTCGCCGGTGTTCGATTTTCCGCCGATGCGGTTCATGGCGATGGCGAGCGCCTCGTGCGCTTCGCTGGAGATCGAGCCGTAGCTCATCGCACCGGTCTTGAAGCGCGTCAGGATCGCGTCCACCGAATCCACCTCCTCGATCGGCACCGGCGTGCGCTTTCTGAAATCGAGCAGGCCGCGCAGGGTGAAGTGCTTCTTGCCCTGCTCATTCACCAGCCCGGAGTACTGCTTGAAAGTCTCGTAACTGCCGGTGCGCACCGCTTTCTGCAGGCTATGGATGACCTGCGGGCTGAAAAGGTGGGACTCGCCCTCCTTGCGCCACTGGTAGTCGCCGCCGACTTCGAGCGTGTGGCCGTTCACCTGCCGGTCGGGGAAGGCGTGGCTGTGGCGCGCGAGCACTTCCTCGGCGATGCCCTCGATACCCGCGCCTTCGATGCGCGTGGCGGTGCCAGTGAAGTACTTGTCCACGACGGCCTGATTCAGGCCCACGCACTCAAAGATCTGCGCGCCGCGGTAGCTCTGGATCGTCGAGATGCCGATCTTCGACGCGACCTTCACAATGCCCTTGGTCGCCGCCTTGACGTAGTTCTTGCACGCGGCCTTGTGGTCCACGTTCAGGAGCAGGCCCTGCCGGATCATGTCGTCGAGCGTCTCGAAGGCGAGATACGGATTGATCGCCCCGCAGCCGTAGCCGATGAGCACGGAGAAGTGGTGCACCTCGCGCGGCTCGCCGGATTCCAGCACGAGCCCCACGCGCGTGCGCTGGCCCTCGCGGATGAGGTGGTGATGCAGCCCGGAGACAGCCAGCAGCGGCGGAATGGCGGCGTTCTCCTTGTTCACGCCGCGGTCGCTGAGGATGATGATATTCACGCCCGCGACGATGGAACGGCTGGCCTGCGCGCAGATTTCCTCCATCGCTTTTTCGAGGCCGCGAGCGCCGCCCTTCGGATCGAAAAGCGTCGGGATCGTCACCGATTTGAACTGCCCTTCGGCGACGTGCTTGAGCTTCGCGAGCTCCTCATTGGTGAGGATCGGCGATTTCAACTCGATCAGATGGCAGCTCTCGGGCGTCGGCTTCAGGAGGTTGCGCTCGGGCCCGATGGTCGTCTCGGCGGAAGTCACGATTTCCTCGCGGATGCAGTCGATGGGCGGGTTGGTGACCTGCGCGAAGAGCTGCTTGAAGTAATCGTAGAGCAGCTTCGACTTGTCCGAGAGCACGGCAAGCGGGATGTCCGTGCCCATGGAGCCGGTGGCCTCCACGCCGTCCTTGCCCATCGGCAGCATGAGCATGCGCTGATCTTCAAAGGTGTAGCCAAACGCCTGCTGGCGCTCGAGCACGGTCTTGTGATCGGGCACCGGGATTTCCGGCGCGTCCTTGACCGCTGCGAGATCGACCATGTGCTCATTGATCCACTGCCGGTACGGCTGCTCGGCGGCGATGCGGTTTTTGACCTCCGCGTCGTCGATGATCCGGCCCGCGACCATGTCCACGAGGAACATGCGCCCCGGCTGCAGGCGGCCTTTGATCGCCACCCGCTCGGGCGCGATCGGCAGCACGCCGGCCTCCGATGCCATGATGACGAGGTCGTCCTTTGTCACGTAGTAGCGCGAGGGGCGCAGACCGTTGCGGTCGAGCGTGGCGCCGATCATCGTGCCGTCGGTGAAAGCGACCGACGCCGGGCCGTCCCACGGCTCCATCAGGCAGGAGTGGTACTCGTAGAACGCCTTTTTCTCGTCGCTCATCGACTCGTGACCCGCCCACGGCTCCGGGATCATCATCATCATCGCATGCGGC
The DNA here is from genome assembly GCA_031411535.1 of Chthoniobacter sp. GTDB lineage: Bacteria > Verrucomicrobiota > Verrucomicrobiia > Chthoniobacterales > Chthoniobacteraceae > Chthoniobacter. The sequence continues at coordinate 467 of JANOBH010000212.1, read as the reverse complement.
AGCGAGCGGCCGCCCATGACGAGCAGTTCGAAGACGTTGTCGAACATCGCCGAGTCCGATCCGTTCACGTTCACGATCGGGAGAATCTTCTTCAGATCGTCGCCGAAAAGCTCGCTCTCGAGCAGCGCCTGCCGCGCGCGCATCCAGTTCACATTGCCGCGGAGCGTGTTGATCTCGCCGTTGTGCGCGATGTAGCGGTACGGGTGGGACCGCTCCCAGCTTGGGAAAGTATTCGTCGAGAACCGGGAGTGGACCAGCGCCAGCGCGGTATCGAGATCGGGGTCGCGGAGGTCGGGAAAGTATTTGCCCACCTGCTCCGGCATCAGCATGCCTTTGTAGATCACCGTCCGGCACGAGAGGCTGGCGCAGTACCAGAAATCGTCCGCCTTCGCGGTGCGGATCTCCAGATGGGCGCGCTTCCGGATGATGTAGAGCTGGCGCTCAAAGGCCTGCTCGTCCGCGCAGCC
>JANOBH010000211.1:0-1683 GCA_031411535.1 Chthoniobacter sp. | reverse complement strand
CCCGGCAACATTCCAGCCCAGGGCAACGCCCTGGGTTCCGTCCCCAATAAAGGTCAAATCCCTGAAAGGGCGGTGCCAATCCGACCGCCCTTTCAGGGCTGGATTCTTCTTTCCCGCAATCCCAGGGCGGTGCCTTGGGCTCGCATGTTTGCGCACCTTTGGCGCTCCCTCCGCTCGCAGCGCAAAGGGAATGACAGCCCGGCCTTTTCACTCCGGCGCGAAGAGCGTGACCGGGGCGGAGATGCCGCGGACGGGCTGCGGGCCGAGGTCGCGCAGCGGGACGGGCTCGCGCAGGAGAGCCCGCGTGGCGTCGGTGAGGAGGAGCGGTTCGCCGAGCGATTTCGTGAGGCTTTCCACGCGGGAGGCGAGATTCACGGTGCTGCCGATGGCGGTGTACTCCAGCCGCTCGGGAGAGCCGATGCTGCCCACCACCACCGGCCCGCTGTGCAGGCCGATTCCGATGCCGACTTCCGCGTGGCCGCGCGCGGCGGAGCGCGCATTGAGCGCCACGAGCGCGGCCTGCATCGCGCGGGCGGCGCGCAGCGCCTCGTCCGCGTGGCCGGACGCGCCGCCCACGCCAAAGAGCGCCATGAAGCCGTCGCCGAGGAATTTATTGATCATCCCGGCGTGATCCGTTTCGACGACGTGGACCATCGCGCCGAGGAATTCATTCAGCCCCGCGACGACCTCCTGCGGCGGACGCCCGGCGCTGCGCGAGGTGAAGCCGCGGATATCGACAAACATCACCGTGACCACTTCCTCCGTGCCGTTCAGGCCGGGATCGCGGGAGAGGATCTGCTCCGCCGCCTGCCGCCCGACGTGCAGGCCGAATGTGCGGCGCAGGCGCTCCTTTTCGCGCAGCTCCACGATCATGTGGTTGAACTCGCCGATGAGCAGGCCGAACTCATCCGCGCGGCGCAGTGGCACCTCGACATCGAGCCGTCCCTCGGCCACCGCCTGCGCCGCGAGGCGGAGCTGCTCGATCGGCTCCGAGACGAGTCGGCTGATGAGGATGGCGGTCGCGAGCCCAAAGGCGATGCCGACCGTGCCGACGAATGCGGCGAACCACGGCGTCATGCCGGGAGCGGCTGGAGCAAAGCTCAGCAGCAGCAGCGAGCCGATGGGGCAGATGCCAGCCGAGACCGCCCACAGGATGCCGCGCGTCCGCAGCGAGACGGCGAAGACGCCGGTCATCCGATCCGCGCGCGCATCGCGGAAAAAGACGGGATACAGCCCCCGGTGGCTCGCCAGCTCGATGAGGAAAAAGCTGTGCGTGACCGCGATGAACGCCGCGACGAGGAACGACGTGGGCAGATGCCAGAGGAGCTGCGCATCCAGCCCCGTGCCGACCGTGCCGAGCGCGATGAGGAAGACCGGGATGCACAGCAGCCACGCCACGCCTGAGACGAGCGCGCCGCGCCACGGCAGATGGATGAGCCGCCGCCGCGCGGTGGCGAGCTCGTCATTGTCCACCGCTGCGCCCGCGCACAGGCGGCGAAATGGCCCGCGCAACTGCCACACCACGCGCAGCCACCAGGCGACGGCGAGCGGATAGACGATCACATTGAAGCCGATGACGGTGTGGATGAAGCGCTGCTCCATCTCCGGCGTGCGCAGCAGCGGCTCGATGATCGTCGCGTTGTAAAAGATATTGAAGAGGCTCCCGAGAATCTGCGGCGCGAC
>JANOBH010000210.1:0-2782 GCA_031411535.1 Chthoniobacter sp. | reverse complement strand
GCGGTGAGGGCGTCGATGGCCTCGGAGTCGCGGTAGGTGAGGAAGACGGGGCCGGTGTCGGCACTCAGCGTGCCGATGAGGCGGGTGCGGTCGTCCTCTTTGTCGCGCCGGGTTTTTTCGTGCTTCTTGATGATGTCGCGCTCGTAGTCCTCGATGTGGCAGACGGCGGCGAGGCCGGTCTGGACATGCGCGCCCATGCGCTGCTGGTAGAGGTAAAGGCATGGCTCCGTCTCACGAATGAGCGCGCCGCTTTTTTGCAGGGCGAGGAAATTTTCGCGCGCCTTTTCGTACACGGGATCGGAGTAGGGATCGGTGTCGGGCGGGAGGTCGATCTCGGCGCGATCGACACGGAGGAGGGTGTTCGGTTTGCCCGCAGCGAGAGCGGCGGACTCCTCGCGATTGACGACATCGTACGGGACGCAGGCGACTTCGGCGACGAGTTCGGGCGCGGGGCGGAGACCGGTGAAGGCTTGGATGCGGAGCATAGGGCGGAGAGGAAAAAGTATTCCCCGCGCCCCGACAAGCGCGCATCGCGGGCGACCGTCAGCGGATCAGGCAGCGGCGGGTTTTCGCGAGCAGAAGTAATCTTTGCCCAGGTCCTTGATGCGGTAGAACGGCTCAAGAAAGCGGCGGGTGGCGGCGCGGTCCTGCGGGGAAAGAAAGCAGCTCTCGAAAAGGATGACGCCGGGTTTGTAACGCTGGAGATCGAGCTGCTGGAGGATTTTCCAGTCGTGCCCCTCGGTGTCGATCATGAGCACGTCGATGGTGGTGATCTGCTCGCGCGCGAGGAGTTCGGCAAGCGTGATGGCCTTGATGTCGAGTTCGACGATGTAGGGTTCCAATCGTCCTTCGAGTGCGTCGAGGATGATGGATTTGTCGAAGGTGCCGAGCTGCTCGACCCATGTGGGAAACTCGGGGTGTTCCTTCCTCGCTTCCGGGGAGACGTAGTGAAACCGGAGCGCGCCGGCGGTGGTGGAGATGGCGACGTTGGCGAATCTGCAGCCTGCGTGCGCGGCGTAGTTCTGCCGCAGTTTTTCAAAAAGATAGGGAACCGGCTCGACGAACGTGCCGCGCCAATGCGGGTGCTCGTGCATCAGCGGAAAGATCGGATCCGTGGACGGGCCGTCGTTCGCGCCGATGACGAGGACCGACACGGTCTCGCGCCCCGCCATCGCACGACGGATCCGCGGGACTGGGTTCGTTTTCCAGGCGATGTAATTCCAATAGGCTTTCCGAAGGCGAGGGCCGATCCAAGGAAGACGGGCGAGCGAGGAGACGATTATTTCCACGCCGCTGTGTACTGCTGGCAGCGTATTTCCGGCGAGCGCGAAGCCGGACCGACCGATGATGCTCTCAATTCACGTAGGCCGCTTCGTTCGAGAAGAGGAGGGCCTGCGCGTAGGTTTCCCACGGCGTGAGCGGCTTGCGCTCGACGATGTCGCCTTCGTTCTGGATCGCCTTGGTGCCGTCGCGGTTCTTTTTCATGTCGGCGCGCTTGGCGGCGATCTTGGCGTTGAGTTTGGTATCGACGGGAGCGGCGGCGACGACTTCGACCTGCGCTTTGTTTTCCGTTCCGACGAAGGCCATCGCCATCTTGATCTCGGGCGGCTTGGGATTGCGCTGGAAGATGATGCGGTAAAGCGCGATCACGCGAGCCAGGTCATCGCTCGCACCTGTGACCTCGGGGCGGGCGACGACGCGGCGGGCGACATCGACGGCCATGGGGCTGTTCATGAGGAAGAGCGCCTGCTGCGGAACGATGGTCGTGGCGCGCTTGCTGTTCGGCATGTCGGGGTCGCTGAAGTCGAAACTCTGCATGAGTTCCGGCAGATTGCCGCGGTCGATGTAGCCATAGACGGTGCGCCGGTAGCTGTAGGGCTCGTCGGTGAGATTGACCGGCTGGCCGCCGACGGTGGAGTCGAGCCTGCCGCTGAAGAGGAGCAGGGAGTCGCGCATGGCCTCGAAGTCGAGGCGGCGGATGTTTGCGTGCCAGAGCAGCCGGTTCTGCGGGTCGATCTGCTCGTAGGCTTTGTTTGTGTCGCTGCTCTGCTGATAGACGCGGGAGAGCATGATGACGCGGTGGAGCTGCTTGATGGACCAGCCTTTGTCCATGAAGTAGCCGGCGAGGAAGTCGAGCAGCTCAGGGTGCGAAGGAGGCTCGCTCTGGGTGCCGACGTCGTCCAGCGTGCGCACGAAACCTTCGCCGAAGTGGTGCATCCACACGCGGTTTACGAGCACGCGGGCCGTGAGAGGGTTCGTTTTCGTGGCTATGCAGTGGGCGAGGTCGAGCCGGCCGCTGGAGTCCTTGGCGAAAGGCTTGGTGTCGGGGGCGAGGACTTCGAGGAAACGGCGCGGGACGACGTCCCCCTTTGTCTCGGCCTGGCCTCGGATGAATACGGCGGAGTCCTTCGGCTTGGGGGCGTCGGCCATGATCATCGCACGGACGGGCGCTCCGGGATTGGTCAGCGTGAGCTCGTTGATCTTCGTGAAGTTGAACGGCGCGCGGTTCAGCATTTGATTCGGCCAGCGTCCGGTCACGTCGCGCAGTTGCGCAGTGGTCATCGCGCCGCCGGCTTCCACCTTGAACGGCATCTCGAGGAGCTGCGTGACGGCGGGATCAAAGCCGGGGATTGGCAGGGTCTTGGCCTTGGCTGCGGCTAGGAAGAAGTCCTTCACGCGCGGTTCGAGGTCCGCGTAGATTTTCTTGTAGATCTCCGCCACGTCTTCGATGGACTTGGGCTTCGCGTCCTTGAATGCGGCGATGATGATCGGATTGCCAGTC
>JANOBH010000209.1:0-3918 GCA_031411535.1 Chthoniobacter sp. | reverse complement strand
TTCCCATCCGCGAGCACGAGCGCGCCGCCGCCCACGCTCTTTTCCTGCCACTTCACCGCGCCGCTCTCGAGTTCCACGCAAGTCAGCGGCGAACCGGGCGATGCCTGCCCGTCCGCGCCATAGACGTGGCCTTGGAAAAAGACGGGCGAATTGATGTGCGCCTTCATGTTCTTGTTCCTCCAGCGCTCGGAAACGCCGCCGCTGGTCACCTCGAAAAGGCCGCAGCCCGATCCGTAGCCGCTAGTCACGAAGATCTTCTCACCCACCACCAGCGGCGTCGCGGCATTCACGTCGTAGCTCGTCTTCCACCCGCCGCGCCACAGCTCCTTGCCGTCCTTGATGTCCAGCCCCACGAGATGCGACGCCTTGAACATCACCACCGTCCGTTTCCCCGCGATCGTCGCGACCACGGGCGACGCGTAGCCCGCCTCGTCATCGCCGCTCTTCCACACCGTGGCCCCCGTCGCCTTGTCGAAAGCGACCGTCGATGCCCCTTTTCCGCCTACGTCCACGATGACGAGATTTCCCTCGACCGTCGGCGATCCCGCGAATCCCCACTGCGGCCGTTTCCCGCCGAAATCCTTCTGGAAATGCTTGTACCAGACCTTCCTGCCGGTCGCCGCATCGAGGCAGAACAAATCGCCCTGATGGCTCACCGTATAGACCCGGCCGCCATCGACCGTCGGCGTCGCCGCCGTGCCGCCCTCAAACATCCGCTTGTCGAGATCGAGCGGGTACTCGTGCTTCCACACCACCCGGCCGGTCCGCGCGTCGAGGCACCACACCACATCCTTCCCGCCCGTATTTCCCATCGTGAAAACGTGCTCGCCGCTCACCGTCACCGAGGACGTGCCTGTTCCCACCGCCGCCTTCCAGAGCTGCCTCGGCCCGGCCGCCGGGATCACCGCGGGTAGCTTCTCAGCAGAGACCCCGTTCCCCGTCGGGCCGCGATAGTGGGTCCAGTCCGCGTGGGCGGTGGAAAAGGAGTGGCAGAATCCGGCGGCGAGCGCCGCGATGAGGAGAGGGTGGCGGCGCGCGAGGAGCAGTGGGAGGGACATGGGCGTAACTGCTACCGGCCCCGCCATCGCGAGTCAAACCCGCCCCCGGCTACTTCGGCTCGAGATCCTTCAGCGGGATCAGGTCGCTCTCGCCCACGATCTTCTGCCCCTCGGGGCCCAGCAGGAAGTCGATGATCTTCTTCTTCTCCCCCACCGGCCTTTCTCCGAACACGACCATCGCCGGGCGGGCGAGCGGATATTTGTCGTTCACGCAATTGGCCGCCTTCGGCTCGATCAGCGTGCCGTCCTCGTCCTTGATGGCGAGGCCAAAGATCTCCTTGCCGTCGATGAAGTTGAACTGCGCCATCGCCATCGAGCCTTTCGTGAAATGCACGGTGTTCCGCGCGTCCTCGCCATCGATAGTGATCTGAAATTTCCCGAGCGGCGCTTTGCGCGTCTCCCCGTAGATCCAGGTCGCCAGAATCTCCCAGACACCCCGCCCGCGCTCGCTGTTGAAAAACTTGATCGGCAGATCCGCCCCCCCGAGCTCCTTCCAGTTGATGATCCGCCCCTCGTAGATGCCCTGAATCTGCGCCTTGCTCAGCGCACGCACCCCGCTCTCCCACACGTCCCGCGACACGATCAGCGCTATCGCCTGCATGCCGATGCGGAATTCCTTGAACTCCCTATCAGGGTATCGCGCCCTGTCTGCTCCCGTCAGCGGGCGCATCATCAGCCCGATATCCGCCTGCCTCGACCCGACCATCGCCGCCGCAATGCCACTCGGGCCTTCCACGCTCACCTTGATCTCGATCCCCTGCTGCCGCAGCACCGGCGCCGCGGCCACCATCACATGCGCCACGACAGGCGACCCCATGACCTTGTATGTCTCCGCGTCCGCCCGCCCCGCGAGGAGCGTGGCGGCCAGGAGCCCGGCGGCGAGGCGGTGGAGGGAGAAAAAGGGGCGCGTCATCTACTTTGTTTCATTCAGGCCCCAGTCATAGTCCTGATAGCTGATTTTCTTAAAGTCCGATTTCCCGCTGCGGTATTTTTTCAGCAGCGCCGCGACCCCCGCATCGCCGCCAAAGTCCTCCTTGTACCAGTCAAAGATCTTCGACAGCGCCGCGCCGTCGCCCTCGGGCCTCACGCCGTTTGCACTGTTCACGTACAGGCGCGTCTGCTCGTCGAGCTGCGCGTCGAGTCTCGCCGCGTCGTAGGGCTCATCGCGCAGCGGCGGGCACGAGCGGCTCGCGCAGTTCAGCGCGAAATGGATGCGCGGCTCCCCGAACCGCGGCCGGATGATGTCCTTCTCCAGCCGGTTAAAGCTCATCTTCACGCCAGCGACGCTGATGCGATTCGTTAGGAAGAACGTGAACAGCGCATCCCTTACGCTCTTCGTCGGGTACTTCTCCACCGCCTCGTGCAGGATCCACGCATTGTAGGCATTGATGTGAAAGGCCAGTTGCTCCCGGCTCTTCGCCGTCGATGCCGGCGCGGCAGCGATGCCGTCCACGACATCCTGCAGGCTCTTCACGTCTGCGGCGTTCCCCTTCCACTCGGCGTATTTCACCCCGCCGGGTGCCACGTATTTCTTCAGCAGCCGCGCGTAGTCCGCCTGCCAGTCAGCGGCGAAAGCAGCCGCGCCCAGCGCGAGGATGGCGGCGATCGAGGTGAGTAGAGTTTTCATGGCGGGTGGGAGTTCGCTGGTTTCAGGAAAATTCCCCCCCGCGCCCTCACGGCTTGCTCCGCGCGCAGCGAAAACCCAGATCGGACGCCGCGTAGGTCGGCGCCGCCTTCTGTCGCGCACCGGGCCGGTAGGCCGCGCCATTGGTCGCGCTGCTGAGGAAGGAGCCGCCGCGCACCACACGCTTCGGCACGCCCGGCTCGTCGGCATCATCGCCGGTTCCCGGTCCCACCGGGTTGTCCCGCGTGGTCTTTTTGTAAAATTCCGCGCCGAACCAGTCCGCGCACCACTCCGAGACATTGCCGGCCATATCCACAAAGCCGTAGTTATTCGCCGGAAAAGCGCCCGCCGGCAGCGGCCCCACCGGTTCATCCGCCCCGCCCTTCCCCAGTTGCTCCCGGGCCTGCGCGATATTCGCCTGCCAGCGCCCGCCGGGCTGGAGTTCCGTGCCCCAGACATAGGCCGAGTGCATGATGCCGCCCCGGGCCGCGAATTCCCACTCAGCCTCGGTCGGCAGCCGCTTCCCCGCCCAGCGTGCATACGCCGCCGCATCCTCCCAGCAGACCTGCACCACCGGGCTCTCCTCGCGTCCCGCGATGTCCGACTCCGGCCCCTCCGGATGCCGCCAATTCGCGCCCTGCACATAGCGCCAGCCCACCGTGGGCCGGAAAACCATCGCCCCGGCCTGCGTCCGCTCCACCGGCGCTCCCGCCCCGGGCGGACGCTCGGCGTAGGTGACGTAACCCGTCGCCTCCACGAATTTCGCGAACTGCGCATTGGTGACCTCCGTCTTATCCATGAAAAAGCCACGCACCTTCACATCGTGCAGCGGCAGCTCCTCCGGCGTGCCGTCGCTCGCGCCCATCGTGAATCTCCCCGCCGGAATCCACACCATGTCCCCGCCCGCGGACTGGCTGTTGAGCGCGCGGGTCTGCTCCTTCTCGCGCTTGATGCGCCGCGCGTCATTCAGCACCCACAGCGTGGTAAGCACGAACCAGCCAAAGAAAAAGACGACGAGAATGACCGCCGAGCGCGTGGCCGGCGGGAGTTTGAAAATGGATGCGGGTTCTTCGCTCACGGCCGCGGAACGTGGCGGCGCATGCCGGCGGATGCAAGCGCCGCGGCTCGCCCGGGCACCGACCACGGGCAGGACAGCCCCGCCCCTACCACCCCGCGCCCTTCGTCTGCGTCTTCACGCGGACGAGGAACATATTCGACGTGATGTAAAGCGTGCTG
>JANOBH010000208.1:0-3668 GCA_031411535.1 Chthoniobacter sp. | reverse complement strand
GGAATACCGACAGGCGAGCGCGCAGAGTGGTCGAGAATATGCGGAGACGGCGGCGGCGCTGGCGGAGAAGCAGGAACTCACCGCCGGGGAAGCCGCCGAAGTGAGCCAGCTCTGGCGGAAGCTGGTGAAGCTGTTTCACCCCGACCGCTTCGCGCACGAGCCGGAGAAGCAGGATACGTATCACAAGCTGACCGCCGCGATTAACCACGCGAAGGACCACGGCGATCTGGCCACGCTGCGCCGCATCGCCGAAGACCCGCACGGCTTCATCCTGCGGCAAGGCTGGGCGGCGCTCGACTTCGGCGAGGAGCGCGAGCTCGCGCAACTGCGCCGGCTGTGGACTCACATCGAGCTGGAAATCGTCCGCGTGCTGGAGGCAGGCAATGCGCTCAAGGAGAGTCCCGATTACGAGTTGCACCGGCTGACGACGCAGACCCCGGCGTTTTTCGACGCGACGGTGAGGAGGCATGTCGAGAGTTTGGAGAAGGAACTGGGGATGTTGGAAGGGGAGGCCGGGGAGTTGGCGAAGGAGATCGAGGAGCTGACGGGCGAGAGTGCGCTCGGAAGCGAATGAAAGGGTGGATGGCAGATTTTTGCCCCGTTCTCACATCGCGCGGCTCGCTGACATCAGCCGGGATAGCGGGTGAAAAACCTTCGTCGTGGATCACGCTGGCCGGTGCCGGAAAATGGTAGCGCGCCCTTTCCACGGCTGCTAAAGAACGCGCCCTTATGCGACTCCTAGTCACCGGCGGCTGCGGCTTTATCGGCAGCAATTTCATCCGATACGTGCTCGATCATTACGGCCCGGCCATGATCACGAACGTGGATGCGCTGACGTATGCTGGGAACCTCGCCAACCTGGCGGGCGTCGCGGAGAACTACGGCGAGCGCTACGAATTCCTCCACGCCGACATCTGCGACGCGGGCAAGATCGACGCGATCCTTTCCAAGCACCAGTTCTTCGCCGTGCTCAATTTTGCCGCCGAGTCGCACGTCGATCGCTCGATCGATTCGCCCGGCGATTTCATCCACACGAATGTCGTGGGCACCTCCACGCTGCTCAATGCCGCGCGCCGGCACGGCGTCCGCCGTTTCGTGCAGATCTCGACGGACGAGGTGTACGGCTCGCTCGGGCCGGACGGGAAATTTTCCGAGACCTCGCCGCTGGAGCCCAGCTCGCCCTACTCTGCGAGCAAGGCGTCTTCCGACCTGCTCGCGCTGGCCTACCACCACACCTACGACATGGAGGTCGTCATCACGCGCTGCTCGAACAACTACGGCCCCTTCCAGTTCCCCGAGAAACTCATCCCGCTGATGATCATCAACGCGCTCTCCGACAAGCCGCTGCCGGTCTATGGCGACGGGCTGAACGTGCGCGACTGGATCCACGTCGAGGACCACTGCGCGGCCATCGTCTCCGCGCTGCTCAATGGGAAGGCGGGCGAGGTTTACAACGTCGGCTCCGACGGCGAGATGCGGAACATCGACGTGGTGAACATGATCCTCGCGCACCTCGGCAAGCCGCAGACGCTGATCAAATACGTCCCCGATCGGCTCGGCCATGACCGGCGCTACGCCATCGACTCGTCGAAAGCGCACGCGGAACTGCAGTGGAAGCCGCAGCACCAGCACGAGAAGGGGATTCGCGAGACGATCGACTGGTATGTGCGCAACCGCGACTGGTGGCAGCCGCTGCTGAAGAAGGGTTGATGGTTGAGTGTTGAGCGACGCTTGATCGAAGCCTCGAAATCCTGCGCGTGAATCTAAACCTAAAATGCGGTGTCATCCTGAGCGGAGTTCCGTTGCGGGCGAAGGCGGGACGGAACGCAGTCGAAGGACCCCGGAGCTTCCGTGCGACACCGCCCGTGAATGCGCGGGGTCCTTCGACTGCGCTGCGCCCACCTTTCCGCCTCCGCTTCGCTCAGGATGACACGCCTCTTTTGAGATTCGATACACCCTTTGCCACGGCGCAGATTCACTCCCGTCACAGTTTCACCCCCAGCCGCAGCCTCGCTCGCGGCGTCGATCAACACTCAACCATCCACACCCGACCATGAAGATCGTCATCCTTGGCAGCGGCGGACGTCTCGGTGCGGCGCTGATGCGCGAATGGCGCGCGGCGGGCGATGAGGTCACGGGCCTTAACCGCGCGCTGCTCGACATCGGCAATTTCAAGCAGGTGCGCGAGTGTCTCGGCGCGCTGGAATTCGACGCGCTCGTGAACTGCGCCGCGCAGACCAATGTGGACCGCTGCGAGAAGGAGCCCGAGGAGGCGTTTCACCTGAATGGCGAGGCCGTGGCGACCATCGCCGACGTCTGCACGCGGAAGAAGGCGCGGTGCGTCCACATCAGCACCGACTACGTCTTCGACGGGGAAAAGCGCGAGCCCTACACCGAGGAGGACGAGGCCCGCCCGATCAGCGTTTATGGCGAGTCAAAGCTTCGCGGCGAGCGCTGCCTGCACGCGGTCTCCGACAAGCATCTTGCGGTGCGCGTCTCGTGGGTCTTCGGACCGGACCGCCCGAGTTTCGTGGATCAGATCCTGCAGCGCGCGCTGGAGCACGAGACCGTCGAGGCCATCGGTGACAAGGTGGCCGTGCCGACCTACACGTTCGACGCCGCGCGGCTGCTGCGCCCGCTGCTCGACGAGGTGCCTTACGACGGCGTCCTGCACCTTTGCAATGACGGCGCGTGCACGTGGCAGGAGTACGGCCAGTTCGCGCTCGACTGCGCGCTCGCGGCCGGCGTCCCGCTCAAGGGCCGCACCGTCGGCGCGTTGAAAATGGCGGATCTCAAAGCCTTCATCGCGCGCCGCCCGGTCTATACGGCGATGAGCACCGCCCTGCTCCAGAGCACGACCGGCAATGTGCCGCGCCCGTGGCAGGAGGCCGTGGAGGAGTACATCCGCACCCACTGGGCCAAAATGTAGCTTGGACTTCAGTCCAAAGTCGCGCGGGACTTTGGACTGAAGTCCAAGCTACATTCCCCCTTTCCTTCGGGCGGCTTCCGCTTCATCCATTAGCCATGCGCCCGTCCCTCCACAGACTCGCCGCGCTGGCGCTCTGCTGCGCCGCCCTGTTCCGCTCGGACGGCGCGGAGCCCCCCGTTTTCACCGGCCAGCTCAGCATCGTGCGCTACGACATGCCGCTCGGCCGGAGCAGCGGCCTCGCTCCCACGCGCCAGCTCGCACGGCGCGATGCGGACGCCCCGGAGGGCATGGACTGGCCGGACTTCACGCTCAATGGCCAGCCGCTTTTCCGCGAGCGCGCCGAGGAGCAGGTGCCGCTCAAGCTGCGCCAGGGCGCGGAGGCCGCGTCGCCTTTCCAGATGCCCGGCGACGACGTGATCCAGCCGGGCAACCACTGGCTGCGCGCGATGGACTGGCGCTCCGGCCGCCGGCACATCTACACCGCCGACCGCACGGCCCGCTCCGTCAATGCCGGCGCGGCGATGAGCGGGCGCTACGAGCTGTGGCTTTTCCCGATCCTGATCAAAGGCGAGGGCGGCCCCGTGGTGAAAAACGTGGAGGTGAAAGCGGACGGCGCCGTCGTCTATCACAAGGCCGGGCCCTGGCGCTCGCTCACCCTGCTGCTGCCGCAGAATGAGCCGGGACACCGCTACGAGCTGAGCGTGGATGGGCGTCCGCCGGTGCTGCTCGATGCCGGCCT
>JANOBH010000207.1:0-20539 GCA_031411535.1 Chthoniobacter sp. | reverse complement strand
CCGGGCGACGACGAGGTGCGCGGCGTCGTCCGAGGTGTGCGCTGCGTCGAGGAGGAAGTCGGGCGTGGCGGGCGCGGAGAAATACTCGGCGCGCCACGGAGCCCAGAGGGCGGAGAGTTCTTTGAGGTCCATTGGGTTGGGGAAAGGCAGCGATCGTTAGAAAATCACCCGCGGGCGAGTTCGCCGAGGATCGCGTCCGCGGCGCGCTGCGCTGCGCCGGTCTCGCCGAGTTGGGTGATGACGCCGGCAAAGTCGCGCCGGAGCTCCTCCCGCGCTTCGAAGTCGCCCATGAGGCGGAGCATTTCGTCCGCCAGCGCGGCGGGCGTGGCGTCGCCCTGCAAGAACTCGCGGGCGATTTCGCGGCCGGCGAGGACATTGGGCATCCCGATGAAAGGTAGCTCGACCAACTGCTTGCCGACGACCCAGGTGAGCGCGGCGACTTTGTACACGATGCACATCGGCATACCGAAGTAGGCCGCCTCCAGCGTGGCGGTGCCGCTGCACACGATGCCTGCGGTGGCGCGCTGCATGAGGTCGTGCGAGCTGCGCACGGCGACGCGGAATCCCCCCACGGCTTCGCCGAAATGGCGCAGCGTGTCTGTCATGCGCTCGGCGAGCTGATGAGAGGCGGCGGCCGCCTCGAAGCGCAGGTCGGAGCGCGCGGCTTTCATGCGCTGCGCGGCCTTTACCATGACGGGGAAAATCCTGCGCACCTCCTTGTCTCGGCTGCCGGGGAAGAGACCGATGAGCTGCGGGTCGCGCTCGCCTTCGATCCGTTTGGCGGCGAGGGAGTCGAGCAGCGGGTGGCCGACGAAAACCGCGTGCAGGCCGCTCCCCGCGTAGAGCGGCAGCTCGAACGGGAAGATGCACAGCATGAGATCGAGGTAGCCCGCCATCTTCGGGATGCGCCCGCGGTTCCACGCCCAGACCTGCGGGCTGATGTAGTCGATGATGCGCACCGCGGGCATCGCGCGCTTCACGGCTTTGGCGAGGCGGAGGTTGAAGCCCGGGTAGTCGATGAGCACGAGCGCGTCCGGCTGCACTCGGGCGATGTCGGCGAGCATGCGGTCGAACTGCGCCTTGAAATAGCCGTACTTTCTCAACACATCCCAAAGTCCGACCACCGCCTCGTCCGCCCAGTCGGTGAAATGCCCGCCGACCAGCGCCTGCATTTCGCGCCCGCCCGCGCCGAAGAAGCTGATCGACGCATCGCGCTCCGCGAGGGCGCGCATCAGTTCCGCGCCGCGCGCGTCCCCGCTGGCTTCTCCGGCTACTAGGTAGAGTTTCATGGGAGAACGCAGCGGCTCAGAGCCGCAGAGGCTTGCCCATCCAATCGCGAGTCATCCTGAGCGGAGCGGAGGCGGAAAGGCGGGCGCAGCGCAGTCGAAGGAGCCCGGCGGTCCGGTCCAACGCTGCACGTCAATGAACCGCCGGGGTCCTTCGACTGCGTTCCCGTCCGCCTTCGCCCGCCGGGAACTCCGCTCAGGATGACAGCGTCTGAATGCCTGCGTTTCATCATTTTCCAGCCGCGTCTATCAGCCGCGTGATCTCCAGCGCCAGCTCCAGCGCCGCCGTCGCCTCGCGCCCGCCCACCTTTGGCTGCGCGCCGGCGCGGGCGCATGCGACGAAGTCCGCGAGTTCGCGCTTGAGCGGCTCGTCCTTGTCCACCGGCACCGGCTCGCGGACGATGCGCTTGCCGGCAAACTCGGTGATGATCGTGGAGTCCGTGGCGACGCCGAGGAGCTTGCCGAGGAGCGAGCTTTCCTTTTCGTCGTCGCGGGCGAGGCGAAGCAGGTAGCCGCTTTGGTTTTGGTAATCGAGCGAGAGATAGGCGTCCTGCTGAAAGAGCCGGATCTTGCGCAGCTTGTCCTGCGAGATGCGGCTCGCCGTGATGTTCGCGACGCAGCCGTTTTCAAAGCGCAGGCGCACATTGGCGATGTCCTCGCGCTTGCTCAGCACCGAGACGCCGACGGCATCGATCTGCGCGACCGGCGAGCGGACGAGGTGGAGGATGATTTCGAGATCGTGGATCATCACGTCGAGCACCACGCCCACATCGAGGCTGCGGCCGGGGTAGGGCGAAAGGCGGGTGGCCTCGATGAAACGCGGGCGCGTGAGCCGGTCCTCGAGCGCGGAAAGGACGGGGTTGAAGCGCTCGATGTGGCCGACCTGGAGCACCAGGCCGCGCTGCTGCGCGAGGTCGCACAGCTCGCGCGCCTGCTCGGGTGTTTCGGTGAAAGGCTTTTCGACGAGCACATGCTTGCCGCGCTCCAGCAGCGCCTTGGCGATGGCGAAATGCGTGACTGTCGGCGTGGCCACCGTCGCCGCGTCGATGGCCTCGGCAAACAGGTCGAGCTGCGCGAAAGCGCGCGCGCCGTGCCGGGCGGCGATCTCGCCGGCGACCTCCGCGCGCTCATCGAGCACGGCGGTGAACTCCGCGCCCGGAAGCGTGGCAAAAATGCGCGCATGGTTTTTCCCCATGCTGCCTGTGCCGATGACGCCGAGGCGGATGGGGGAGGAAGAAGTGACCACGGATTTCACGGATTACGCGGATGGCTGAGATTCATCGGTTTGTTCAGATGGGCCGGTGACGACGCGTTTCCATTGCAAGCTCGCGTGTTTGAAATTCAGGAGCAGAGCCACCTCCAGGCCGGTGATGTTCAGGTATCCGAGCATTTGCGCGACATGATTCTCATTGAATTCCTTAACTACCTTTGGATCCGCGATGACCGACTGCTCGACGATCATGTCCGGGACCAGCTTGCCGAGAAAGTGTCCTTCGTAATGCACGGGATACGCCCGCTGGTTATCCACTTTCAGACCCATCATCCCCAATTCGATGACAAGAGCTTTCTCGTAGAAAGATTCGTCCAAACCCGGACGGAGACGCGAATGGACCTTCATCGCCGCCCCGATAATCGCCCGCGCGATCTTCTCGTGTTTCATCGTGGTCCCTCCTTCTTTGAATCCGTGCCATCCGTGAAATCCGTGGTCCCTCCTGATTTGCTGGCGACGCCGAAGATCGAGATGCGGTGCTGGTCCGCGAGGGCGGTGAGTTTTTCCTTTTCCAAAAGGAGCGTCTTTCCCGCCTCGATGCCGATGGCGCGGATGCGGGCTTCGCGGGCGGCTTCGAGGGTGAGGGGGCCGATGACCGGCACGTCGAAACGGAAGTCCTGATCCGGCTTCGACACCTTGACCATGATGGCGTCCTTGCGGCCGAGTTCACCGCCGCGTTTTATCGCCGCGTTCGTGCCTTCGAATGCCTCGACCGCGAGGACGGTGCCGTTTTTCACGACCACGGTCTGCCCGATGTCGAGGCGGCTGGATTCCTTCGCGATGTGAAAGCCGTAGCGCACGTCGTCCTCGACGCGCGGCTTGAGCGCGGGGCCGGCGATGAGCCCGGCGGGCGCGAGATGCTCCTCCATGAAAGTGGTCGCCGGCAGCAGCTCGACGCCGATGGCGTGCATCTCGTCCGCGATCGCGCCGAAGATCGACTCGGCGTTTCGGCGCTTGAGCTTCGCGAGGACGACGAGCGCCTTGAGGTCGGGCCGGAGGTCGAAAAGATTGCGCGGGTGGATCTGGCCGGACATGACCGCGTGGGTGGCGCCGGATTTTTTCAAGACGCCGAGCAGCTTCCCTAGCTGGCCCACGCGCAGCCATTCGAGTTCGTCCACGAGCTGCGTGAGCGCCGGGTCTGTTTCGTTTTGAAAGGCGGCCGCGGCGATCCGCGCGACGCCCGCCGCCCGTGCCGCGCGCGCCATGGCCTGCGGGTAGGTGCCGTTGCCGGCGATGATCGCGAGTGTCTTCGGGATGTCCAAGGCGGGCGACTTTAGGGAACCTTGCGCGGCCTTGGCAAGCGGCGCGGGGCCGGGGCTCCGGCCACCGATTTCCGGCGCTTCCTTCGTTTTCGGCGTCCAGCGGCGGGGCGGGAAAAAGAAGAAAATCGGCGCCTTCGAATCAGGGTCGCATCTTTGCCGGACGGTGATGTTTACAGCCAACCGCTTTACGATATAATGACGTCATGTCCGCCGAGAAGCAGCCCACGATGCAGCAGATCGCCGATGTCGTCGGCGTCTCCCGGATGGCCGTCTCGCTAGCCCTCCGCAACAGCCCGAAAATCTCCGCGAAAACCGGGGCGCGCATCCGCGCGGTCGCCGACGAAATGGGCTACCGCCCGAACCCGATGGTCTCCGCGCTGATGACCCAGCTCCGCCACGGCCGCGAGGTGAAGCGCCCCACCACCATCGCCTACGTCACGGCCTACCCCACCGAGGACGGCTGGCGGCAGCCGGGCGTGTTCACCGAGTTTTTCACAGGGGCGAAAAAGCGCGCGGCTGACCTGGGGTACACGCTCGAGGAGTGGTGGCTGCGCCGCCCCGGGCTATCGGAGCAGCGGTTTTCGGACATCCTTTTCACCCGCCACATCCTCGGCGTCGTCGTGGCTCCGCTCCCGGCTGGCGGCGGCACGCTGGGGCTCGACTGGACGCGCTTCGCCGCGGCTGCCATCGGCTATTCCGTGACCTCGCCGAGCATCCACCGCGCGAGCAATGACCAGTACTCCACCATCCGCCTCGCCGTCGCCGAACTCACCCGCCTCGGCTACCGGCGCATCGGCTTGGCCATGACGCGCGACGGCGACGAGCGGGTGAACCGCCACTGGTCCGCCGGCATGCTCGTCTATCAGACCACCATTCCTCCCGAGCAGCGCGTGCCCCCGCTCCTCGCCGAGTGTGCCTTCGACTCCGCGTTTACCTCGTGGTTTCAGAGTCACCAGCCGGACGCCATCGTGAGTCAGGAGCCGCAGTGCATCCGGGTGCTCCAGCATCTCGGCGCCCGTGTCCCCCGCGATGTCGGTTTTGCCCATCTCGGCCTCGTCGATGGCGATACCGAGTGGGCCGGGGTGAATCAGGCGTCCGAGATCGTCGGCGCCGCCGCTGTGGATCTCGTGGACGGGCAGCTCCGCCGCAATGAGCGCGGCCTCCCTGCGCGGCAAAAGACCGTCCTCGTCCCCGGCCACTGGGTTCCCGGGCCGACGGTGCGGAAGCAGAAGGCGTGAGCGCTTCCGCCTCCCGGCTTTCCGCCTAGTCCTCCTCCACCTCTCGCGCGCGGTTCTCGAAACGCGTGAACTCTTTCAGGAACGTCAGCGGCACATCGCCGACCGGGCCGTTGCGCTGCTTGGCGATGATGAGCGTCGCCTTTCCCTCGGCGGCCTTTTTGTCCTCGTCGGTGTCCGCGTAATACTCCTCGCGCACGAGCAGCCCCACGAGATCGGCGTCCTGCTCGATCGAGCCGGACTCGCGCAGGTCGGAAAGGCGCGGGCGGCCGAGCGATGCGCCGGTGCGGCCCTCGGGATTCCGGTTGAGCTGGGCGAGCACGACGATCGGGATGTTCAGCTCTTTCGCGAGCCCTTTCAGCCCGGAGGAGATTTCGGCGATCTCGAGCTGGCGATTGTCCTGCGCCCGGCGCGAGGTGCTGCGCAGGAGCTGGAGGTAGTCGATGAAGATGGCCGCGATGTCGTGCTGGCTCTTGAGCCGGCGGGCCTTGGCGCGGAGTTCGAGGATGGAAAGGCCGGGCGTGTCGTCGATGAAGAACTTGCTCTCCGCGAGCTTCGAGGCGGCGGCGGTCAGTGCAGGGAAATCGCGCTCGCTGAGGAACCCGTTGCGGACATTGCCCAGATTCACGCGGGCGCGGGAGCAGAGCATCCGCTGCACGAGCTGCGAGGTGCTCATTTCGAGCGAGAAGACCGCCACCGCTTTCTTCAGCTCCAGCGCCACATGCTCAGCCATGTTCATCGCCAGCGCCGTCTTGCCCATCGAGGGCCGCGCAGCGATGACGATCATCTCCGAGCCGTGAAGCCCGTCGGTCATCCGGTCGAATTCCGCCAGTCCCGTCTCCAGCCCGGAGATCGCCCCGCGCCGCTCGTAGAGCGCCTCGATGTCGTGGATCGCCTGCATGACCTGATCCTTCATGCTCGCCGCCTTGTCCTTGAAGCGGTCTTGCGCGATGGCGAAAATCTTCCCCTCCACGTCGTCGAGGAGAGTCGGCACGTTGTCCTGCTCGTCGTAGCTGCGCGCGGCGTACTCGGTGCAGACCTTGATGATCTCGCGCAGGGTGAATTTCTCCTGCACGATCTCCACGTAGTAGGCGAGATTCGCCGCCGTCGGGAGAAAGGTGAAAAGCTCCGTGACAAAGGCCGCGCCGCCCACCTGGTCCAGCCGCTGCCGGTCGCGGAGCAGCTCCGTCAGGATGATGAAATCAATCGGCTTCCCCGCGTCCCACAGCTCCAGCAGCGTCGCGTAAAGCTCGCCGTGGGCGGGGATGTGAAAGTGCTCGCGGGTGACCTGCTTTTCCGCGCAAAACCCGCCGACTTCCCGTGGCGCCAGGAGAAAGGAACAGAGGACGCCCTTCTCCGCGTCCGGCGACTGTGGGAGTAACCGGTGAACATCCGGTCGATAATGCGCCGGTTGGCGCAGGTCGCTGGATTCGCCCCTCCCACCTTTTCCGGCGGGCTTCGCACTCTGCGTGGAAGCCTCGGCTGGCATCGGCGCTTACTTCGTGTGCTTGGCCTTGTACTTGGCCTTGTAGGTCTTTTCGCCCTGCTCTTCCTCCGGGGCCGCGGGCGCCGGCACGCCGTCGCCGATCGCCTTCACATTCACGTGCAGCTTGGCCGTCACCTCGTGGTGCAGCTTGATCGTGATCTCATGCTCGCCGCTTTCCTTGATCGGGCGGTCGAGGACGATCTTGTGGCGGTCGATCTCGATTTTGCCGCCGAGTTCCGCCTTGAGCTTGTCCGCGAGATCCGCCGCGGTGATCGAGCCGAAGGCCTTTCCGGTCGCGCCGGTTTCCAGCTCCATCGTGATCTTGAGCTTGTTGATCTTCCGCGCGAGGTCCTCGGCTTCGTTGTGCTCGCGGCCTTCGCGCTCGGCGCGCTTCTGCTTCAGGCCGTTGAGGCGCCGGAGCGTGGCGGGGGTGATTTCGAGCGCCTTCTGCTGCGGGATCAGAAAGTTCCGCGCATAGCCGCGCTTGACCTTCACGACATCGGCTTCGGCCCCGAGATGGGCGATCTTTTCAGTGAGGATGATTTCGGTCGTAGGCATGGGAAAAGGATGGTTGGTGAAAAGCGGGAGGGCGCTTGTAAGCGGGCCTCGCCGCCTTGTCAACGCCCCGCGTGGAAAAACGTGGAAAATGGGTGGCACGGGAGGCGATCCTCAAGTGCCGCAGGAGCGGAAATCAAACAACGCGGGTCATCCTGAGCGGAGCGGAGGAGGGAACGCGGGCGCAGCGCAGTCGAAGGACCCCGGCGATTCCGTGCGACACCGTCCGTGAATGCCGGGGTCGTTGCCTCCCCGCCTCCGCCCTCTCGGCTGTCTCGCGGACTCGGCTCGACTTCGTTCCGTTTGCAGAGTCAAACGGAACTTCGCTCAGGATGACACCGCGCTTTGATCTCCCGCGCAGCGCTCAGTCCTGAGCCGGCGGACTTTTCGCCGGCAGGCGGTAGATGAGGATGCCGGGGTGGAGATAGACGATCTCGCTGCGGGGCCAGGCGACGAGGCATTCGCCCTCGGTGAAGAGCGCGGAGTAAAAAGCCTTCCGCTGGTCGTAGGACTCGCGCTCTTTTTTCCCCGGCTTCACGGAGGGGTCGAAGAAGCGCTTGAAGGCGTCCGGGCAGATGGCGACGTGGGTCACGCCTTTCGCGCGCAGCTCGTCGAGGGTGCCGAGGTCGGCGGCGAAGTCGTCATTGAGCACGGTCTGCGGGACGCGCGCGGTGGTGCTGACGCCGCCGGACTTTTCGGCGGAAAGATTCACCCGGTGATCCTCGGCGATGATCGCATCCAGGGGCAGGTTGGCTTTCACCCACCGGGCGGCGGCGGCGTGGTCGTCGGTCTGGTATTCCCGGAAGAGCGAGCGGAAGACGGGCACGCTTCCGGAGAGCATCCACGCAGTCGCCCCGGCGAGCGCGAGCGCGGCGAGCGCCTGGCGGACCCGCGAGCCGGGGGCGTCGATCGCGCGGGCGATCTCCGCCGCGCCGAGCGCGCCGAGGAAGGCGAGGAGCACCTCGACCGGGAGCAGGTAGCGGTCGGCGACTTTGGGCGAAAAGGAGAGCATCGCCAGATAGGCGGCCGGAAAAGCGATGGTGAGCCACTCGACCGGCGAGCGGCGGCGGGCCGTGGCGGCGAGGGCGAGGACGAAAACGCCGGCGCAGACCGCGAGCGGCACCGGCGTATTCGCGCGGAGGGCGCGGATGTAGCGCGCGTGCGGCACCTCCCGGGTGAGGCCGCGGTGCCCGCCGGTGACGCCGTCCATCTCATTGCCGATGCTGCGAAACGGGCTCGAAACCCGGCTGACGGGGAAGGGGAGATTCGCGAGGAGAAAGGTGAGCGCGAAAGCGATCGCGAACGTTTTCCACCGCGCCCGGAGCTCCATGCCGGTCAGAGCCGCGGGCCGCGCCCACACGAGCGGCAGGGCGAAGATCAGCGTGAGCACGCCGAGATACTTTCCCGCCGCCGCCAGCGCGCAGGCGATGGCGAGAAAGCGCAGCGTCCCGCGGCCCGGCGCGCGCCACCAGAGGTGCGCCGCGAGGAGCGAGAGCGCGAGTCCGAACATGAGCGCCGGGTCCTCCTTGAGGTAGTGGGAGGTTTTGAAAAGCTCGTCCTGAAAAAGCAGCACCGCACCCGCGGCCCAGCCTGCGAGCGCGCCGTAGAGCAGCCAGGCGGTAAGCGCCAGCGCGACCACGCTGCCCGCCGCGAAAGCCGCCGAAACCGTGCGCCCGACCACGACCAGATTCTGCGGCGTGCGCTCGGTGAAAGTCAGGCGCGCGGCCCAGTCCGTGGCCGTGAGCAGGAGGAGCGGGTGGTGGAAATTGCGCGTTTTCTCGATGAGCTGGACCACCTTTCCGCGCTCGTCGGGGTGGTAGGAGTAGGGGAAGTCGTTGTGCCGCGTATTGAGCGTGAGCGAGACGGCGAAAAGCACGGACGCGAGCAGCCACGGGCCGCCGGGAAAGCGCGGCCAGAGCAGGTGCGGCGCGGCCAGAGGAGGCTTGCCGCTGGGAGAGTTTTCGGGATAGAGCACGGCGCATTGAAACCTTCCCCTTCTTTTTTCGCACGGATGTTTTCCCGCACCCCCGAAGAAACGCCCGCTGACAGTGCGGCGACCTGCGAAAAGTCGCGCTTCACCTGGAAGCAATGCCTGTGGCTGTGCCTGCCCGCGCTGGTCATCGGCGCGTTCATCCGCGTCTGGCTGCTTGCCGCGATCCCGGAGGGCTCCTACAGCGCGGACAGCGCCTCCTATTTCGAGACGACGCGCAAGCTTCTGGTCAAGCACGAGTTCATCGTGGCCCACAAGCGCCGCTGGCTTTATCCGCTCGTGCTGATCCCCACCTACTTCATCCCGCCGAGCCCGGTGCGCGTGATCCCGGTCATCCAGCACCTCGCCGGGCTGGTGACGATCTTCGGGATCGGCTGGATCGTGGGGCATCTCACGCGGCTCCGGGCGCTCTGGGTGCCGGCGGTGACCGTGCTTTTCGCGCTCTGGCCGCGGGTGCTGTGGTACGAGCATGAGGTCCTCGCGGAGGGGCTGTTTCTGTCGGCGTTCGTGCTCCTCGCGGCGCTCGCCGTCCCAGCCGGGGCGCTGAAAGACCGGCGAAGGCTGATGTGGTTCCTGCTCGCGGCGGCGCTCATGGTTTCACTCAAGCCGCACGGGCGAGGCATCTACCTGGCCGCCACGGTGACGGCGGTTTTCGTGGCGGGCATGCCCTGGAAGTGGGGCTGGAAATGCTGGGCCGCGCTGGCGGTCGGCGCGGTGGTGATCGAGACCTCGGGTAGCAAGTCGCAGGGCAACTGGCTGCTGCTCAGCTCCACCCTGCCGCTCGTCCAGACCGAGGGGGAGAAGTGGAAGGAATACCGCGAAGCCCTCAAGCCGCTCGTGCTGGAAACGCGCGCGGACGGCCCCGGCTACGCGTGGACGCAGGAGAACTACAAGAAGCGCCTGAGCAGCAGCGATCCCGGCGAGGTGAGTCCGGCGTGGGCTGCGCTCACGCGGGACCGCGGCCGCTTTTCGGATGTCTGCGGCACCCTTTCCCGCGAAGCACTGCTGACGCACCCCGTGAAATTCGCGCAGTTCGTGGGGCTGAAATGCCTGATCGCCATGCGGGCCGACTACGCCCGCAGCAACTTTCGACCGGATACGTTTTGGGAAAAGCAGGACGTCATCGCCGGGGAGTTCTGGAAAAAGAACGCGCAGGAAATGCGGATGATGTACGGCCGCGACGAGGCCGGTTACGCGGCGCTCTCGGCGGAAGGCCGCAGGCGCGAATTCGGAGCTGTGCCTCTCCTCGACTGGGTGGCGTGGAACTTTTCGGTGGTCGAGGCGGACTTCGATGAGCAGACGCGCGCCTTTTCGCTCAAGGCCCGCTGGATGGGCGTGCTCGCGCTCCTCGGGCTGGCGGCCTGCATGACGCCGCGGCGCTTCGGCGCCGCGATGATCCTGTGGCTGTCGCTCGGGCTGTATTGCGCCACCGTCTTCGCCGTCGGCGACCGGGTGCCGCGCTTCGCCCACGCAGTCGAGTGGGTGAACTGGGTGCTCGCCGCCATCGCGCTCGACGTGATCCTCTGCGGCGCGTGGTGCGCCGTGCGGCGGATGCTCCCGCGCAATTCGCTCTCGCCGGGCGATACGCCGCCTGCCTAGTGTCACCCCACATGTCGCCCGCCCTCCAACTCCAGGCCTCCGATCGTGTCCTCTTTTTCGCGCCGCATCCGGACGACGAATCGCTCGGCGCCGGCGGGTTGGTGCAGAAGGCCGTGGCCGTCGGCGCGCAGATGCGCTTCGTCTTTCTGACAAGCGGCGACCGCAATCCGTGGCCGCAGCGCGTCATGCAGCGGCGGATTTTTCTCGATGCAAAGGCGAGGCAGGGCTGGGGCGCGCGGCGCCGGCAGGAGGCGCTGGATGCGCTCGCCGTCCTCGGAATCGGCGAACCCGCGGAGGCGCACTTTCTCGGCTGGCCGGACCAGGGCGTGACCCCGCTGCTCATGGCCGGGAGCGAGGCCGCGCTCGAAACCCTCTGCGCCCTCATCGCCGATTGGCGGCCCACCTACATCATCACCCCCGCGGCCGAGGACACGCATCCGGATCACAGCGGATTTTTCGTCCTCCTCCAGATCGCCCTCGACCGCCTCCGCAGCCGCGGCACCCAGATCGGCCACGTGCTCAGCTACCTGGTGCATGCGCCAAAGGCGGCGCTCGCCCTCGAAGCGCGCACGGTCCGGCTTTCGCCCGCGGAAAAGGGTCTCAAAGCCGACGCCATCCAGGCGCATGAGACGCAGATGCTTTCGCGCAAACGCTTCGTCGCCCACGCCCAGGAGATCGAGGCGTTTCATGTCCCGCTCCGCCCCCAGAGCCGCCACGCGCACCACCCCATCGTCAGCGCCGAGCAGGGCCGCGGGGCTCTCCGCTTGAAAGTGCGGCTGCCGCGACCGCTCCTGAGTTTTCGCGGAGCCGTGCTCCACCTCGCCATCGAGACGCTCCTCGAAGGCAGCCTCCGCTGGGCGCTGACCCTGCCTGGCCGCTCGGCGAAAGCGCGCGTCATCGACGCCACCGCCGGCCTGCCGCTGCGCTGGGCCACCGTCCGCATCAAAGGCCGCACCGCCACCGTCTCGCTGCCCATCGCCGCCGCGCAGCCGCTCTCCCGGCTCTTCGGGAAATTCGACCGCCGCCCGCTGTTCTTCGACATCGCCGGCTGGCGCGAACTCCCCGTGGACGCCGACTGCGGCCCCAAGGTCCGCCTCCACCGCTTCGCCGCCTCCCGGCGCCCCGCCTCCGCGGAGTAGCCGCGCGCGCAGGCGCCTGTGGGTGGAAGACGCGCCCCGCGACGGATCGATCGGGTGCGGTCCTTAGGACGCCGCCTCGCCGACCCCAGCCGGAAACCTGGGCGAGGCAGGAAAAGCCTTGGAAATGGTGAGCGGCTCGACATGATCGG
The DNA here is from genome assembly GCA_031411535.1 of Chthoniobacter sp. GTDB lineage: Bacteria > Verrucomicrobiota > Verrucomicrobiia > Chthoniobacterales > Chthoniobacteraceae > Chthoniobacter. Next base: position 8,568 of record JANOBH010000207.1, on the reverse strand, counting down.
GGCAGTCCTCGGAGCGCATCGAATTCGCTGCCGTCCCGGTTTTCCGTATCTGAGTCTTACTCACTCCCAGTATGAAAATATGAGGCGACTACTAAAAGGGGCACTGAACCGGTTGGGCTTTGATCTGGTGCGATACTATCCGCCGTCGGTGGCCGATTTTCGCTCGATGGGAGATCTGACCGAGGAGCAGCGGAAAATCATTTCGACTGCCAAGCCGTTCACCGGAACGAGCGTCGACCGCATGACTGCGCTGGTGAACGCGGTGACTTATGTGTCGCAGAATCACATTCCCGGAGACATCGCGGAATGCGGCGTGTGGAGAGGCGGCAGCATGATGACGGTCGCACTCACGCTGATGGCTCTCGGCGACAAGACCAGGGAACTGTATCTGTATGACACGTTTGAAGGCATGTCCGCACCCACCGAGCACGACAGGAGCCGGGACGGTGTCTCAGCAGACGAGCAGCTCAAGAAAGAACCGAAGGGAACCGGGGTGTGGTGTTATGCGGGGTTGGATGACGTCCGGGCCAACATACTTTCCACGGGTTACCCGGCGGAAAAGGTTCACTTGGTAAAGGGAAAGGTCGAGGACACGATCCCGGCCACGCTCCCGTCCCTCCTCAGTCTCTTGCGGCTCGATACGGATTGGTATGAGTCAACCAAGCATGAACTCACGCACCTTTACCCCCTGCTGACCGCGAACGGTGTGCTGATCATCGACGACTACGGTCACTGGGAGGGCGCGAGAAAGGCGGTGGACGAGTATTTTCAATCGCGCGGCCAGCCGGTCTATCTGCACAGGATTGATTACACGGGCCGCAGCCTGGTGAAAAACGGGAGCTGAGCGTCGCATGCGCGCGCATTGCCATTCGTATCGGTCGCGGCGCTCCGTTTAGCGCGTTCCACCGGAAACGCGCGGAACGGGAGCGGCGCGGGGGAATCCCGCCTCCAGGTACGGGCTGACGCGGCGGCGGCCAATTATTCCTTGTCATCCCGGCGGCGGTTTTGCATTTGAGGCGGATGCCCGTCCTTGTTGTTGGTTCCATCGCCCTCGATACCGTCAAAACGCCCGTGGAAGAGCACGCCGACCTGCTCGGCGGCTCCGCTTCCTACGCCGCGGTGGGGGCCAGTTTCTTCACCCCGGTGATTCTCGTCGGCGTCGTCGGCGATGACTTTCCCAAGGAGCACATCGACTATTTCGGCTCCCGCCAGATCAATCTGCAGGGCCTGCAGACGGTCCCTGGGAAAACCTTTCGCTGGTCCGGCGAATACATGTGGGACCTCAACACCCGCGAAACCCGCAGCGTGGAACTGAACGTCTTCGAGCACTTCAATCCCGTCCTCCCCTCCGGATACCAGTCCGCGCCTTACGTCCTCCTCGCGAACATCGGGCCGAACCTTCAGAACCACGTCCTCGACCAGATGCAGCGCCCGCGTTTCGTCATCGCCGACACGATGGACCTCTGGATCAATATCGCCCTCGAAGAACTCCTGCGCCTCCTTGCCCGCGTGGACATGCTCATCCTCAACGACAGCGAAGCCCGCATGCTCACCAAGGAGACCAGCCTCATCAAAGCCGCCGCAAAAATCCGCGCGATGGGCCCCGCCTACGTCGTCATCAAGAAAGGCGAGCACGGCGCGCTGCTCTTCGGGCCGGAGGCGCGCTTCTTCAGTTGCGGCGCCTACCCGCTTGAGGACATCCACGACCCCACCGGCGCGGGCGACACCTTTGCCGGCGGCCTCGCCGGCTACCTGGCCGCGCAGGATCACAGCACCGTCACCTTTGAATCGCTGCGCAAAGGCGTCGTCTTCGGCAGCATCCTCGCCAGCTTCAATGTAGAGGCCTTCTCCCTCGAGCGCCTCCGCACCCTCACCCAGGCCGACGTGGATGAGCGCTACGAGAGCTTCCGCCTGATGAGCCAGTTCGAGGTGCTGCAGTAGGGGAAAGCCGAAGCTCTTCTTCTCCTTCTCCATCTTCTTCCGGGAAAAAGATGAAGAAGGAGAAAATGAAGAAGACCGGCCCCTCTGCCGGATGCTCATGTTGACACACCCCACCCTGCGCGGAATGATGCGCCCCCTTTTCCGATGAGCCTCATCGTCCAAAAATACGGCGGAACCTCCGTCGGCAATCCCGAACGCATCCTCAACGTCGCCCGCCGCGTCATCGCCACACAGGAGGCCGGCCATCGCGTCGTCGTGGTCGTCTCGGCGATGAGCGGAGTGACCGACGGGCTGATCAAACTCGCGAAGCAGGTTTCGAAAAACCCCGCCGAGCGCGAGATGGACGTGCTCCTCTCGACTGGCGAGCAGACGACCATCGCGCTCACGGCCATGGCCATTCATGGGCTCGGGAAAAAGGCGGTGTCGCTGACCGGGGCGCAGGCCGGCATCGTCACCGACGGTGTCCATACCAAGGCCAAGATCGCGAACATCACGCCGAAGCAGATCCACGCGCACCTCAACGACGACGAGATCGTCATCGTCGCAGGCTTCCAGGGAGAGACCACCGACGGCCGCATCACCACGCTTGGGCGCGGAGGCAGCGACCTGACCGCCATCGCCATCGCGTCAGCGATCAAGGCCGATGTTTGCCAGATCTTCACCGACGTGGATGGCGTCTATACGTGCGACCCCCGCATCGTCCCCAGCGCCCGGAAGATCGACACCATCAGCTACGAGGAGATGCTCGAAATGGCCTCCAGCGGCAGCAAGGTCATGCAGTCGCGCAGCGTCGAGTTCGCAAAGAAATTCGGCGTCGTCTTCGAGGTGCGCAGCTCTTTCAACAACAACCCAGGGACCATCGTCACCGAAGAAACCGAAGATATGGAAAACGTCGTCGTCCGCGGAGTCAGCATCGAGAAAAACCAGGCCAAGGTCACCATCCGGCAGGTCCCCGACCGGCCCGGCACCGCCGCCAAGATCTTTGGCGCGCTCGCCGCCACCAATGTCATCCTCGACATGATCGTGCAGAGCGACAGCGTGGGCGACACGAACGACATCTCCTTTACGCTGAACAAGGACGAGCTCCCCAAGGCCCAGCAGGCCGTCGAGTCCGTGATGAAAGAGATCGGCGCGAAGGACATCGTCACCGAGGACGGCATCGCCAAGCTCTCCATCGTCGGCATCGGCATGCGCTCGCACAGCGGCGTCGCCGCCCGCCTTTTCGAGGCCATGAGTGCCGGCGGCATCAATATCCAGCTCATCTCCACCAGCGAAATCAAGACCGCAGTCATCATCGACGAGGCGAAGATCAACGAAGCCGCCCAGCTCGCCCACGACGCCTTCGGCCTCAGCGGGAAAGCGTAGCAACGCGAAGCCCGTACCTGCGGAGGGACGCGCTTCCGCGCGTTCCCTGACTTCCTGTGCGGCGTCCGCAGATGGAGAGCGGGACATGCAGGAGCCTGTCCCTCCGGCATCCGGCTACCGCCGGAAAAGCCAAACCACCAGCGTCAGCACCAAGCTGACCACGAGGCACGTCACGATCGGGAAATAGAACGCCGAGCTTTTCCCCTGCACGAAGATATCCCCCGGCAGCCGCCCCAGCCCGCCGAGACCGCCCGTCCTCCACATCACCGCGCCCGCCGCGGCGAGCACGAGGCCGATGAGGAAAAGCATTTTGCCGAGGTCGTGCATCGCCCGGAATCCATAGCGGACACGCGGGAGCGCGCAACGGCGCCGCTCACCGAATCGGTGCGAGCAGGGCTGTAAGACAACCCCGGAGGTTCGGATGGGCGAAGGGAACTCCCGCGGCTGTCGCCTTCGCGGGAAGGATGCGCTGGTCGTCGAGCAGCGCGCGCGAGAATTCCCCGAGCATCGTCCGGAGGAGCCACGCGGGGATCTGCGCGATCGGGCGCCGGTCCAGCGCCAGCGCCAGTTCCGCGGCGAACTCCCGCTGCGTCGCGGGTGACGGCGCAGTCACATTGAGCGGGCCGAACCAGCGGTCATTCGCGAGGGCGAAAGAGATGAGCCGCACCGCGTCGTCGCGGGCGATCCATGAGATTGCGGCGTTCGGATTCCCAAACTGCACGCCGCCCAGCAGGCGGCAGACGGTCAGCAGCCCGCCGAGGTAGCCGCCGGAGGGATCGAGCACATTGCCGATGCGGAGATTGACGACGCGGATGCCGAGGTCGGCCGCTTCATTCGCAGCGTCCTCCCACTCCCGGCAGACCACGGCGCGGAAGCGATTCGCCGGATCGGGCGGCGATGTTTCGTCGAGCGTCTCGCCAGGACGGTCGCCATAGATGCCGACCGCGGAAGCTGACAGCAAAGTGTGCGGGCGGGTGGGGCTGGCGCGCAGTGCCGCGACGAGCCGGCGCGTTCCTTCGACGCGGCTGGCGCAGATCGCGCGGCGTTTTCGCTCCGTCCACAGCCCCACGATGCTCTCGCCCGCCAGATGGATCACGGCATCCGCCGCCGGCAGCGGACCCTCCGAAGGTGCGATCTTCACCGATCCTGGAAACCCGCACCGCGCGGCCCTGAACGCATCGCGCGTCAGCACCGTGCAGTCGTAGCCGAGGCTCGCGAGGTGCGCGACGAGCGGACGCCCGAGAAAGCCCGTCCCGCCGGTGATCAGGACGCGCATGATTTCACGGGGAAAATGCGCCCGCGCTCCCATTGGTAGTCGATCGGTTCGACTTCATAGCAAATCTCCAGCGCCGTCTCGCGCCCCGCCAGAAACTCCCAGCGCGCGCTTTCCACCGTCACCAGACGGCTGCGCCACGCCGCCTCGTCGCGCACGACCCGCACGACATTGACCGACCCGGCTGCGTGCGGAGAAATGCCGAACGGCTTGTATTTGAGCCAGTCCGCGGCTTCTCCGGTGCTGACGAAGGGCGAGCCCGGCGGGAGGATCGGCGGCGTCTCGCGGTTGAGCTGAAAGTCCGCGTCTCCGCCGGGGGCGCGAATCCGCCCTGTGACGCCGGACCTCTCACCGGAGAGTTCGACGCGCGCACGGTGGAAGCGGAAATCCGTGAACGCGTTTCCGGCCAGCGCCACGAGCGGGCTGTCGCAATCGCTGCGGAGAAAGTGCAGCCCTTCGATGAGGCCACCGGGCTCCGTCTGCGCCTGGACATGCAGCCGGTAGGCGACGTGCCAGTAGCCGATGCCAAGCGCTGCCGGAAGGAATGCGGGGCGCAGTCCGCCGACTTCGCAGACCACGATGTTCCAAAACGCGAAGCCGTCGCGCGTGACAGGCGCGAGCTGCGGGGGAAGCAGCGCCCGGACGGATGCGGCGGGCGTCCGATACACGAACAGCCAGCAGCGGCGAATGCGCCCGCGCACGGTGAAGGGATTTTTTTGCCAGTTCATACGCCGTGAAGGACGCGGTAGAGCGACCAGAAAAAGACGGCCCCGCTGCCGTTGAGCGCGAGCATCCAGAGCGCGAGGGATTTCAAAACCGGCACGCCGCCGCCCCGCATCTGCGCCGCGAGGATGATGAACATCGCGACGTTCGAGATGGCGACGATGACGGCATTGATCGGCACCGCCTCTGCCAGCGGCAGTGCCCGCCAGAGGAGGAGATTCACCAGCGCTCCGCTGGCGAGGACGACTTCGCCGCAAGCCATCGTCACGAGACAGCGATCGATGCATTCCAGCAGCGGCTGCCGTGTCGCCAGCCAGAGCACCGGTATGAAGACGCCCCACGCCGCGCCCGCCGAGATTGCCAGCCACAGGGCGGCGGCGCCGGTATGCCAGTCGCGCACGACGAGGCTCAGCGAGGCGCCGTAGAGACAGGAGCCGGCGATTGCGACGAGCGCGAGGGCACTCCACCGCCGCACCGGCACGCTGAGCGCACCGGGTCCGGCCATTTCCACAATCTCGCGAGTGAAGCGGCTCATGCTCATCGCGCCTTGCAGTAGCCTTCGTTCCCGCATGCCGGGGCGGGTGGTGTTTCCAGCTTCTCGCGCAGTTCGTCCGTGCTGGCGGTGCGGAAAAGCCAGCGGCTGAGTTTGAAGCGGTTCTCGGAAACGAGTTCGCAGGCCCGGCGGGCGAGCGGGAGCAGTGCGGGATGCGCGAGCCGCTGCGCCCATTCGCGATACTCCCGCAGCGCCCACAGGCACATGACCCACGCGCTGCCGCCCTGCCACACGTCGCCGGTGTCGCTGATGACCACGATCTCGCGCTCCGGGTGCAGCGCCTCGATCCCGGGGAAGCGGCAGGCGACTTCGGGGGATTGCAGCGGGATGAAGACCAGCGGGACAAACGCCGGCTGCCGGTCGAGCCAGGTCCGGCAGCGCCGGCAGATGTGGCAGGTGCCGTCGTAGAGGATGTAGAGGCGTTTCATGGCTTTGGCCGTTCAGGCTTGGCCGGCGACGGGGATGCGCGCATCGGGCGGCAGCGGAGGCGGAGCGCCGTGCAGCAGCGCGCGCTTCCGCATCTTGTTGAAGACGTAGAGATTGAAGAAGTGCATCGCGCCGAGGATGAGGAGCACCGCGCCGATCTTCGTGCTGAGGACTTCCAGCAGCTCCTGGAGGCTCGCGGCCTTGTCGCCGTATTTCAGGGCGAGGGTGACGTAGCCGACATTCATCAGGTAGAAGCCGACGAGCAGCAGGTGATTGATGGAATCCGCGAGCGGCTCATTGCCATGGAAGGCATCGACGAGGAACAGGCGGCCGTTTTTGTGAAGCGTCTTCGCGACCCAGACAGTGAGGCCGATGCTGATGGCGAGGTAGAGGGCGTAGGTGCAGACGATGTAGTTCATGGCGTGTGGTATTCTATGTTCGGTTGTTTTCGGTTTTTCAGGAAATAATGAAACATCCGCTCAAAAAAAAGGGCCGGCTCATTTCAGGAATTTCAGGGCCCACGGGACGATGCTGCTCTGCTCGGAGCGGACGATCTTGCTCAGGACTCCGTCGGCCATTTCCATGAACTCGCAGAGCGCCTTGGTCTGCGCGGTGAAAGCGACCGCCTCGGGGGACTTCAGCCCGTCGGCGCGGTCGATGCAGTCCTTGAGCACATTGATCGCCGGGCGGATCTCCCGGCGCTTCCGCTCGCGGACGATGATGCAGAACATCTTCCAGACGTCCTTTTCCGCCTCGAAATACTCTTTGCGCTCGCCTTTGCGGATGACGCTGCGGACGAGGCCCCAGCCCGTGAGTTCGCGCAGGTTCATGTGGGCGTTTCCGCGGCTGATCTTCAGCTCCTCCATGACCTCGTCGGTGGTCAGCGGGCCTGGGGTGACGATGAGGAGCGCGTGGATCTGCGCCATCGTGCGGTTGATCCCCCAGGCGCTGCCGATCGCGCCCCATTGCGTGACGAACTCGTCGCGCGCGGCGTGGAGGCGGGCCGCTTCGGTTGAGTTGGTCTGGGTGTCGCTCTTTTCCATTTCGTATTTTCAGTATTAAATGAAAACAAGAATCAGGCAAGGGAAAGTTTTCGGCGGGACCATGCGGTCAGGGCGAATTGCAGCGCTGCCTCTACTTCGCGGCTGGCGCGGCGGCGGTGGGGAGGCGCAGCCGCATCACTTGCGCGATTTCCGGCGGGGTCAGTTCGCGGCTGAAGATGAAGATGTCGTCGAGGCGGTCGCAGTTCTTTGTCTGGCGGTCGGACTTGTAGTGATTCCCGATGCTTTTGAGGACGGGTTCGATGGTGGCGACCTGCGCGCCTTTCCGCTCGCCATCGAGATAGAAGAGCAGGCGCGCGCCGTCGCAGGTCACGGCGACGTGATGCCAGCCGGCGAGCGCTTTTGCGCCGGAGGCGAAAACCTGCCGGCCCTGCCGCCACGCGGTGAAGTCGTCGCCGAGCACGATGAGCGCGCAGTCGTCCATGGCCTGCCAGACGTTGCCGGGATTGCCGCGCACGGGCAGTTTCATCCAGGTCGCGAGGGTGTAAGCCGGGCCGAGGATCAGCGGCGGATCGAAAACGAGGACCGCCCTTTTGCCCGCAAAGCTCGCGGACTGCCGGCCGTCATCGGGGCCGAATTCCACGCTGTCGGCAAACTTTGCGGCGGCCGGTGTGCGGGAAAAATCGGCGCTGCCATTCGCCGGGCCGTCCATCGAGAGGGCCGCCAGCAGATCGTTCGCGAGCGGGCCGAGGAGCTGGGCGAGCGCCGGGGAAGGCTTTGCGGAAGGCGTCGGCGCGACGGCTGGCGGGGGCGGATTCGGGATTGGCGGCGCTGGCGCTGGCGCCGCGGTCCGGCCTTTCGCATCGAGATTTGCCGCGATGTCGGCGGCGCTCACGGTGGACTCCACGCCGTTCGGCGGCACCTCGGCTTTGGCCGTCCAGAGGATCGCGTTGAGCAGGATTTTGCGCTGATCGTCATTGGCCCATCCGCGGTGAGTGTGCCCGGCGGTGAATCCGAAGCCGCGGCCTCCGTCGGGCCGCTCGACGGCCCATGCGACGTGCTGGGGCTGGCCCGCGGCGACCTCGGCGCGAACGGCCGCGTTTCCACCGCGCGCGTTGTCCTTTGGCCAGACGGACTTCTCCGGCGGCACGGCGCTGAGGATCGGCGTGACGCCAGCCATGCCGTCCTTGAACCGCATGTGGTAGTAAAGCTCGTCGTCGAGGGTGAACGGTTTCACGCCGTTGCAGATCGGATGCTTCGGCAGCGCGGTGATGTTCGCCGGCCAG
>JANOBH010000206.1:0-3714 GCA_031411535.1 Chthoniobacter sp. | reverse complement strand
TGCGTGGCGATCTCCTTGTCCTTCTCCTCGATCTTCGTATTCGCCGCGGTCAGATCATCCTTAGTCTTGGCCAGGTCCGTCTTGGTGGTGGCCAAGGTCGTCAGGGTCGTGGTCAGCGTACCCTTGGTGTCGGCAAGCTTGCCTTGCAGCTTGTCGATATTGCCTTTGGCGAGATAGCCAAGGGCGGCTGTGGCGAGCATGACGGCGAGAGCGATGCCGAGGAGGATTTTTGCCATAAGAAGCGGTGGTGTTGAGGGGTCTAAATGTGAAGCGGGGGAGTTCGCGGTAAAAAGTTAGCGCCACGAAATCGACGGCGCACGTTAAAGCTTTGAATTTTCTTCAATGCAAGCGGTTTCCCGGAAAAAGGCGGCTTCATGTGCGTTCTGCGAGAAATCATTTGTCATGCGCGCGGCGCCTTCCATAGTGCCGGTCCCGTCAGGGACTACGGATTGCAGGCAGACCAACCCCGCCAGGGCCGGAAGGCAGCAACGGTCGTCCGACTTGCTTTGTCGTAGCTCTCTGGCGGCTTTTTTTTGCCGCGGCGCGGCGGCCCCCTGCCGGTCTTTCCGGGCGGTTGACGAAACATTCTCCGGCAGCTTTCCGACCACGGATTGCACGGATTGCACGGATGGGATGTCTGAAAATCCGCGTCATCCGTGCAATCCGTGGTTCGAAAAACGGCTGGCCCGGACGAGATCAGGCACACGTGTTTCGGGAAATCCGCGCGGGGTTTTTGTGCTTGGAGTCGCGGACAAAATCCCGCTCATTGCGCGCCATGTTTCGCACCGGAGCACAGTTCATGTTCGTCGTGCTTCTCGCCGGCCTCGCCCTCATGCACGGGTCCCGGCAGGAGCCGCTCGCGGCGTGGGACAATGCCTTTGCGGACTTCCTCGCGATGAACAGCCGCCGCGGCGCGCCGCCCGCACCGGTCACACTCGTAGCCATCGACGACAGCAGCCTCGCCTCCCGGCCCTGGCCGTGGACGCCGGTGGAATTCGCGATCTTTTTCCAAGCCACCCTGCCGCTCCAGCCGGAGCTCGTGGCGATCGACGAGATCCTCGACTGGCGACGCTTCGGCCTGCCCGACGAGCAGATCCGGCGGCTGCCGGGCTACGAGAAAATGCTGCGCGATCAGATCCTCACCGCGCCGAAAACGCTGCTCGGCTCCGAACTGGGTTTTCCCGAGGATCCGACCGTCATCCCGCCGCTGCAGGAAGTCCCGACGCTGCGCAACGTGAAGGGCGCGGCTGGCGCCATCCCCGAGTTCACGCTCATCGAGCACCAGCCGACCGAGAATTTTCGCCATTCGGCGACCATCGGTTTCATCAATCTCCCGCCCGTCTATGAGCGCTACAATTCCGTCCCGCTCGTGCTGCGCTACCGCGGCCAGGTCGTCCCCGCCTTTGCCCTGCAGGCCGTGATGCTCTGGAAGCAGCTCACGCCCGACGACGTGGCGGTGGAGCTCGGCTCGCACATCATGCTTGGAAAAAATGTGCGCATTCCCATCGACGCCGCCGGCCGCATGCGCGTGGACTTTGGCTCGCCGCGCGGGGATTTCAGTTTCGACGATCTCATCCTCGCCAGCGAGCAGACCGCCGCGGGCCGCGCCACCTCGGTGCCGCTCGGAAAGGTGAAAGGCGGCATCGTCCTCCTCTCCCGCACCGACGCGCCGGCGCGCACCGTGCCTTTCGCAGCGCGCCGCAAGGGATCGCCGGGCCAGCTTTTCGCCGCCGCCATCGCCACGATCCAGAATCAGTCCTTCATCCGGCGCGCGCCGATGTGGGCGGAGGCGGTGATCATCGCCGCCTTCATGCTCATCAGCTACCGCGTGCCGCGGCTGAAAAAATGGTGGGCGCCCCTCATCGGCCTGATCGCGCTGGTGGCCTATGCCATGGTCGCGATGCTCATCTTCAGCCAGTGGCTCGTCTGGCTTCCCGCCATGATTCCGCTCGGTGCCGTGCTTGTCTTCATCCTGCTCCGCGTCGTCACGCCCGACTCCGCCGGCAGGCCAAAGCGCCCCGTCATTTTCTGACCGCCGCAGCCTCATTGGACTTCCGCCTCCCGCCATGACCGTCACCGACCACGAATCCACCGATCTTTCCACGCCCAGCGGCCCGATGCGCACGCACGTCTTCCGCCCCGTCGCGGAAGGCCGCTACCCCGGCATCCTGCTCTACTCCGAGATCTTCCAAGTCACCGGCCCGATCCGCCGGACGGCGGCGATGCTCGCGGGCCACGGCTTCATCGTCGCCGCGCCCGAGATCTACCATGAATACGAACCCGCCGGCACAGTCCTCGCCTACGACAGCGCGGGCGCGGATCGCGGCAATGCGCTCAAGACCGCCAAACCGCTCGAAGCCTACGATGCCGACGCCCGCGCCGCGCTCGATTTCCTGCGCACGCATCCGGCATCGACCGGCAAACTCGGCGTCATGGGCATCTGCATCGGCGGCCACCTCGCATTCCGCGCGGCGATGAATCCCGGCGTGCTGGCGACGACATGCTTTTACGCCACCGACATCCACAAGCGCGGCCTCGGCGCCGGGATGAATGACAACACGCTCGACCGCATCCCCGAGATCGGCGGCGAAATGCTCATGATCTGGGGCCGGCAGGATCCGCACGTGCCGCTCGAGGGCCGGTTGAAAATCCACGCCGCGATGGAAGCCGCGGGCACTTTTTTCCAATGGCACGAGGTCAATGGCGCGCACGCTTTCATCCGCGACGAAGGCCCGCGCTACAACCCGGTGCTCGCGCAGCAGTGCTATGGCATCGCGCTGGAAATGTACAAGCGCCGCCTCGGCGAAGGCGACGTCATCGCCGCGAGATCTGCCGGTGCCGCGCGCGAGACCCGGCACTAGCCGCTTCACAAAGAAGTCGCTCAAGCAACCGACGCCTTCCCCCGACGATTGGCCTAATCACGGCGGTTCCCCTCCTGTAGCGGCGCTTCTCTGGCGTTTCTCTGTAAAATGCAGGCTTCCGGCGACCAAAACACGACACTCCGAGGAAAACTTTCCCTTTACCGTCCCCCGGCCATCGCCTAAAAAAACAGTCCCCATTCCTCACCATGAAAGCGCTCCTTGCAGGAATTCTCACCCCCATTTCCGCCCTGCTCCTTTGCGCCGGTTCATCCGCCGCGCAGTCGTCGCCTTACGTCAGCAGTTCCGATTTCGCAAAGTACGCCATGAAGCTCCGCGAAAGCGCCATCCTCAAGATGGAGCCGCAGGTTGTCATCCCCACCACCTCTCGCACCCTCGGCGTCTCCGGAAAGTACCCGTGGAAAACCAGGATCGTCACCACCACCTTTTGGATCGGCGAACCGGCGGGCGGCAACAACCCCGTCCACAACGTCAGCAGCTCTTGGGATCTCAACTGGCAGACCAGCTACGGCGGCTACGACAACCCCAACCCCGGCGCACGCCGCGGCTACATCCCCGCCAATTTCATCCCGCGTCAGAACCCTTTCTACATCGCCCTCCCCTACAATGACGTGACCCGCGGCAGCTCCAAGCCCGAGGCCAGGCTCGTCATCCCGTGGTTCAAGGAGGCCTACGTCGAGGAGGGAAAATCCGTCTGCCGCGACCGCTGGGTCGCCGTCCGCAACAGCGAGACCGGCAAGATCTGCTACGCCCAGTGGGGCGACTGCGGTCCCTTCCGCACCGACCACTGGCAGTACGTCTTTGGTCCCGAAAAACCAAAGCCCAACCTGAACCA
>JANOBH010000205.1:0-9079 GCA_031411535.1 Chthoniobacter sp. | reverse complement strand
GTCTGACCGATACGGGACACACGGCGTCGCCTTCTCCACCACGCGCATGGCCGGTGGAAAACGGACGGCGCGACACCCTCCACACACGCAAATTCACAGGTTTGACGGGCGGCCCCCACAGTGGGACACTCGCCCGTTCTTTCCACCCTGCCCGCACCATGAAACGTCTGCCCTTTTACCTCATCCTCGCCAGCAGCTTGGTCCCCGTCCTTTCCGCCGCGCCGGCGGTGCCGACTGCGGAGCGCATCCGGGAGGGGGAGGTAAAGCAGCAGCAGCTCCGGGGCGACGCGCAGCGGCTGGTGGAGCAGCTCGATGCGATGCTCGGAGAATACGAGCGCAACGGGCTGGCGGGCGAGGAGACGAAGACGGTGCAGGCGCTGCGCGAGACGCTGGCAAAGCTCAGCGGCAGCGAGATGAAGGCGGTGGTGGATCTTCTGGAAAAGGCGCGCGGTGCGGCGGACGCGGGCCAGCAAAAGAAGGAGGTGAGCGCAGCCTACACGGCGCAGAAAGGGCTCATCACCGAGATGAAGCGGCTGCTCGCCGAGCACCTGCGGAATCAGGAGGCGCTGGAGATTTCGCAGCAGCTCACGCAGCTCGCGGACCGGCAGTCGGTGAATCTCCAGAACGGCATCCAGCTCGGGCAGTGGTCGGGCGGGCGGAAGCCGGAGAATTTCGAGGCGGCGATGCAGGCGAATCTGCAGGGGCAGGAGGGCGAGCAGGCGGCGATCGCCGCGGAGGTGAAGATGGCGGCGGAGAAGATCGGGCAGTTTGCCAAGGACCCCGCGAATGCGGAGATGGCGGCGCGTTTCCAAAAAGGACTCGCGGCGGTGGAAAAGGTGCAGCCGAGCGTGGACGCGGCGGCGGCGGCGCTGAAGCAGGGGCAGCTTTTCAAGGCGGTGACGGAGGAGAAGACGGCGCGCGATGCGATGCGCAAGCTGGCCCGCGAGATCGCGCCGCCGCAGGATCGCGCGGAGGCTTTGCGCGCAGCGCAGAAGGAGCTGGCGAAGATGATCGACGACCAGAAGGAGCTGGCGCAAAAGGCGGAGAAGGCGGCCGGGGAGAAGGATTTCGACCGGTGGCTCGACAAGAAGGCCGAGGCGCAGCAGCTCGACTCGAAGCAGAAGAAGATGACCCGCGAGCAGCTCCACGCGGAGAAGAACCTGCAGCGGCAGTTCGCCGAGCAGAAGGACGGGCGGAAGGAGGATCTCGTGGCACTGGAGGATCCGCAGGGTGATCTCGCCCGGAAGAGCGATGACGTGGCGCAGACGCTCGACAAGGACGCGCCCGCCGCATCCCAAAACCTGAAGGCCGCGCAGGAGAAAATGCAGGAGGCCCGCGCCGCGATGACCGACAAGAACGGCGACGCGGCAGCCAGGAACGCAAAGGAAGCGCTCGCCGCGATCAAGGCCGCGGAGGCAAAGGTGCAGCAGGAAATCGCCAAGGCGGACGCCGCCGCAGGCAAGGGCTCGGGCGATCTGGCGAAGGATCTGGCGCAGCTCCAGAAGGACACGCACGAACTCGCAAAGCAGCAGGCCGCCGCCGCGCAGAATCCCGACAAGTCCGGCCAGGCCGCGCTCGCCGACAAGGCGCAGCAGCTCGCGCAGCAGGCCGCGAATGCGGCCCCACAGGCCGCGCCAGCGATGCAGCAGGCTGCGGCGAACGCGCAGAAAGCCGCGCAGGCTGCGCAGGCGAACCAGCCCGCTCCAGCCGCCGCCGCGCAGCAGGCCGCGGCGCAGAATCTCGCGCAGGCCGAGCAGCAGATCGCACAGGCTGCCGCGGAGGCGCAGGCCGCGCAGGCGGCGCTCGCCGCGGCGCAAAAGGCCCAGCAGGAACTCGCGGAGATCATCGTGGCCGAGCAGAAGCTGGAGGCGGACACGGCGAAGGGCGTGGCGCTTTTCGCCGCGAAGAAGGGAAAGGCGATGGATTATTTCAACGGGCAGGCATTCCGCCAGCAGGAGGTGCGGACGAAGACGGATTCCTTCAAGGCAAACCTCCCCGCCGAGCTGGCAGCCGCCGCCCCGACGATCGGCGACGCGAGCACCGCGATGGGCGAGGCCAAGACTCATCTCGACAAGCCCGACGGCGAACCCGCGAAGGCTGCGGAGCTGAAGGCGCTCGACGCGCTCTTCCGCGCGCAGACGGCGCTTGCCGATGTGGCCGCGGAGGCGCAGCAGCAGCTCGGCCAGGAAAACGCCGCACAGGCCGCAAACGCGCAGCAGCAGGCGCAGGCGCAGCTCGCGCAGGCGCAGGCCGCCGCCGCGCAGGCTCAGGGGGAGCTTGCAAAGGCGGAAGCCGCACAGGCCGCTGCCGCCGAGGCGCAGCAGGCGGGCGACAAAGCCGCAGCGCAGAAAGCGAATCAGCAGGCCGCGCAAGCATCGCAGAAAGCCGCCGCCCAGCTCGCGCAAGCCGCGCAGAAAGCGGGCGAAGCCGCCGCCCAAGGCACGCCGCAGGACCCCGCAGCGCAAGCCGCCGCGCAGGAAGCCGCGCAAGCCGCCGCCGAAGCCGCCGCGCAGGCCGCCGCCCAGAACACGCCCGGCGCGCAGGCCCAGGCCGCCGCCGCGCAGCAGGCGCTCGCGCAGGCCCAGACCGCGATGGCGCAGGCGCAGTCCGGCATCACGCCGTCCAGCGCACCGCCAATGCCGGGCGAAGGCCCCGCCTCGCAAATGGCACAGGCCGGCCAGCCGGGGCAGCCCGGCCAGCCAGGCTCGAAGCCCGGCTCCAAGCCCGGCCAGAAACCGGGCAAAGGTCCCGGCAAAATGCCCGGGATGCCCGGCGGCACCGCTGCCGCGGAAAAATACGAGCCCGGCAGCCCCGAGGCGATCCAGCTCGGCTCGCGCACGACCGCCGCGAAGAAGGCATCCTTCGCCGCGCTCCCGCCACGCGAGCGCGCCGTCATCGAACAGTCGCAGTCCGAGAAGTATCCCGAGGAATTCGGCGCGCAGGTCGAGCAATACCTCCTCAACCTCGCCAACGAGAGCGCCGCAAAGAAATAGCGCGCTCTTTCGTCCCGGCATCCGAAGTCGCGCGGAGTCATAGCGGGCTGGTGTTTCTTGCAGGCGGTCTCACCCTTTTTTTACAATCTCCGCACGCCGCTGTGACACACGGCGCGTGATCCGGCGCTAGCGTGCGGGTATGAAAAAGCTCCATCTCCTCCCGTTGCTGGCGTCCATCCTCGTCAGCCAAGCCGTCGGCGCTCCGGGCGCCGACCTCACCCTCCGCGTCGCGCCGGAGCGCGACCTCATCTACGACCGCGGCCCGCGCGAAGTCGTGGTGCAGATCGACCTCGATGCCCGCCGCCCGGAACACGGCAAACGCACGCCGATGAATCTCTCCGTCGTCCTGGACCGCAGCGGCTCCATGCAAGGTGCGAAGATCGAAAAGGCCCGCCAGGCCGCGTGCGTGGCCATCGACCACCTCGGCGACAACGACTATTTCTCGCTCGTCACTTTCGACAACGACACCGACGTGCTCATCGCGCCCGAGCGCGTGGGCGGCGACCGGAATCGCGACGAGCTGAAATCGCGCATCGAGCGCATCCGCCCCGGCGGCGGCACTGCGATCTACGCGGGCGTGACGCTCGGCGCAAAGCAGGTGCGGCGGTATTTGGAAAAGGAACTCGTGAACCGCGTGGTCCTGCTCTCCGACGGCATCGCCAATGTCGGCCCCAGCCGCACCAGCGACCTCGCCTCGCTCGGCCGCGACCTCCGGCGCGACGGCCTCTCCGTCACCACCGTCGGGCTCGGCGACGACTACAACGAGGACCTCATGACCGCCCTCGCGGAGGCCAGCAACGCGAACTACTACTACGTGCGCGATGCTGAGAAACTGCCCGGCATCTTTGCCGAGGAACTCGGCGCGGCGCGCTCGCTCGTCGCGCGCGGCATCACCATCCGCATCCGCGTGCCCGAGGGCGTACGGCTGAAGGAAATCATCGGCCAGCCGGAGATCGAGTGCCGTGGCCGCTCGGCGGACATCGTGCTGCCGGAGTATTTCGGCGGCGACAAGCGGCGCTTCCTCGTGCGCTGCGTCATCGAGGAGAAAGCCAGCGCGCCGCTCGAAGTCGCATCGGTCGATTTGAAATACGAACCCGCGGACGGCGGCAAGGCGGACACGCAGCAGCAGTCGGCCCGGATCGGATTCACCGATGAGGAGAAGAAATCCGAAGCCAGCCTGCGACTCGAAGTCATGCGCGAGGTGTCTGTCATGGAAAACCGCCTCGCCAAAGAGCGTGCGGTGAAGCTGGCCGATGAAGGCCGGAGCAAGGACGCCGCCGATCTCCTCCGCAGCCAGGTCAGCCGCAATGCCTCGGCTCCAGCCGCCGCGCAGGTGCCCGGATTGGCGCTTGAGAATCGGAAGCTGGAAGAAGCCGCCAAGGAAGTCGAATCGAACGGCAGCCTCGGCAAAGCCAGCCGCAAGCAAATGCAATACGAAAACTGGCAGGACAAGTATCAGAAGCGGTAGCGTCCTCGCGCAGCGCCCGCTGCGGGGGAGGCCGACAGCTTCCCCTGCAGCCCTCGCGCGAGCCCACCCTCGATGAAAAAAAGCATCTGGATCTTCCTCCTCGCCGTCCTGCTCCCGAGCATCATCCTCGGCTGGCTGGCGCTGCGCAGCGCGGAGGAGCAGCAGATCATCCTCGAGAAGCGGACGGCGGAGCTTTACCAGACCGAGACGGAAAACGCCGCGAGCGCCGCGCGGGCGCTGATCGACGACGAGCGCCGCGCTTTCAACGAGACCGTGCGGCGGCTGCTCGCGATGAAGAACCCGCAAATGCTCGCGAACAACTTCACAAGCGAGCTGACAAAGGAGTGGCCCCGGAAGGCGATCGGTTTCGCAATCGGCGGGGACGGCAAGCTCCGCGCGCCGTCGGCGCAGCGCGCGGCTGGCGATCCGGAGCTGGGCAAGTTTCTGCTCGGCAACGGCGGATGGCTCGCGGGCACCACGCCGGCCACGGTTTACTGGGTCTCCGGCGAGGAGCTGAATCGCCCCGAGCAGCTCCGCAAGAGCAAGGGCGGCTACGAATCGCAGAGCGTGCTGAATCTGCCCGCTGCAAAATCGGGCGCCTACGCGTCCGGCAACATCGCCCCAAAGGAGGACGAACCCCGACGCGCGCAGTCGCAGCAGGCGCTACAAATGGAAGCGCCGCCGCAGGCCGCCGTTCCCGAGGCGAAGAAGGCCGGCGCAGAATCGCGAATGAAATCCGAAGCGTCCGCCCAGCGCCCGGCCCCGCAAATGCCACAGAAGGCGCAGATGAAAGGCAGCGCCACGAAGGACGAAGCGGCTGGAAAGGACCAGTCGCAGACGGCCGCCGACGCCGCGCCGGAGCCGCAGCAACTCGCGCAGTTCGACAAGGCGGTGGCGCGCAACGTCGCGCCGCAGCAGGTCTTCGCAAACAACGGCGTGGTCCTCTCGCAGCTCACGCCCTCGACCGCGGATTTCAGCGCGCTCACGTCCGACGCGAATGAAGGCGTCATCACGCGCTTTGTGCAGGACCAGCTCGACATCATTTTCTGGATCCGTCCCGCGCAGGCGCCCGACATGATTTTCGGCTGCCTCATCGCATCCGACGACCTGCGCGACCTGTGGCCCGCAGCACTCCCGTCGCGGGATGAGGAATCGTACAGCCGCGTGCCGCGCGTGGAGAAGCCGGAGTTCGTGCTCGCCCTGCTCGACGACAAGGCGCGGCCCATCGCCACGCAGCCGCCGGGCGAGACTGGGCGCGACTGGAAGCGCCCGTTCGTGGCGTCCGAGATCGGCGAGGCGCTGCCGCACTGGGAGGCCGCGCTCTATTTGCAAAGGCCCGAGCAGGTCCGCGAATCCGCGCGCGCGCTGCGGAGGACGCTCACCTTTCTCATCGCCACCGCGCTGGGCGCGATCGCGTGCGGCGGCTGGGTGGTGGTGGCGGATGCGCGCCGGCAGCTCGCGCTCGCGCAGCAGAAGACGGACTTCGTTTCCAATGTCTCGCACGAACTGAAGACGCCGCTGACCTCGATCCGCATGTTTGCCGAGCTGATGCAAAACGGGAACGCCAGCCCCGCCAAGCATCCGCAGTATCTCCGCATCATCATGGTCGAGGCCGAGCGCCTCACGCGGCTGATCAATAACGTGCTCGATTTCGCCGGCCTGGACCGGAAGCAGAAGCAATATGACAAGAAGCCGCTCGACCTGCATGCGGTCATCGAGCGCGCGTGGGAAGGTCACGAGCTGCACCTGCAGGAGAGCGGCTTCACCACGCGCTGGCAGGCCGCGCCGCCGCCGTATCCGGTCATCGGCGATGACGACGCGCTCGCGCAGATTCTGGTGAACCTGCTTTCCAACGCGGAGAAATACGCGGGCGAACGCAAGGAGGTGGAACTGCACACCTACCTCGACGGCGCGCACGTCTGCGTGAGCGTGCTCGACCGCGGCAGCGGCGTACACAACGGCGAGGAGCGGAAGATTTTCGAGGCGTTCTACCGCGCGCACGATTCGCTCTCCAGCGGCATCCAGGGCAGCGGCCTCGGCCTCACGCTCGCCCAGCGGCTCGCGCACGAGCACGGCGGCGAGATCATCTACCAGCCGCGCGAGGGCGGCGGGAGCAACTTCACGCTGCGCCTGCCGCTGGCGGGCTCCACCCATTCATGAAAAAGCACCTCCTCGTTGTCGAAGATGACGCCCACATCCGGCTCGGCCTCTGCGACGCGCTGCGCGCCGAAGGCTACGAGGTGAGCGACTGCGGCAACGGCCAGCAGGCCACTCCCCTGCTCCGCCAGCACAAGCCCGACCTCGTGATCCTCGACATCATGCTGCCGGGCAAAAGCGGCTACGATCTCTGCCGCGAAATCCGCGCAGGGAAGAACCGCGTGCCGATCCTCATGCTCTCCGCGAAAGGCCAGGAGATCGACAAGGTCGTGGGCCTCGAACTCGGCGCGGACGATTACGTGACGAAGCCCTTCAGCCTCCGCGAACTGCTCGCGCGCGTGCATGCGCTCCTGCGCCGCGCGGAGCCCGGCGGCGGCGCGACCGACATGCCGGACGTGATCGCCTTTGGCAAAGTGCGCGTGGACTGCAAGGCGCTGCGCGGCAAGCGCGGGAAGGAGGCGTTCGAGCTGACTCCGCGCGAGCTGAAAGTGCTCGCGCTCCTTTTCCGCGAACGCGGCAACGCCGTCTCGCGCGACACGATCCTGGGCGAGGTCTGGGGCATCGAATACTACGGCACCACGCGCACGCTCGATCAGCTCATCGTGAAGCTGCGCCAGAAGATCGAGGACACGCCGGGCGAGCCGAAGCATGTCCTCACCGTCCACAGCCTCGGCTACCGGCTGGAGGGGTGACGCCTAGCCCCGCGGCGCGTGCATTTCAAAACGCGGGATGCGCGTGAACACGAAATCGCCCTCCTCCGTCACGCCGAAGAGCGCGCCCGTCGCCGCGCTGTCGGCACCGATCGTGTGGTAGCTGTTGTAGGTGAAGTGCTCTCCCGGCTCCAGGCACGGCGTCTGGCCGACCACGCCGTCGCCTTCCACCACCACGCAGTGCCCGTCCGCATCCGTCACCACCCACTTCCGTCCCCTGATCGTCACCGTCACATCCGAGTCATTGTGGATCGTCAGGAAATACGCAAACGGGTGCGGACGCTCCGGCGGCGCATCCAGTTGCGGCATGTGCTCCACGCGGTCCACCGTCACGTGCAGCCCTTCGAGTTCGGAGAAATTTGCGGACATGCGGAGTGGTGGTGGCAGGATTTGAACTGGCTTTGAAGCGCGGCGCGCAGCCTCAATCAAAAATCAAAAACCGAGAATCAAAAATGTCCGCACCTCCCGTCGTCCTCACCATCGCCGGTTCCGACAACAGCGCCGGCGCAGGCGCGCAGGCCGATCTCAAGACCATGAGCGCGCTCGGCGTCTATGGCGTCACCGCCATCACCTGCGTCGTCGCCGAGGTGCCGGGAAAGGTCAGCGCCATCCAGCCGATCGACCCCGACATCGTCGCCGGACAGATCCTCCTCCTCTTCGAGGCATTCCCCGTCGCCGCAGTGAAAACCGGCATGCTCTACTCCCGCGAAATCATTGCCGCCGTCGCGGACGCCCTGGAGTCGCTGTCGGAAATGCGTCGCTCGCCACTCCCGCTCGTCGTCGATCCCGTCATGGTCGCCACGAGCGGCGACCCGCTCCTGCAAGGCGACGCCGTCGCGCTTTACCGCGAGCGCCTTTTTCCCCTCGCCACACTCGTCACGCCAAACCTCGACGAGACCGCCACCCTCCTCGGCCGCCCTGTCACGAGCCTCGATGAAATGCGGCTCGCCGGCGAAGAACTCTCCGCGCGTTTCGGCACCGTCTTTCTGCTAAAGGGCGGGCACCTCCGCGGCCCCGTCGCCACCGATCTGCTTTTCGCCGGCGGCGCGGTCGCGGAATTCTCCGCGCCATTCGTCCCCGGCGTCTCGACGCACGGCACCGGCTGCACCTACTCCGCCGCCATCGCCGCCGGCCTCGGCAAAGGCCTGCCTCTCCGCGACGCCGTCGCCGAGGCGAAACGCTACGTCACCGCGGCGGTCACCCATTTCCACCGCTGGGAAAAAGACGGCCGCACCACGGATGCGCTGAATCATTTCGCCGCCCCGGCGTGAGCGCGCGGGCGCACAAATCCCCCAACGCGCCCATTGCCTCCCGTCCCCCGCTTTCCTAACGTCCCCGCCCTTCGCCTATGAAAATCCTCGTCCTCGGCAGCGGCGGGCGCGAACACGCGCTCGTCTGGAAACTGCGCCAGTCGCCCCGCGTCACCGCCGTCTTCTGCGCGCCGGGCAATGCCGGCATCGCCCAGCTCGCCACCTGCGTCCCGATCAAAGTCACAGATCACGCCGCGCTCGTGCAGTTCGCCAAGGACGAGCACATCGGCCTCACCGTCGTCGGCCCGGACGACGCGCTCGCCGCAGGCATCGTCGATCTTTTCCAGTCGCACGGACTCCGCATCTTCGGCCCGACGCAGAGTGCCGCGCAGCTCGAATCCTCCAAGGTTTTCGCCAAGGAATTCATGCAGCGCCACGGCATCCCCACCGCGCGCTCGGGCAGCTTTTCGGACAGCGCCGAGGCGCAGCGCTTCTGCCGCG
>JANOBH010000204.1:0-2074 GCA_031411535.1 Chthoniobacter sp. | reverse complement strand
GATGTTCGCCTACCACGACGACGGCCGCTTCTTCTGCATCTACGACATCGACACCGCCGCCACGCCGCCCGCGGTCACGCTGGAGATTTGGAAAACCGGCATCGGCCTCGTGGAAAAGCGCGCCTTCACCTGGGAGCAGGTCACCGGCGGCGCGAAGATCGAGCCGAAGCTGCCACTGCCGAAAGCCGATCCCAAGCCCGCTCCAAAACCCGCCGCCGCGGTCCAATGAAACGCATCCTTTTTCTCCTTCTCCTCGTCGCGCTCACGCCGGTCCGCGCGGCCGAGCGGCTGAACTTCGTCTTCATCCTCATTGATGACATGGGCCTCACCGACGCGGGCTGCTACGGCAGCAAATTCTACGAGACGCCGCAGATCGACCGGCTCGCGCACGACGGCCTGAAACTCAACGCCGCCTACTCCGCCTGCACCGTCTGCTCGCCCACGCGCGCCGCGCTGCTCACCGGCAAATATCCCGCCCGCCTGCACCTCACCGACTGGATCGCCGGCCATGTGAAACCGAAGGCGAAGCTGCGCGTGCCGGAATGGCAGAAGGCGCTGAAGCCTGAGTGGACCACGCTTCCCGCGCTGCTCCACGCCGCGGGCTACGCCACGGCCAGCATCGGCAAATGGCATCTCGGCGACGCGCCGCCGACGGATTTCGGCTTCGACGTGAACGTCGCCGGCACCGCCAAGGGCCAGCCGCCGACCTACTTTTCGCCATACAAGATTTCCACGCTGCCCGACGGGCCGGCAGGCGAGTTTCTGTCGGACCGGCTGACGGCCGAGGTCGAGCAGTTCATGGAGAAAAACAAGGACCGCCCGTTTTTCGTCTATCTCCCGCACTTCGCCGTCCACACGCCCATCGCAGGGAAAAAGGAGGTCATCGAAAAGTACCGCGCGAAGCGGGATGAAAGCGCGGCGCAGAAGAACGCCGTGTATGCCGCGCTGGTCGAGAGCGTGGACGACAGCGTGGGCCGCATCCGCGCGAAGCTCGATGAGCTCAAGATCGCCGGACGCACCGTCATCGTCTTCACGTCGGACAATGGCGGCCTCATCGGCCCCACGTCCAACCTCGGTCTGCGCGCGGGCAAAGGCTCCGCGTACGAAGGCGGCGTGCGCATCCCGACGATCGCGCTCGTGCCCGGTGTGACCAAGGCCGGCAGCGAGACCGCCACGCCGGTCATCACGCACGACTGGTTTCCCACGATCCTCGAACTCGCCGGAGTCGCCCTGCCCGCGGAGTCCGACGGCGTGAGCCTCGCGCCGCTGCTGCGCGGCGGCGAGATCGCGTCGCGCCCGATCTTCTGGCACTACCCGCACTACCATCCCGGCGGCGCCACGCCCTACAGCTCGGTGCGCGAGGGCGGGTGGAAGCTCCTTCACTTTTACGAAGACGACCACGTCGAGCTCTACCACCTCGCCGAGGATCCGATGGAGAAAAACGATGTGGCGACCGCGACGCCCGCCAAGACGGCGGAACTCCGCGCCAAACTCGACGCGTGGCGCAAGGCCGTGGATGCGCAGGCCCCGACCCCGAATCCCGACTACCAGCCATGATCCGCCGACTCCTTTTCCTCGCCGTCCTCGTGCTCACCGCAGCGCCGCTGCGCGCGGAGACGGTGAAACCGAACATCGTTTTCATCTTCGCCGACGACCTCAGCTTCAATGACATCTCGTGCTACGGGCGGAAGGATCTGGCGACGCCAAACATCGACAGGCTCGCAAAGCAGGGCCTGCGCTTCACCTCAGCCTACGCCGCGCAGCCGATCTGCTCGCCATCGCGCGCGGCTCTGATGACGGGGAAATCCCCGGCACGCCTGCACCTCACGAATTTCCTCCCCGGCCGGGCCGACGCGCCGTCGCAAAAGCTGCTCCAGCCCGTGATCGAGGGGCAGCTCCCGCTGGAGGAAATCACCGTCGCCGAGCTGCTGCGCGACGCGGGCTACGCCACGGCGTGCATCGGCAAATGGCATCTCGGCGGCGCGGGCTTCGGGCCGAAGGAGCAGGGGTTCGATTCCGTCTTCGCGGGAAAGCCGAATACCGTGCCGACGGCGGAGGAGGGGAGCAAAGGGGA
>JANOBH010000203.1:0-2469 GCA_031411535.1 Chthoniobacter sp. | reverse complement strand
CCTTGTCGATCGGTACCGCCGCCCCGGACTCGAGCACCTCGAAAAGCTGGATCGCCCGGTATTGCCCCGTGCTCACGTCGGAAGCCTTTTCGCCCGGCATTTCGGGATCCGCGAGCTTGCACAGTCGCACCTCGATCGAGCGGTTTTTACTGAGCGCCAACTGCCGCGCCAAGCTGAGCTGGTCGGTCAGCATCTGCGAGGCCTGCGTCATCGCCGACCCGCGTAGGATCGTGGTGGCAGCCGGCACGGTGAAGGTGGCGATGATCGCGATGATGGCGATGACGACGACGAGTTCGATCAGTGAGAACGCGGTGCGTTTGGCGGAGAGTCGGGGTGTCTTCATGGGGCGAATTTCTTCGTGCTGACAATGCGGAATTTATAGTAGTCGTCCATCGAAAGCTTGGGATCCTTGGCGAAATCCTTCAGGCCGGTGTCGCCCGGATCGATGTAGCGCTCAATGGTCGAGGAGCCGCGGTATTCGCTGGTCACCTGATCCTGTCCCTCCACCCATGTCGCCTGGTCGGTGGTCGTCCGTTTGTTCAGCACCTGCACGCGCATGTGGACGGTGTAGGTATTGGATTTGGTTGTGACGCGCTCATAGATATGGCTGTAAGGGAACTCGCGGGCGTTATCCCCGGTGAAGGCGTAATTCTGCCACCAGTTCCCTTTGACGGCTGACAGGGTCGCCCCTTTTGGCACCAGATACATGTCGCAGATCTCCGATGCCGAGCGGAACATCCCCTTTTCGCCAGTGAATGGGCCGGTCGAGACCGTGGCGAAGCGTTCCTCAAAACCGGCGATGGTCTCGTCGCGATCAATCTCCCTGCGGAAAACCGTGGCGCCCGCACCGCTCTTGTAATTCGTGGCGCTGTTCGGAATGGCCATGACCCGTGTGGACTTAAGGACCCCGCGCAGCGCCGTGGATCGGGTGATGTAGGTGAAGGGGGCGATCTGGAAATTGAGGTTCACCTTGCCCGCAGTCGAGAAAGGCTCGCTGATGGCATAAGGCTCGATCACCGGCATCGTGAAAAAATCCAGCAACGTGTGATCGCGGATCCCTTGGAATCCAGGGTGTGAGCGGCCGCCGGGCGGATTGGGGCAAAAGAGCAGCGTCTGCCACGGCGCACCCACAGGCAGCGAGCCAAACATGACCGGGGAGCACACCTGCCGGTTCGGGGTCACAATCTCGACGGACCTGTTATCGCTAGAGCCATAGTAATCGTCCGGCTTGTTGATATAGGCGCCGTCCTGATGACCGCTCGGCCCATTGTCATAATCCCCGAGCACTCCATTCAGCATCTTTGCCCCTCGCATGCCGCGCGCGGCGATGGGGTTGCCAGGGCTGACTGAAGGACTGCCATTGGTCCCGTCCACAAGGTCGGAGTGAAATTTTCCACCCGCGGGCGTTTCGCCATTTCCATTCCGAAGGCTGTGGATGATCCGCGCCGTGGCATCGCTGTACCCAGCGCCGTCGGTTCCACCCGGGTAGCCGGTGAAATAATCTGACGGCACAGTCTTGAGCGTGCCGACGTAACGCAGGTCGCCTCTGGCTGGACCGAGCGGGTCGATCTGCACGCTGCGAACGGTGTCGTTGTTGGAATCAAATCAGGGCAAATCCGTTGATCCGCTGGTTAAAGTCCTTGTTTGCCCCGGAATCCTTCGGGTTCGGCCATGTTGTCGCGGCAGCCGGGAATTTGATTTTGAAAGTCTGAACTTTGGTGGCTTCGGTGGCGGCCTCAGCGTAGCCGGAATGGACTTCGACCGTGATCTCACCACCGGCAAATGAGAACTTTTGCTGCGACGAATCGATGGCGATCTCGTCGCTGACAAAAGGATAGTCCTTTTCCTGATCCCAAGTCGTGAAGCCCGTCGCCGGAATGTTCTTATTCTTGTCGCTGCCGCTTCCGTTCCACAGCCGGAAGGACGCATAAATACCTGTATAGGCGGTGTTATGGTTGCCGCCGCTGCCGTACCCGCACCGCGAAGTAACCAAATTGGTCAGGTCGTCACGGAAGAGCCCGGTCTTGCCGTTGATGCTCAGATTCTTTGCGTCCTTGACGACATAGCGAACAAGGGGACTCCAAGTCCAGGAACCCGCGGTGGGGCTGTAAGGCTCGACCATGAGCAGAGCCCGCATTTTTGTTCCTGGCGAGCCTGCCGTGTTGGCGGTCGAGGCGGTCGCGTAGAAAATGAGCGCAGCCTCCGTCACAATCGGGAATCGGCCAAATCCCTTCGTGCCAACCGCAACCCCACCCGGGGTATTATCCGGGGGAACCAGCGGGACGATCTGCGTCTCGCCGCTCGCGGCGTCCGACAGCCCGCGAGCCGGGGCATACTCGTAACGGGGAGGCAGGTTGTCGTCGATGGCGTAGCAGTTTGTCCCCGCACGGACGAGATCGATCATCTCGGTCAGGATCTGATCCCGCTTTGCCGTGGGATACTTGTCGGTGAACTTCGCCCCCCAGCCGG
>JANOBH010000202.1:0-8590 GCA_031411535.1 Chthoniobacter sp. | reverse complement strand
CCGGCGGGCAGGATGCCCACCCTACCCGAAACACCACGCCCTCTCCTCTACCGCCGACGGCGCAGGCCGAGCAGGGCCGTGCCGCCGAGCAGCAGGACGGCGCTCGCGGGCTCGGGCGTGGGGGTGAGCACGACGAGGCGTGGGGAGAAAATGCCGAGGGGGTAGTGGGCGAGGGCGAGGATTTGGCCGGCGTTGTTGAGGTTTTTTCCGCCGAGCGAGGCATCGAGCCCGCCGTAGGAGACGTCCAGTCGGAGGATGTCGCTGCCGGGCAGGAGGAGGGAGACGAGGTCGTGGACTTCGCCGCCGGTGTAGAGGAAGGCGCGGGTATTGTTGCCGCCTTCGGCGTAGCGGGTCATGCCGATGACCTCGCCAGGGTCATTGATTGCGGTGGCGTAGCTTTCGCCGCCGCCAAAATGGTCGAGGTCGAGGACGGTGGTGCCGGTCCAGAGGGTGGCGTGGGGGCCGCCAAAGGGGTTGGTATCTGCCCAGCCGACGACCTGGCCGCTGGCGTTGATGCCGCTGGCGTGACTGGCGGGGCCGCCGAGGGTGCCGAGGTCGGTGGGGGTGGTGCCGGTCCAGCGGACGGCGTGGAAGGAGGGGCTGTCGAAGCTGGGCTGGGCGTCGCCGGCAACTTGGTCGGTGTCGTTGATGGCGTAGGCGTAGCTGTTGGGGCCGCCGAGGTTGCCGAGGGCGACCGGAGTGCGGGCGTTCCAGCGGACGGCGCGGGTGTATTCATCGCCGGCGGTGGTGGAATAGCCGGCGATGTGGCCGGCGGTATTGATGCCGATGCCGGCGGCGCTGGTGCCGCCGAGGCCGAAGAGGTTGACGGGAGTATTGGCGGTCCAGCGCACGGCTCGGATGAAGGTCCAGTCGGCAGTCATGGAGTAGCCGGTGATCTGGCCGCTGTCGTTGATGCCAAAGGCGGCGTTTTCGTAACCGCCAAAGGTGCCGAGGTAGGTGCGCGTATTGCTGGTGAGGCGCAGAGGGATGCTCTCCGGGTAGGTGTAGACGTAACCAGCAATGCTGCCGACGTTATTGAAGCCGGTAGGCACGATTTGCGGCACCAAGCCGTCATCCGCAAAGGTCACGCTATATTGCGGTGGTGTCGCGAGGACGAGTCCGTGGAGCATGGCGCTGAGGCCGGCGGTGAGGAGGTGCTTAGTTTTCATGCTTCGGGCGAGAGAGAGCGTGGCAGTAACGCGGCGCTCCGCTTTCAGCAACGCGAACCTTTTCTAAACCACCCCGCACTGCCCCCGCTGCCGCAGCGCGTGATCGGCCAGGACCAGCGCGGCCATGGCCTCGACCATCGGGACGGCGCGGGGGAGGACGCATGGGTCATGTCGTCCCCGCGCTTGCAGCTCGGTGGCTTCGCCGGTGGTGGTGACGGTCTGCTGCTTCTGGAAGATGGTGGCGGTGGGCTTGAAGGCGAGGCGGCAGAAGATGGGTTCGCCGTTGCTGATGCCGCCCTGGATGCCGCCGCTGCGGTTGGTGGCGGTGCGGACGCGGCCGGCTTCCATGTAGAAGGCGTCGTTGTGCTCGCTGCCGCGGAGGCGCGCGCCGGCAAAGCCGCTGCCGATCTCGAAGCCTTTGGTGGCGGGGAGGCTCATCAGGGCTTTGGCGAGGTCGGCCTCGAGTTTGTCGAAGACGGGCTCGCCGAGCCCGGCGGGGACGCCGCGGATGGCGCACTCGATGAGCCCGCCGACGCTGTCGCCCTCGGCGCGGATGGCCTTTATCAAAGCGATCATCTTTTCGGCCATGAGCACGTCGGGGCAGCGGACGATATTGGCCTCGACGTCGGCGAGGGTGACGGTGTCGGGATCGACCTCGGCTGTCAGCTCGTGGATGGTTTTGACGTAGGCGACGATCTCCAGCGCGGGGCACAGCTCGGCGAGCACCTTTTTCGCGACGGCTCCGGCGGCGACGCGGCCGATGGTCTCGCGCGCAGAGGCGCGTCCGCCGCCCTGCCAGTTGCGGATGCCGTATTTGGCCTGGTAGGTGAAGTCGGCGTGCGAGGGGCGGAAGGCGGTCTCCATCTCGCGGTAAGCTTCGGGGCGCGCGTCTTTGTTGGTGACGTTGATGGCGATGGGGGTGCCGAGGGTGCGGCCCTCGAAGACGCCGGAGAGGATGCGCGCGGTGTCGGCCTCGTCGCGCGGGGTGACGATGTCGCTCTGGCCGGGGCGGCGGCGGTCGAGGTCGCGCTGGATGTCGGCCTCGGTGAGCGGGAGGCGCGGCGGGACGCCGTCGATGACCACGCCGACGCCGCCGCCGTGTGATTCGCCCCAGGTGGAGATGCGGAAGGCGTGGCCGAATTGAGAGGACATGGGGCGGGGACGCTAGCCGCCGCGCTGGGTTTGCGGCAAACGCAAATTCGAGGGAAAACCCGCCGCTTTACGCCGCGCGCGGCATTCCCTACAAGCAGCGACGCATGACCCACCCGATCCTGCCCGCCGTCTGCGCCGCGCTCTGCGCGCTCGCCTTTGCCCCGCTGCTGCCAGCCGCGGAGGCGGAGTTCCGGCCGATCTTTAACGGGCGCGACCTCGCGGGCTGGGATGGCGATGCGCGCTTCTGGTCCGCGCGCGACGGTGCGATCCGCGGGGAGACGGCGCTGGGGACGATGACGGTCGCGAATACCTTCCTGATCTGGCGCGGGGGGACGCTGAAGGATTTCCAGCTCAAACTGAAGGTGCGCATCCGCAACGGAAACTCGGGCGTGCAATACCGGGCGCGCGATCTGGGCAAGCGGGTGGTGGCGGGCTACCAGGCGGAGATCGACAATGCGCCGGGCAAAAGCGGGTTTCTGTACGAGGAGCGCGGGAGGAAATACCTCGCGCTGATCGGGGAGACGGTGGAGATCGGCGCGGAGGGAAAGCCGCGCGTGACGGGGCAGCTCGCGGCGAAGAAGGATCTGATCGCGAAGGGCTACTACAAGGAGCGGGAATGGAACGACTATCTGATCGTGGCGAAGGGGAACCGGCTCGAACATTTCGTCAATGGAACAAAGGTGGTGGACGTGACGGACAACGATCCGAAAGGGCGCGCGCTCGAAGGCGTGCTCGCGCTGCAAATCCATGCGGGTCCGCCGATGCTCGTGGAATTCAAAGACATCCTGCTGCAAGCTCAGTAACCAATCACCGAACAACCTATCCGACCTATGCAAACCCGACGCGACGCCATCAAAACCATCGCCCTCACCACGGGCGCCCTTTCCATCGGCACCCAGCTTCTCCACGCGCAGGCTCCCGCGACGGATGTGCCCGCCGTTTTCAAGCTCCCGCCGCTCGGCTACGACTACGATGCGCTGGAGCCGTTCATCGACGCGGAGACGATGAAGATCCACCACGGCAAACATCATGCCGCCTACGTGGCGAAGCTGAACCAGGCGATCTCCGGTGCGCCCGGTTTTGAGGCGAAGCCGATCGAGGAAATCCTCGCGAAGCTCGACACGGTGCCGGAGGCGGCGCGGAAGGATGTGCGCAATCACGGCGGCGGGCACGCGAACCACACGCTTTTCTGGCAGACGCTGAAGAAGAACGAGAACGGCAAGCCCGCGGGCGAACTGGCGAAGGCTGTGGACAAGGCGTTTGGCAGCTTCGCGAAGTTTCAGGACGAGTTCGGCGCGGCGGGGCTGAAGGTGTTTGGCAGCGGCTGGGCGTGGCTGGTTTTGAAAGACGGGAAGCTCGCCATCGAATCCGCGCCGAACCAGGACAGCCCTTACTCGACTGGCGGCGTGCCGCTGCTGGGTCTCGATGTGTGGGAGCACGCCTACTACCTCAAGTACCAGAACAAGCGCGCGGACTACATCAAGGCGTTCCAGAATGTGGTGAACTGGGATTTCGTGAGCGAGCGCTTCGCGAAAGCGGCGAAGGGATAGCGGCGGCGCTTTCGCCGGCGATGAGGCCGTCCAATCTTATGCCGGTTCTTGCGCGGACGTTCTTCACCGTCGCGGTGATCGCGATCCTGGCGGTCGGCGGGCTTTCCCTCCACCGGATCATCACGCCCCGCACCGTCAGCCGCGCAGTCGCGCCCGACGGCACCGAAATGTGCATCGTCCAGCGGTTTAACTGGAGCGTCGAACTGTTCACCACCAGTTTCGTGTACCGGAAGCCCGGCGGCCAGTGGGGGGAGTTTTACTTCGACCATGAGGATGACTTCTGGGCCGACAGCCGCGTCGCGCTCGATCCCGCGGCGCAGATCGCGGTGTTTTTCCGCGATGGCAAACCGGCCATCACCTTTGACTGGGCCAGCGCGACTTACACGATGCACCGCTGGAACCGGACGATAACCGGTGCGCAATGGACCCGTCCGGCCGGCTGGACTCCGCCAATGTCGATACCGTAACCAACCGCCGTGCCCGCCTCTCTCCACGATTCCCTCGCCCGCCCGCTGCACGATCTGCGGCTGTCGGTCACCGATCGCTGCAATTTCCGCTGCGGGTATTGCATGCCGAAGGAGGTCTTCGGCCGCGGGTACGCCTTTCTGCCGAAGGAGGACGTGCTGACCTTCGAGGAGTGCGCGCGACTGGCGGGCGTCTTCGTTTCGCTCGGCGTGGAAAAGGTCCGTCTCACGGGCGGTGAACCGCTGCTGCGGCGCAATCTCGACCGGCTGGTGGCGCAGCTCGCGGCGCTCGACGGACTGCGCGACCTGACGCTCACGACGAACGGCTCGCGGCTCGCGGAGGAGGCACCCGCGCTGCGCGCCGCCGGGCTGCGGCGGCTGACGGTGAGCGTGGATTCGCTCGACGACGCGACGTTTCGCGCGATGAACGACGTGGATTTTCCGCTTCACCGCGTCCTGCGCGGGATCGACGCCGCGCTGGCGGCGGGGTTCGCGCCGGTGAAGATCAACATGGTGGTGAAGCGCGGTGTGAACGACCGCGAGATCGAGGCGATGGCGGAGCGTTTCGGCGGTCGCGATTTCATCCTGCGCTTCATCGAATACATGGATGTGGGAAACACGAACGGCTGGCGGCTCGACGACGTGGTGCCCGCGGCGGAAATCATCGCGCGGCTCGGCGAGGCGGTGCGGCTGGAGCCGCTCGCGCCGAATTACGCGGGGGAAGTCGCGCGGCGTTTCCTCCGGCCGGACGGCGGGGAGATCGGTGTCATCTCGTCGGTGACGAAACCTTTCTGCGGCGACTGCAGCCGGGCCCGGCTCTCGGCGGACGGCCGGCTGTACACGTGCCTTTTCGCCTCCCACGGCCACGACCTGCGGACCCCGCTCCGCGCCGGAGCGAGCGATGCCGATTTGGCGGCGATCATCGGCGCCGTGTGGCGGGTGCGGGAGGACAGATACTCCGAGATCCGCGCGACCGTGAAGAACCGCGAGCCGAAGGCCGAGATGTCGCTGCTCGGCGGGTAGCGGCTCTACTCCAGCTGGCGTTTGCGCAGCGTGATGCGCTTCAGCCGCGAATCGTCCGGAGGGCTCCAGCTCTGAATCTCGGGGTCGTTTGCGAAAGCGTTGTGCACGATGCGGCGCTCGTAGGCGTTCATCGGCTCGAGATGGTACGGCCGCCCGGTCTGGCGCACGATGTCCGCGATCTGCCTCACCCGATGCGCGAGCCCGTCATCCTTCATCTCCCGCCAATGCTCGATATCGACCTGCACTCGCGCCGCGTTCTTGTCCTTTGACTGGAGCATGCGGTTGAGGAGGAGCTGGAGGTCTTCCATGAGCGCGCCATTCCGCCCGAGGAGCCGGTCCTTTTCCGCCGTATAGATCATGAGCGTGAGACCGTGCTCGTGGGGGATTTCCTTCACCTCACAGACGAAGCCGAGCTGCCCCAGTAATGTGTCGAGTGTGTCTCGTGGGTTCAGGCTCATGGGAAAGAGTGGGCGTTATTTTTTCTTTGGAGGCGCGGCCACCTTTTGCAGCGTGGGAGCTGCCTGGTTCCGCGTCGCGTAGAGTTGCATTACAGAAAACAGGTTCTGCACCGTCCAGTAAAGCGCCAAGGCGGACGCGTAGTTGTAGCAGAACGCGATGAAGATCAGCGGCATGAACATGAACATGCGCTGCTGCATCGGGTCGCCGCTCTTTGGCGAAAGAGCCATCTGCCAGAGCATCGTCAGCGCCATCACGATCGGCAGCACATTCACCGGCCAGCCGAGGTTGGGGATGTGGAAAATCGTGTCCGGCAGCGAGAGATCCTGCACCCACAGGAACTTGCTGTTCCGCAGTTCGACCGCCGTGCCGAGCATGCTGAAGAAGCCGAAGAAGATCGGGATCTGCACGAGCATCGGCAGGCAGCCGCTGAGCGGATTCACTCCGTAGTCCTTGTAGAGCTTCATCACCTCGGTGTTCATCCGGGTGGGGTCGTCCTTGTACTTTTCCCGAAGCTCCGTCATCTTCGGCTGGAGGAGCTGCATCCGCTTCATGGACTGCGTGGACTTGTTCTGCATGGGCCAGAGCAGGGACTTGATGATGAGCGTGAGGACGATGATCGCGAGCGCGTAGCTGCCGCTGGGGAAGAACGGGTCAAATTTCCCGTGCAGCCAGTTCATCGTGTTGAGCAGCGTCTTGCTGACGATGCCGAACATTCCGAAGTTCATGATCTCGGCCTGGTCGTCCGGCATGAGCCGCAGCCGGCCGTATTCGCGCGGCCCGGTGTAGATCCGGAAGGTTTGCGTGAACGAGGCGCCGGGTTCGAGAGTGAGCGCCGGCATGCCGAGCGCGCCATTGACGGCGTAACGCGTGGCGGAATTGCCCGTGGAAGTGTGTCCCGAGTCCTTCCATGCGGCGTCGGAGATGACAAAGCGCGTGGCCCAAGCGGCGTTGCCGACCGGGGGCGCCGGCACCGTCGGCGGATGCGGGGGCCGCTGCGCGGTGACCAGGGTGGTGAAGTACTGATTGGCCACTCCCGCCCACGAGATGCCCGCGCGCGACGCCGTGTAAACCGGCCGCTCGGGATGGAACCAGCCTGAGTCGAAGTGATTCGCGTCGATGAATTTGCCGCCCCCCTCCTTGAATCCCGTGTAAGTCGCGAGGTCCGACTGGTGGACCGGCGCCGCTGAACCGGTATGCACGAAATAGCTGGGGATCGTCACCGGCTGCGCGCCGCGGTTTGTGAAAGTGACATCGAGCGTGACGATGTAGTCCTCACGGAGGTCGGCGGTTTTCGTGACCGCGAATTTTTTCGCCAACTGGATTTGCCGCGCGTCCGTCCGCTCAAAGGTCACGGTGTCGCCCTCGGCCTTCATTTCAAAAGGCACCCGGGTCCCCTCGCCCGCCGCCTCCGTCACCGCGCCGATCGGAATGCTGCCAAACTCATTCAGCACCATCCGCTTTCCACGCTCCGACTCGTGCGTCTTGAGCAGCGCCGTGGCGATGCCTCCGCCGAGATTGGAAAACGTGTAATCGACCGACCGGCTGCTCACAGCCTCGCGCTTCTCGTCCGCCGACGCCTCCGTCGGCGCGGACTTCTCCGGCGCTGGCGCAGCGGGCGCCGGGGCGGCGGACTCCGCCGACGGCTCCTTCGCCGCAGCTTCCGCGGCGGCGGCTTTCAACTGCGCCTGGTACACGGCCGTTTTGGCCATTTCCCGGTTGTTCAAAACGACCCAGCCGATGAGCACGGCGATGGCGAGACTGACGGCTGCGATTCCTTTGCGATCCATAAGCGTTCTTAAAAAATGGTTTCAGATTTTGGATTTTGGACTTCGATCCTCCGTGCCCCGAGCGAGCGCGGCACCGGATCCATGCCGAATCCGCCCCACGGCTGGCAGCGTGCGATCCGCTTCACACCGAGCCAGCCACCGCGCCAGACACCGTGCGTCTCGCACGCCTCGAGGAAATAGTGGGAGCAGGTCGGCTCAAACCGGCACCCGCCTCCCGGCCCGCACATCCAGCGGATCAGCGGTGCCACGAGAAACTGATAACTGCGGATGAATACGCGGATCAGGAACATGGGGAAAAGATCGCGCTCCGCTGCGCGAGCAGCGTCCACTCGTCGCGCAGCGCCTGGAAACTCGCACCCGCCGCAGCCTGCCGCGCGATCAGCGCCAGCCAGACCCCGGCCTTCAGCTCCGGTCGCGCCGCCCGCACGATCTCACGCAGCCGCCGCCGCACCCGGTTTCGCACCACCGCCCCGCCCACCCGCCGCGACGTGATCAATCCAATCCGCGCGCTGGTTTCCTCAGCGGATTGAAGGACGCTCAAGACGATCAGCTTCCCATGAAACGACCGCCCGTCGCGTTTCAGCTTTGCAAATTCGCCGGCACGGCAAAGGTGCGCGGCTTTGGGAAAACGCAGGCGGGTCGGTGGCATCTATGATTTTCGATTTATGATTTCCGATTTCAGTCCCGGACATGCGCAGCCCGCCCCAAATCCTAAATCCTAAATCTCAAATCCTAAATGAATCAGGCCTCCGTGTGCCGCTTGAAATGAATCTCCACGCCCTTCGGGAGCAGGCGCTTGCGGCCGCGCTGGCGGCGGCGCGCTAGGATCGCACGGCCGTTTTTCGTCTTCATGCGGGCGCGAAATCCGAACTGCTGCTTGCGGGTGCGCTTCGAGGGCTGGTAGGTGCGTTTCATGGTCGTTTGGAAAAAGAGGGCGAAGAGTAGCGGCTCACCCCCGCCTGTCAACGGGGCAGGCAAATTATCTT
>JANOBH010000201.1:0-26030 GCA_031411535.1 Chthoniobacter sp. | reverse complement strand
ACCGTTCGCGCGAGACGCGCGAACCGGCGGGCGGGACGCCCACCCTACCCGAGACTCCACCGCGCAGGCGACGAGTTTTTTCATGGGAAAACCGGCGGGCGGCTCGTGGTCGTCGGCCCGATCAACCTGCCCGTGGGGCGGCTATTCGTGGAGGAAGTCATCACGGAATGTCGCAAGCGCGGGGCGTCGCGCGTGGACGTGCTGGCGTTCGAGTTCGAGATGGGCCTCTTCCCCGCCGTGCTGGACGAGGCGAAGCACAAGGGCATCGACCTCGCCCCCAAGACCATCCCGCCGGAAGTCTTCGACAAGCGCGCCGTGGAAAAAGGCCAGGTGCGCTTCGCCGACGTGGCCTACATCGAAGTAGCACCCCGCTACGATAAGAAGAACGCGCTGACCGTGTCCGTGGAACTCACGGATTTCTCCGTCTATTACTCGCAGGGCATCGCGGACGCCATCGCCGCCGACCTCAAGGAAGGCAAGAGCGAGGTCGTCTGCGAACAGGGAAAGCTCATCAAGGTCAGCAAGGACAAGCTGGGCATCGTCACGCGCGACGTGCTGACGAAGAAATGGACCGACTGGGTGGATTATTGGGCCGTGGATTTCGACTACGAGAGCCGGAAGGAAATCATCAAGGTGGCGAAGACGATGGGCGTGGAAGGCGGGCTCCCCGGCGTGGTCATGGCCGGCGAGGAGCTGCTGGAATTCGAGGAACGCTGGACGGGCGCCTACATCTTCGAGAACGAATGGCAGAGCTTTCGCACCCGCCAAAGCCGCGACCTGGAACTCAGGTCCGCCCTTCACACCTACCCCCGGCCCGGCCGCTACACCGTGGCCGTGAAGGTCATCGACATCTTCGGCAACGACACCATGACGCTACTGCCGGTGAATGTCGGGTGACGGCCTCCCTCAGCCGTATCCATGCAGTTGGAGACGTTTGATTTTAAACGCAGAGGCGCAAAGGCGCAGAGTTCGCGGAGGCTTCCCCTCGTCGAATCCGAGTCACCAAATCGTGAGCGCTTCCAATCATCCCTTTGCGCTCTCCGCGTCTCTGCGTCTCTGCGTTTATCCAAAACCTAACTGCATAGATACGGCTCAGTACGTCTTGTAGTGCACGCTCAGCGTGCGGAAGACCTGCGAGGGACTCTGCGCCGCGAAATACACGAGCTCGATGGCCGTGTTGTTCTGGTTCCACTTCCAGCCCACGAGCGTCTGCATCACGTCGCCCTCCGGTTCCTTCTTCCGGGAAATGAGCTGGCCCTGGCCGTAGCGCTGCTCCAGCCGTCGCCGCACGTCGCCCATGAAGCCGTCGTACTTCGCCTCGTCCCAATCCTCCTTTTGGTACTGCAGCTCGACCTCTACCAGCTCGCCGCTGACGAAATAGAACACCGTTCGTTTCAGCCCGGCCTGAATAAGGCCCTCCACGTCCCACGCCTCGCGGCCCGCGACCTTCCGGCGCGCCACGATCGTCGCCTTGGCGCCTTTGAGCAGCTTTTCCATGCGCTCCGAAGTCTCGCCCCAGCGGAGGTTGAAAGGCGGTTTGATCTCCTCAGCCCAGGCGCCTCGCGGAGCGGCGAAGAGGAGAAAAAATGCGGCGAGGCAGGTGAGATGGGCGCGGATCATCAGCAGAGAATTGCGGGTCCGAGGACGAGCCCGACTAGCGGACATCACCGGCGTGATTTGTCAATGCCCTCGGTCGCGTGGGCGCGCTTGACCTCGTGCGTCCGGAGAGCACCCTAGGCGTCGCAATTCCACCCCATGAAAATCCCGCCATTCCTCAGTGCATTCGCGTCGCTCCTCCTGCTCGCATCGGCCCGCGCCGAGGTGATCGAAACCGACGTCCTCGTCTTTGGCGCGACCGCCGGAGGGGTGAGCGCGGCCTGCACCGCGCAGCGCTTTGGAAAGTCGGTCGTCGTGACGGAATTTGGCAGGCACGTCGGAGGGCTCACGTCCGGCGGGCTGGGCTGGACGGACATCGGAAACAAGGCGGCCATCGGCGGATTTGCGCACGACTTTTACAAGACCCTCGGCAAGCACTACGGACGCGAAGAGGCGTGGTGGTTTGAGCCGCATGTCGCCGAGGAGACCCTGCGGGCGCGGCTCGCGGAGTCGAAGGTGCGGGTTCTTTTTGAGCAGAGGCTCGCGAGTGTGAAAAAGAGCGGCGCGAAGATCGTCGAGATCGTCATGGAAAACGGGAACGTCTTTCGCGCGAAGACCTTCATCGACTGCACGTACGAGGGCGACCTCATGGCAATGGCGGGCGTGAAGTACATGGTCGGGCGCGAGGCGAATGAGCGCTTCGGCGAGACGCTCAACGGCGTGCGTGCGAGCACGCCGTCGCACCAGTTCGGCGTAAAGGTCGATCCCTACGTGAGGCCCGGCGACGCCGCGAGCGGCCTGCTCCCGCTCGTCATGGACGAGCCGCTCGGCGAGCCGGGCGCGGGCGACCGCTGCGTGCAGGCTTACAATTTCCGCATCTGCCTCACGAAGAACCCCGCCAATCGCAAACCCATCGAACCGCCGGCGGGCTACGACGCCAGGCGCTTCGAGCTGCTCGGCCGCTACTGCGAGGCGCTGGTCGCGGCGGACAAAAAGCCGACGCTCCGGACTTTCCTCAAGATCGACATGGTCACGCCCGACAAGACCGACATCAACAACAACGGCGCGATTTCCACCGACTTCATCGGCGAAAACTACGCCTACCCCGACGCCGACTACGCCACCCGCGCGAAGATCTGGCAGGCGCATGAGGACTACATCCGCGGCTTTCTCACGTTCCTCGCCACCGACCCGCGAGTGCCGGAAAACGTGCGCACCGAGATGCAGCAGTGGGGGCTGTGCAAGGACGAGTTCCAGGACACGGGCGGCTGGCCGCACGCCATGTATGTGCGCGAGGCGCGCCGGATGATCGGCGCCTACGTGATGTCCGAGAAAAACTGCCGCCAGATCGAGACGCCCGACGACGCCGTGGGCCTCGGCGCTTACAACATGGACTCGCACAACTGCCGCCGCATCGTCCAGGGCGGAGTGGCGCGCAACGAGGGCGACGTGCAGGTCGGCGTGAAGCCGTATCCCGTCTCCTACCGCTCGATCATCCCGCGCGCCGAGGAGTGCGAGAATCTGTGGGTGCCCGTCGCCCTTTCCGCCACGCACATCGCCTATGGCTCGATCCGGATGGAGCCGGTCTTCATGATTCTCGGCCAGAGCGCCGCGACCGCGGCGAGTATGTCCATCGATGACCGTGTGCCCGCGCAGAAAGTGGATTACGCCAAACTGCGCGCGCAACTGGAGAAGGACGGCCAGGTGCTCATATGGGCCGCATCGGGCACAGCGTCTGCCCCGGTGCGGAAGCATGACGGACTGGTCATCGACGACGCCGACGCGCAGAAGACCGGGGAGTGGGTAGCCTCCAGCGTCGCCGGCGCGCAGCAGGCGGGCACGGGCTACCTCCACGATGGCAACGCGAGCAAAGGCGGGCTCTCCATCCGCTGGACGCCCGAAATCGCCGAGGCCGGCGACTACGAGATCGGGCTCCTCTTTCCGCCGAACCCGAACCGCGCGACAAACGCGCCCGTGACTGTCGAAATCCCCGGCCAGCCCGCGCGGACCGTGAAGGTGAACCAACGCGAGGCGGACGGCGTGAAAACGCTCGGCAGATTCACGCTCGCGAAAGGCAAGGGCGTGGTCATCACACTCTCCAACCGCGACACCGACGGCCATGTCGTGGCCGACGGGATTCTGCTGCGGCGGGCGAAGTAGCGGCGGTACGCAGTGGCTACGCCCCCAGCCACCCTTTGAGCGTGGCGAGGTCGCGCTTCATCGCCGCGATCTCCGCGGGGCCTGCGCCTTCCTGATACTCGACATGCTGCGAGATGGGTCCGCGGTAGGTGCTCGTCTTCAGCCAGTCGAAGAATTCCTTCCGCACCATTCCCGCGCCGAGCGGACCCCACTCGGCCGTGAAGCCCTTGTCGCCTTTCTTCCACGCGAAATCCTTCACATAGACCGCGGCGAACATCGGCTCCATCAGCCGTGCGTGAAGCGGCCAGGCGGTGCCGCCTTCCAGCGTGGCATGGCCGATGTCGAAGCAGATGCCGAGATGCGCGGGATCGATGTCGTGGAGCAGCTCGTACACGTCCCAGATCGGAGCGCCGACATAGCGCGCGCCGGAGTGGTTCTGGATGCCGCCGCGCAGGCCGAGTTCCTTGGCGAGCGCCGCGATGTCCCGCATCGCGGGCTTCAGCTCCGCGAGCTGGGGCGGGATCGGTTTCGCGAGATCGTAGTACATGAATCCCAGCCGGAATCGGCGAATGCCTAGCTTGGCCGCGGTGCGCATGACTTTTTCCGCGCGCGGATTCATCGCGACGATGTCGGTGGTCACGATCTCCAGCGTCAGCCCGCGCTTTTTCAACGCCTCGACCAGGCGCGGCAACTCCTCCTCCACGGCCTCCGGCAGGATCTGCCCTTTGGCCCGCACCGGACATTCGATCCCGCTCCAGCCGACCTCGGCGACTACATCCGCCGTGTCGTCGAAGTTCAGCTTTTGAAACGGCTTGTTGAACACGATCAGCGGGAATCGCGCGCCTGCCGGGGCATCGTCCGCCGCGCCGCGCCGCGGGGCGAAAGCGAGCGCGGCACCTGCGAGCGCTGTCTGCGCGAGAAACTGGCGGCGGGGCAGGGGAGTGGAGGGGTTCATGAGCGCGAACGCTAAGGGAAAGCCGGCGGCGATACGACGCGCGAATTTCACGGGAAAGAAGCTTCCTGAATCTGGGGAACCGTGTTTATTCAATCCCTACCAAATCAATAGGGTTCACACACACGCCGCGCATATGAAACTCCTCCGCCTCCTTGCTGCATCACTGGCGTTGCTCGCGGCCCTCCCGGCCCGGAGCGCCGAGCAGACCGTGCTGCGCGTCGGGCATTTCCCGAACATCACCCACGCGCAGGCGCTGATCGCCTCGCAGCTTTCGCGGGAGGGCAAAGGCTGGTTCGAGCCGCGGCTCGGCGGCGATGTGAAGATCCAGTGGTTCCCCTACAACGCGGGGCCCTCGGCGATGGAGGCCATCGCGGCGAACTCGATCGACATGGCCTACGTCGGCCCGAATCCGGCGCTGAATCTGTACGCGAGGTCGCAGGGCGAGGAGGTGCGGATCATCGCGGGCTCGGCGAATGGCGGAGCCGCGCTCGTGGTGCAGGCCGACGGCCGCCTGAGCAAGCCGGAGGATTTTCGGGGGAAGGCCATCGGCACCCCGCAGCTCGGCAACACCCAGGACGTGGCCTGCCGGGCGTGGCTGAAAAAGCAGGGCTACCGTGTCACGCAGCTCGGCGGCGACGTGAAGATCCTGCCGACGGCGAATCCCGATCAGCTTCAGCTTTTCACCGCAGGGCGCCTCGATGGGGTCTGGACGGTGGAGCCGTGGGTTTCCCGGCTGGAGCTGGAGGCGAAAGGGAGGATTTTCATCGAGGAAAAGGACGCGATCACCACCGTGCTCGTGTCGAGTGTGAAGCTGCTCGCGCAAAGGCGCGACCTCGTGGCGAAGTTTGCGGAGGCGCACGCGGAACTGACCGAGTGGGTGAACCAGAATCCCGCCGAGGCGAAGCGGCTCGCGAACGCCGCGCTAAAGGCGATCACGAAGCGCGAGATGCCGGCGGAGCTGATGGAGAGGTCATGGCCCCGGATGACATTCACCGCCGCGATCGATCCGGCGGCGCTCGCCCATTTCGTCGCGGAGGCGCAGTCGGTCGGCTTCCTCAAAGGCGCGCCGGACCTCTCCCGGCTGGTCGAAATCCCGAAGGAACCCAGTGGGAAAAATTGAGGCTTGTCCCGCGCCAAGCGGACTGCGAACGCTTTCCGCCCCGGATGAAAACCGTTCCGCCGAAATCATGAGCACGCTGGCCGATGAGCTGAAGATCATCAAGCCCGTGAAGCTGTCGATCGACGGAGTGTCGAAGACGTTTCGCGAGGGCGTGGTCGTAACGCACGCGCTCGACAACGTGTCGCTGTCGGTGGATGAGGGCGAATTCCTCTGCCTGGTCGGCCCCAGCGGCTGCGGAAAATCCACGCTTCTCTCCATGATCGCGGGGCTCGAATTCCCCGACCACGGCTCGATCATGTCGGACGGGCGGATGGTCACGGAGCCGGGCCGCGATCGCATGGTGATGTTCCAGGAATCGGCGCTCTTCCCGTGGCTCGACGTGCTCGGCAACGTGATGTTCGGCCTCAAGTTGAAGCCCAATCTGAGCGGCAAGGAATGCCGCGAAGTGGCCCGGTTTTACCTCAAGCTTGTGGGGCTCGAAAAATACATGCGCTCGAATATCCACGAGCTTTCCGGCGGCATGCGGCAGCGCGTGGCCCTCGCCCGCTCGCTCGCCCCGAATCCGCGGGTGCTGCTCATGGATGAGCCTTTCGCTTCGCTCGACGCCATGACCCGCGAGCAGCTCTATGGCGACCTTCAGGAGATATGGGCGGCGCGGAAGAAGACCATCGTTTTCGTGACCCACAATGTCCGGGAGGCGGCGTGCCTCGGGGATCGCGTGGTCCTTTTCTCCCCGCATCCCGGGCGCATCCGCGAGCATTTCAAGATCGACCTGCCGCGTCCGCGCGACATCAACAGCCCGAGTCTGGCGGCCTACGCGACCGAGATCACCAAGGCGCTCAAATCCCACCGCGCGGGAGACGGCGCGGTCGCCGAATAACCGATGAAGCGCTTCTTCCATGCGGCCCTGTTTTTCATCGCGCTGCTCGCCGCGTGGCACTTTCTCCGCGAGCACATGGTGGTGTCGAAAAGGTGGTCGCCGGTGCTGGTGCCCGGCCCGCTGAGCGTCTGGCAGTATCTGGTGAGCGCCGTCGAGGACCGCACGCTTTTCGAGGCGCTGTGGGTGACGGTGAAGCGGCTGCTGCTCGGCTATTTTATCGGCGTGGTGATCGGCGTGCCGCTGGGACTGGTGACGGCGCGCTTCAAGTGGGCGGGCGACACTATCGGTGTGCTGGGCCTCGGCCTGCAGACGCTGCCGAGCGTCTGCTGGGTGCCGCTGGCGCTGCTGTGGTTTGGGCAGACGGAGGCGGCGATGCAGTTTGTGGTCATCATGGGCACGCTGTGGTCGGTGCAGATCTCCACCGACAACGGCGTGCGCAACGTGCCGCCGATCTACCAGCGCGCGGCGCAGACCATGGGTTCGCGCGGCCTGCACACGTGGATCAAGGTGAACCTGCCGGCTTCGCTCCCATTCATCGTCAGCGGCGTGAAACAGGGCTGGGCGTTCGCGTGGCGCTCGCTCATGGCGGCGGAGATTTATGTGACGGTGCTGACCGGCTTCGGCCTCGGCTTTCTCCTGCACAATGGGCGCGAACTCGGGGCGATGGACCAGGTCGTCGGAATCATGCTCGTGATCGTGATGATCGGGCTGCTCGCCGACCGGATTCTGTTCTCGCCGTGGGAACGCTTCATCCATCGGCGCTGGGGCACGGTGAGGTCGTGAGGGCAGAGAAAGTAGCTTGGGCTTCAGCCCAAATGCCCCGCGACTTTGGACTAAAGCCCAAGCTACTTTCACCCGCCAAAACGGGCGGGAAGCTTTCGCCTCCCGCCCTGGGTTGATCCTTAAACGGAGTGTGGTTTCTCGGGCTACTTGCTCTGCTGTTCGGAGCGGCGCTTTTCCATCGCGGCTTTCCACTTTTCGACCTGCTCGGGCGTCAGGATCGGCCGGATCGACTCCATCTGGGATTTGAAAAGCTCGCGCATCTTCTCGCCCTTCTGCTCGCGGCTAAGGGAGGTGTCTTCCCGCAGCGCCATCAGTTTTTCGCGGTCCTTTTCAAAGGCCGCCTTGATCTTCTCAACCTGCTCCGGCGTGAGGCCGAGCTTCTCTTTCATCATTTCCAGGCGCTCGGCAGCGGGACCCACGGGAGCGCCGGAAGGTCGTGCCGGTTTTGTGGTGGCCTCGGGCGCTCCCGGCGGGGGATTCACCGGAGGAGTCGGGGGTAACGCATCTTCAGCGCGGCTGCTGGAGATCGTTGCGAGGAGACCGGCCGTTGCGAGGGTGAGAATGGTGAGTTTCGTTTTCATCGTGCGGGGAAAACACCCCGCTCCGCGGCGAGTTGCGCAGCGAGCGGAAGATTTTCTCCCGGCGCTCAGGAAGCGCACATCGGGGCAAACAAAAAGACACGGCTGGATGGCCGTGTCTTTTCGTGAAAGTGAGCCGCGACGAACTCGCGCGGCGGCTTGGAAAGGTTACTTCGAGGTCTTCTCCTCGATGTATTTGACCACGTCGCCGACGGTCTGGAGCTTCTCCGCGTCCTCGTCCGGCACCTCGACAGAAAATTCCTCCTCAAAGGCCATCACGAGCTCAACCGTATCGAGCGAATCCGCACCGAGATCCTCGATGAACGAGGCGGTCGTCGTGACCTGCTCGGGGTTCACGCCGAGCTGCTCGACGATGATGTCTTTGACTTTTTCTTCGATGGATTTGTCTGCCATAAATTCGGTGGTTGGAGCTGTTGGTTGGGTTGGTTTAGGGCGCATGCTTTAGAGTCGCGTCCTAGGGTTGGCAATAACTAATTCCGCTTTTCTCCCGCACCGAAATCCATGCGCGAAATCGGCGCTGGCGTCCGCCTGCGAGCGCCGTTAGTAACGGTCCCCATGAGCGATTTGCCACAGGAGTTTGATCTCAAATTTTTGCCCGACTGGCTGAAAGAAAGCCCGGCTAAAAACCCGTACGCCAACTACGAAGGCGAGGGCGGAGATCGCCCGCGTCGCGACCGCGACGATCGCAGTCCGCGCGGACCGCGTCCGGAGCGCCGCGGCCCGCCGCCGCCGCGCGGAGATCGCCGCGGGCCGGGGGGGGATCGCCCTCAGGGAGACCGCGGGCGCGGACCGCGCCCAGGCGGCGCGCGTCCTGGCGGGGATCGCGGGCGAGGGGACCGTCCGCATGGCGGGCGTCCGCCGGAGCGCCGCGACGAGCCGCGCCCGCAGCCGGCGGTCGCGCCGGCGCAGTTGAGGGTGGAGTTTTTGCCAGAGCCCAATGCGGCGGCGGGGATCGCGAAGCAGATCAAGCTGAGCGGCCGGGCGTACCCGGTCTTTGGGACGAGCAAACTCTTTCTCGACCGCCCGGAGCGCCATCTGGTGCGGATCGCCTCCTGCGATCAGGCAGTGCCGCTTTTCCAGATCGGCGACGGGCCGGTGTCCTTTGATCAGGCCGCAGTGGAGCGCGATGCATTCCGGCACGCGCGGGACGATTTCTATTCCACGGAAACGGTGCAGGGCGAGCCGATCAAGGGCAACTTCAGCAATGTCGCGCGGTGCCGCGCCACCGGCACGCTGCTCGGCCCCACGAACCACCACGGCTACCAGCCCGCCCTGCGCAAACTCTACGAGGAGCATTTCAGCCGCCGGATGTCGTTTCCCGATTTTCAGCAGTACGAGATCGAGGTAGTGAGCGACGAGCAAAGCGTGGCCGACTGGAAGGAACAGGCGCGCACGAGCACGACCTACGCGACGACTAAGGAAGCCGAGCCGGTCACCTTCAAGACGCTTTT
Source organism: Chthoniobacter sp. (assembly GCA_031411535.1). Classification (GTDB taxonomy): domain Bacteria; phylum Verrucomicrobiota; class Verrucomicrobiia; order Chthoniobacterales; family Chthoniobacteraceae; genus Chthoniobacter. The sequence goes on along the minus strand of JANOBH010000201.1, from coordinate 16,507 downwards.
CGACGCCGAGCAGCATTTCAAAAAAACCTATCTCCCGCAGCTCGTGAAAAGCGGTGTGACGCTCGAATGCAACGGGCAGGCCAGCCGGGTCGGCGCCGACCGCCATGTGAGCGGCGCGGTGCGCGCGGCGTGGGAGGCTGAGAGCCGCTTTCCGCAGCAGATGGTCAATGGCCTGCGCCAGTACTTCGTCGATGCCGGGCTCACGTTTTTCAAGCATCGCAAACGGATGCTTTTTGTCTGCACGACAAAGCCACTGCGGCATCCGGAGGGCATCGTTTTTTCCGACGGCATCACTGCGATCCTGACGGCGATCGAGGCATCTCCGCGCATCAAGCGTCCGCAGCTCGCTGCCAAGATTCTGGGCGAGCCGCAGGACACGCCCGAGGCCGCTGCGCGCAAGGCGCAGCTTGCCGCGGACCTCCACTACCTCATCCACTCGGGCCACGTCATCGAGTTCTCCGACGGCGCGCTGGAGCTTCCGCTATCGCCGAATGCGAAGCCCGAACAGGCGGCGAGGCCCGCGCGGGAGACGGGTCCCCGGCAGAAAGCGGAGGCCGCCGCAGCCAGCGCGTCCGCCCCAGGGATGGAGCCCGTCCCCGAGGCTGAGCCCACGGCGGAGGAATCCGCCTTGGAGATCGAGGAGCCGGCAGCACCCGCTGTGGAGCCCGTGAACACCGAGGCGGTTTCCGATGAGACGGTGGCGCCGCCGGTCCCGCCTGCCGCGGAGGAGACGACCGCGCCTGGGCAGTCACTAGCGCCGCAGGAGCAGTGAGTTTCCGGGAGCTGCCGAGGCTTCCCGACTAGCCGCCCGAGCCGACGTATTCGGCGGAGCCGTGTGGAAGTTCGATCTGCCGCCACGTCGGAGAACTATACGCTTGTCAGGCAAGATCGTTCCGACTAGCAACGCACGCACTATGGCTAGTTCATTCATGTCGGAACAGATCGTGAGCGGCGGCGGCGGATTCCAAGTCAGGCTGGCTGCAAGCGAAGGCGGCTTTGGTTCGGGCCCGGATTCGGGCCGGAGCAGCATCGGGTCGCGTTCGAGCTCGAGCTGGAGCGATCCCACTTCGAGCAGTTGGTCGGCGATTCCGAGCTGCAGCTTGAGTTCGGTTTCGAGCTCCAGCTCCAGTTCGCTGTCGAGCCGGTCGCGGATCGGATCCCACGTGGGATCGAGCTCGAGTTCGAAGAGGCAGCCGCCGCTGGTGGCTTGACCGGAGCCTCCCATCCGGCCGGTCGCGCGGAGTCTCCGCGCAGGTTACTGCTGCGAAACGGCCAGTCGCCTGGCGATATCGTCATGCTCACCGCCGCCGTGCGCGATCTGCATCTCGCGCACCCGGGCCGCTTCGTGACCGACGTGCGCACGCCGTGCGACGCGCTTTGGGAAAACAACCCGTGGATCACGCCACTCCCGGAGGATGCGCCGGGCATCGAGGTGATCGAGTGCGATTATCCGCTCATTCATCACAGCAACGAGCGCCCCGTGCATTTTGTCCGCGCGTTCCAGGCATTCCTCGGCGAAAAGCTCGGCCTCCCGGTCGAGCCCACCGCTTTCAAGGGCGACCTGCACCTTTCACCCGAGGAGAAGATCTGGATGTCGCAGGTCCAGGAGATCACCGGCGAGCCGGTACCGTTCTGGATCATCGTCGCAGGCGGCAAGCCCGACTTCACCATCAAGTGGTGGGATCAGGCCCGCTGGCAGCAGGTCGTCGATCACTTTCGCGGGCGGATTTTTTTCGTCCAGGTGGGCGAGCGGCACCACGTCCACCCGCCGCTCCGCGGAGTGCTCGATCTGCGCGGGCGGACGGATCTGCGCCAGCTCGTGCGCCTGGTCTATCACGCGCAGGGCGTCGTCTGCCCGGTCACTCTGCTCATGCACCTCGCCGCCGCGGTCGAGGTGAAAGGCGGGCGCCCTCTTAGCCGTCCCTGCGTCGTCGTGGCGGGCGGGCGCGAGCCCATGCAGTGGGAGGCGTATCCGCACCACCAGTTCATCCACACGAATGGCGCTCTCTTCTGCTGCGACAATGGCGGCTGCTGGAAAAGCCGGACCGTGCCGCTCGGCGACGGCGACGAGCAGGACCGGAATCTGTGCGTCGATGTGGTCGATGTGCCGGATGCCTCGGGAGCCGGGTCCGCGTATGCGCTGCCGCGCTGCATGGACATGATTTCTGCCGACGAGGTCTGCCGACGCATCGGGCTGTACGTCGCAGGCGGCACGGCGCGCTACCTCACCGACGGCGAGGCGCGCCTCGCCGGTGAAGCGATGGAGCGCTTTCCCGCCGAGCCAGAGCCGGAGCCGCCGTGCGTGCCGTAGCGCCCGCTTGCAGCCTGCCCCCGGAACCGATACGCCAATGAATATGGTCGCGCTCCCGACCGAAGTCTCCGTCGCCTGCGGCTCCGCGCCGCTGCTCACCCGCGTCCTGCCGCCCGGCGAGTACGTGATCGGCACCGCGCCGGACGCGGATATTCCCATCACCGCGGACGGCGTCGCGCCGCGCCACGCGCTGCTCAGCCTGGGCTTCAACGAGTGGCTCGTGGAGGATCTCGGCAGCACCGGCGGCACCTTCGTCAATGGCGAGGCCATCACGGCGCCGCGCATCGTTTTTCCCAGCCAGAAAATCCGCCTCGGCGCGGCCATCATCTCGGTGCGCCGGCTGAAGACCCCGGCGGAGCCCGGAGAAATGCTCGCGCCGCAGACCGAGACCGTCCGCCAGTTGCTCCCGGATGAAATCCTCGGAAACGGCAAGTACGAGATCGGCCCGATGGCCGGCCGCGGCGGCATGGGGGTGATCCTCGACGCGCACGAGCTGGCCACGCAGCGCAACGTGGCGATGAAGCTCATGATCGACTGCACGCGCCCGGCGGACATCGGCCGCTTTGTCCAGGAGGCGCAGATCACCGCGCAGCTCGAGCATCCGAATATCGTCCCCGTGCATGAGCTGGGCGTGAATGAGCTCGATCAGCCATTTTACACGATGAAGTTCGTGCGCGGCGTTTCGCTCGGAAAGGTCCTCAGCCTTCTCGCCCTCGACGATCCCGCGAACGCGAAAAAATATCCGCTCAGCGCGCTGCTCACGATCTTTCAAAAGATCTGCGACGCCGTCGCCTTCGCGCATTCCAAGGGCATCATCCACCGCGATCTCAAGCCCGAGAACATCATGCTCGGCGAGTACGGCGAGGCTCTGGTCATGGACTGGGGACTCGCGAAGGTGATGGGAAAGGCGGAAGACCACGGTGCGGCACCGGGCCCCGTCCACGCCGCGTCCGGCGCGCACGACACGTCCGGGTTCCGCCGTTCCTCCCACGAGTATCCTACCGTCATCGGCACCGTCATGGGCACGCTCCAGTACATGCCGCCGGAGCAGGCGAATGGCGAAATCGCCCAGCTCGACGCGCGCGCCGACATCTACTCGCTCGGCGCGATTCTCTACCACATGCTCACGCTGCAGCCGCCATTCGCGGGCGAAAAGGGAGAGATCTTGGAGAGCGTGCGGACCGGCACGATTGTCAGGCCGGCCGATGTGCTCGGTTTGAAAAGGCTCCCGCATTCACCGGGCGGACGCGTCCCCGAATCGCTTGCCGCCGTCGCGATGAAAGCCCTGGCGCGCGACCCGCGCGACCGCTACGCCACGGTCCCGGACCTGCAGCTCGAAATCACCGCCTACCAGAATGGCTTCGCCACCGGCGCGGAGAAGGCGGGCGTCTGGAAGCGGGCCGCGCTCTTTCTCCGCCGCAACCGGACTCTCTCCACCGCCGCCGCGCTTCTCCTGCTCGCGGGCACGGCCTTTACCTTCAAAGTCGTGCAGGAGCGCGACCGGGCGCGCGCGGCGAAGCGCGTCGCCGATGAGCAGCGCGACGTGGCGGAGGCGCACCTCTACGATTCGCACATGCTCCAGGCCGGCCAGCATCTCGCCGAGGGCCGGCCCGAGAGCGCCCGCGGTCTGCTTCAGCGGCATCGTCGCGAGCCCGGCGGCCGGGATCTGCGCGGCTGGGAATGGTTCTACCTCATCGGCCAGCTCAATCAGGACCGCATCCGCGTGCAGGCGCATCCGGGCGGGGTGCTGTCCATCGCAATTAGCGCCGATGCCGCGCGGCTCGCCACCGGTGGCGCGGATGGCGAGATCGCGGTCTGGGGGACGCGCGGATTCGTCCCTTACTTTCGCATCCGCGCGCATGCCGGCGCGGTGGCGGCGGTGGCGTGGCATGGCGCGGGAAACCTGATCGCGTCCGGCGGTGCGGACGGTCTGGTGCGCGTGTGGGATGCAGCCACCAAGGCGATGCTCGCCGAACTCCCGCTCGGCGATGGGGAAAGCGTGCGCAGCGTCGCGTGGCGGCCGGCTGGCGACGGCGAGCCGCAGCTCGCGATCGGCAGCAGCGGGAAGGAAATCCGCCTTTGGAAACCGCTGGCGAAGGACGAGGCGGGCCGGCTCGAGACGCTTGCGGAATCGGAAAATGGCGTCGCCGCACTGCACTGGTCCGCCGACGGCACAAAGCTCGCCGTCGGCGAACTCGATGCAGGCGACGCCATCGAGGTCTTCGATCTCGCGAACCGCGCGCGCTTTTCCGAGCACGCGCCGACGGGCAGCGACATCTACAGCATCGCCCTCGACCCGGCGGGCCGGTTTGTCGCGGCAGGCTCGAAACATCTCACCGTCACCGTCTTTGAGATCGCAGGAAAGCGGCGGGCTTTTTCCGAGCCGCTGCACCGCGGCATGGTCAGCGCGCTGGCGTGGAGCCCCGACGGACGCCGCCTCGCGAGCGCCAGCCACGACGGAACCATCCGCATCACCTCGCCCCACGATGGGAAGGAAGCGCGGCAGATTTTCACCGGCCACGCGGGCGAGATCAACGCGCTGATCTGGGCGCAGCTCCCCGGCACAAATGGCGGCGCGCTTTTCTCCGGCGGAGCCGATGGCACGCTCCGCGGCTGGAGCGCGGCGGCCAGCCCGGAGAGCGCCTTTGCCACGCGGCTGGGAAACTGGATCTCGGGCGCCCGCTGGAGCCCGGACGGACGCCGGATCGCCGTCACGAATTTCGAGGACCGCATCCATCTCCTCGACGCGGCGACCGGCGCGGAGACCGGGGTGTTTCAGACGCGTGGCAGCCTCTTTGACGTGGAATGGTCGCCGGCGGGAGACCGCCTCGCCACCGCCTCGCGCCACGCGGGGGAGATCGAGGTCCTGGATGCGGAAACGGGGAAATCGCTCGCCGCCTATCCGATGAAGGACGTGAACCGCGTGGCGTGGAGTCCGTCCGGCAAGTCCCTCGCAGCGGCGGGTCCGGCCGGCGTGCAGGTGTGGGACGCGCAGACCGGAGCGTCGCTGGCCGAGATCGCGCGCCCCACCGGCAGCCTCGTCTGGAGCCGCGACGGGCGCCGCCTCGCGCTTGGCGGCGAGGACGGGGCGATTCAAATCTGGGACGCGTTCGCCGGCACCATGATCGCCGAATGGCGGGCCGCACCGCCGCCGCTTTCCGGCGCCGTGATTTCCCAACACGAGTCGCCGCGGCAGGTTTTCGATCTCGCGTGGAGTCCGGATGGGGAGTGGCTCGCATTCGTCACCCAGGACTGCAGCGCCGGGCTCCTCGAAACCCGCCGGGGAAGGCTGGTGCGCACTTTCACCGGACACGGCGGCGGCATCTGGCGTGTCGCGTGGAGCCGCGATGGCCGCCGCCTCGCGACCTGCGGAAAGGACGGCGTGCTGCTCGTCTTCAACGCGCAGACCGGGGATCACGTCGCGCAGCTCATGCGCGGGGCGGGCACGTCCGAACTCCACGCGGTTGATTGGAGTCCCGACGGACGGAAGATCCTCACCGGCGGCTATGACCTGACCGCGCGCGGGTGGGACGCCTTTCGCGGCCATGCGATCGAAGCCGCCGAACAGCTCGAACACCGTGTGCGCCTGCAGCCAAAGGACGCCGCCGCCTGGCGTGAGGTGGCACGCGTCTCCGCGCAGCTCGGCTGGGCCACCCGCTCCCGGACCGCCAGCGCACGGGCGCAGGAACTCGCGCCCGAGGATCCAGCCGCATCCGCCGAAGCCGAGGAGCAGGAAACGTGGTTTGAGCACACGCTCGATACCGCCCCGTCGCCGTAGTCGCGGCTTCCCTTACCTCGGCGCGCGCGCCTTTACCCTCGCCCCGTCCGCCACCGCGTCGGGCGGGTGGAGGATCACAGACTGGCCCGGCTCCAATCCGGCGCGCACCTCGGCGGCAGTCCCATTCATGTGGCCGAGCTCCACTTTGGTCAGTCGCGCGCTCCCGCCATCGAGCACGAAGGTCATCCAGTCGTTTCCGCGCCGGAAAAGCGCGCCGGTGGGCACCTGCAGGACGCTCGCGCCGCGCCACGTCAGGATGCGCGCCTCGACCCGGAACCGGTCGCCGAGCGGATGCGCCGCGGGAATCGGATCCATGAATTCCACGCGCACTTTCACGCGCTGCTCCTCCACGCCGAGCGCGCTGATCTTCGTGTAGCCGCCGCGTTCGACGACCGTCACCTTTCCGCGCAGCGGCGCGTCGCCGCCCCATTGCTCGATGGAAACCTCCGCGCCCGGCTGCACGCCGACCGCATCGCTGGAGAGCAGTTCGATCTCCGCTTCGAGATCGGTCGGATCGCCGACCTCCATGACCGGCACGCCCGCGAGCACCGTGCGCGCACTTTCCTCCAGCACATTGAGGACGAAGCCGGTGACGGGCGCCACGAGCGTCAGGGGCTCGCCTTTTTCCGTCGCCGGCATCTGCGCCTGAGTGAGCGCGGCCTGGGCCTGCGCGCGCTCAAACTCCGCCACGCGGACGGCAAACTCCGCGGAGTGCAGCTCGCGGATGAGCACCGTCACCTGACTCTCCGCCGCGTCCCATTCCTTCGCCGAGATCGCGCCTTTCGCTTTCAAATCCGAGGCCCGCACCTTGTCCTTCTGCGCCAGTTCGAGCGAGGCCCGGAGCCGTTCGAGATCGGATTCGGCACGCATCTTCGAGGCCTCGGCGGCTTTTGCGCGGGCCTCCGCCTCGGCGCGGGTGCGCGGGTCGAGGAAGTTCGAGGGCTGGGCCTGGATCGTCGCGAGCACTGTCCTGCCTGCCTCGATTCGGTCGCCGGCGCGGAGCGGGATGCGGTTGAGGTAGCCGGAGATTGGCGGCGAGATCATGTAGCGATGCCGGATCCGCGTCTTGCCCTCCTCCAGCACCGTCACCTCGAGCGGACCGGTGGCGACGGTGCCCGCCTCCACCGAGAGAGGCCGCGGCCGCAGGCCGGCCAGGATCGCGATGGCGAGCGCCGCAACGATTGCGTGTGGGATGAAGCGCCGCCAGGCGCCCGGCTTACGCGGGCGCCGTGGAGCGGCGGTGGTGGTCGTGGTCGTCTGGGTTTTCACAAAGAGAGGTCAGTCGCGCGCTTTCAATACGCCGAGCAGGTCGAGCTGGTGGAGGCGTCGGCTGACGACGGCAAAAGAAAATGTCGCGGACGCGAGGACAATGAGCACAGCCGTGGCGTAAGTGCGAGCCGTGAGCACGAGCGGCAGGCGCACGCTCTCGGTGCTGGCCATGCCGACGATGCCGCGCGCCAGCATGCTGCCGATGGCCAGCCCGATGGGCAGTGAGAGGAGTGTGAGCAGCGCCAGCTCGCCGATGAGCACGGCGGCGACTTCGCGGTGGGTGAAGCCGAGGACGCGCAGCGTGGCCAGGTCGAGGCTGCGCTCGGAAAGGGCGATGCGTGCGCTGTTATAGACCACGCCGAAAGCGACCACGATGGAGAAGGAAAAGTAGAGCCCCTGCACGAGCCCGATCATGTCGGCGGTGCTTTTGCGAAAGCTCTCGCGCACGGCCCGCTTGATGCCGAGCGCGGCGATGCGCGGGGATTCTTTGACCGCGTCGAGAAACTCAGCCCACCGGCTTCTATCGACCGTCAGGTAGCCGCCGCTGACCGTCGGCCCTTCGCGCATGAGCCGGTGCAGAGCTTCGACATCCATATAGGCGGCGATGCCCGCGTAGTCGGTGATGAGTCCGCGGATCGTCGCCTCGCATACCGGGCGCCGGCCTTCCTGGACTTCCAGGATGAGCCGGTCGCCGGGCTTCGCACCGAGAATTTCCGCGAGCTTCGCAGAGACGAGCAAGCCGTCGGGCGGAAGCGCGAGTGGCGCGCCGTTTTCATCGAGCTGCCGGACCAGCGCGCCCTCGCGCGGCACGCCGGTGACGGCGAGCCGCCGTGTGCGGTGACCGAAGCGCAGCCGCGCCGGCACGCTGCGAAAGGCTTCGGCATCGATCACGCCGGGCAGGTGCCGCATGTCGCTCAACGCCGATGCGGAGCCCGGTTCGATGAGTGCGAGCGTCACGTCCTGCTGCTGCGCGTGGTCCCACTGGACTTCGAGGAGGTAGTTGATCGCGTCGCGCATCGCGCCGGGGACGATGGGGATGCCGGTCGCGAGCGCGAGCCCGAGCGCGGTGAACACGGCCTGCCACGGCTTGCGCTCGAGATTTCGCAAAGCCATGCGGAAAGCCGGCGATGCCAGCCGCGAGAGGCCGATGCGCTCGAACAGCGACGCGCGAAACTCCGCCGGCGGCTCGGGGCGCATCGCCTCGGCGGGCGGCAGCCTCATGGCCTGCCGCACCGCGCCGATCACACCCAGAAACGCAGCGCCCGCGCTGACCAGCAGCGCGCCGAAAATGGCCGGCAGCGCCGGATGAAAAACCAGCGACGGAAAGCGAAAGAAGCGGTGGTAAATGACGACGACATTTCCGCCCATGTAGATCCCGACAGCGCCGCCGACGATCATCGCGAACACGACGATGACGAGCGCGAACTTCAGGTAGTGGACGCCGACCTGCCGCGACGAATAACCGAACGCCTTGAGCTGCGCGATCTGCTCGCGCTGGAGCCGGACGAGCCGCGTGAGCACAGCGCTGCTCATAAAGGCGGCGATGCTCAGGAAGACCGTGGGAAACGCGACGGACAGTGCGCCGAGGATGTTGATCTCGTCATCCAGGCGCTTGCCCGAAGCGTGGTCGGGGCGGTCGTAGGCGATGAGCCCGCCGTACGGCGCGAGCACGCGGTTGAGCGCCGCCATGACCGGCGCGTTCGCCGCGCCGGGCGCCACATCCACGAGCACGCTGTTGAACGCGCCATCGAGCTGGAACGCATTGGCGAGCTCGCGCTCGTTCATCCAGAAGACGCCGAAGCGCCGGTTGTCCGGCAGCGTGTCGCCGGGCCGCGCCTCAAAGACGTACTCCGGCGAAAGCGCGACTCCCACGATCTTCAGCGTCTGCCGCGCGCCGTGGATGGTGGCCGTGATTTCATTCCCCGGCTCGAATCTGTGCGCGTCCGCGAAAGCCTCCCCGACCACGACTTCATTGCGGCTGCCGAGTTCGGGGAGTCGTCCGCGACGGATGAAAAGCGTGTGCAGTTGCTGCGGGCGGTCGTCGGGGATGGAGATGATCGTGCCGTCCGCGGGCTCCGCGAGACCGGGCAGATCGAGCGTCACTTTTCCGGCGACCCGCGTCTCGACCGCAGCGACGTCTGGCAGACCGGCGAGCCGCGTCCGCAAAGCGTTCGGCGCGCGTTTCAAATCGCAGAAGACATCCGCGAAACGGTGATCCGTGTAGTAGGCGTCGCGCGTGGATTCGAGCGAGAAGATGAGGCTGCGCATCATGATCATCATCGCGAGTCCGCACGCCATGATGACGCCGACGGCGAACATCTGGCCCTTCATCCTGCCGAAGTCGCGCAGCAGCTTGAGGTCGAGCGCAGTCATCGTGTGATCCTGCGGCGATCCGTCACCACGCCAGCGACCGCACGGGTTTGCGCGTCTTGTTTTCCCGGATGTCCACGATGTTGCCGTCGGAAAGATGGATCACGCGGTCGGCCATGTCGGCGAGCACGGCGTTGTGCGTGATGAGGACCGTGAGCGTGCCGAGTTCGAGGTTCACGCGCTCGACGGCTTCGAGCACGGTGATGCCTGTCTTCACGTCGAGCGCGCCGGTCGGTTCATCGCAGAGCAGCACCTCGGGCCGCTTGGCGATGGCTCGCGCGATGGCCACGCGCTGCTGCTGGCCACCGGACATCTGCGAGGGAAAGTGGTCCATGCGATCGGTGAGTTCGACGAGCGCGAGCGCAGCCTCCGGCGTCATTGGGTCCTGCGCGATCTCGGTGATGAGGGCGACATTTTCCCGCGCGGTGAGGCTGGGGATGAGGTTGTAAAATTGGAAAACGAATCCGACAGAATCGCGGCGGAAGTGTGTGAGTTCATCTTCGTCCGCACCCGCGAGATCATTGCCACGATACGTGAGCGTGCCGTCCGTAGGCGTGTCGAGGCCGCCGAGGATGTTGAGCAGCGTGGACTTTCCCGAGCCCGACGCGCCGAGCAGGACGATGAGTTCGCCTCGATAGAGGTCGAGATCCACGCCGTCGAGCGCGCGGATTTCTGTCTCACCGCTCGGGTAGATTTTCGTGATTCCCCGTGCGGCAAAGAGCGGCTCCCGCGCGGCCCCGCCGGGCGGCGGACTTGGCGGCTGGCTGAGCGTGGGCGTGGCGGTTGCGATGGGATTCACTTCCGCCGAGTATCCGCGAGGTTTGGGAGAATGTCAGCGCTTAGCCAACGGATGGCTGCCGCGGCCGTGCGCCGGAAAGCAAAGCGCGGGCAAGGGCGGCGTCTTGGGCGATCTGGGCGCGGAGGGCGCCGAGGGAGGGGAATTCCTGCTCGGGGCGGAGGAATTGGCGGAAGGTGATTTCGAGGTCTTCGCCGTAGATGGTTTCGTCGAAGTCGAAGAGATGCACCTCGAAGACGCGCTCGCCGCTGGCGTGTTTGATCGTCGGGCGGACGCCGATGTTGACGACGCCGGGGAGCATCTGCGCGCCGCGCCGGGCTTCGACGGCATAGACGCCGTTGGGCGGAAACTGCTCGTTGTGGGCGCTGAGGTTTGCGGTCGGAAAGCCGAGCGTCTTTCCGATGTGATCGCCCTCGACGACGGTGCCGAGAATGGTGAACTCGCGGCCGAGCAGTCGTGCCGCGTGATCCAGATCGCCCTTTTCCACCGCGCGGCGAATGAGCGTGCTGCTGACGATTTCCCCGTCCACTTCCACCGCGGGCACGCCGACTTCGGCGAAGCCGAGGTCCGCGCCGAGTTTCTCGAGCAGGGCGAGATTGCCAGCGCGGCCTTTGCCAAAGGACCACTCGAAGCCGACGCAGATTTCGCGCAACGGTCTGGCGGCGGCAACGAGTGAGCGGATGAAGTCGGCAGGCTCGGTGGCTGCGAACGCGCAATCGAATGGGATGAGGAGTGTCTGCGCGATGCCGAGGTCGCGGATCATTTGCAGCTTGTGGGTCGTGGAGGTGAGCAGCCGCGGCGCTTGCTCCGGGCGGAGCACGCGGATGGGATGCGGGTCGAAGGTGACGGCGACAGCGGTGCCGCCGGCCTTTCGCGCGTCGTCGAGCGCGCGGCTGAGTACGGCCTGATGGCCGAGATGCACGCCGTCGAAGACGCCGATGGCGAGGAACAGCGGGCCGGGCAGGCGGCTGAGGTCGGCGACGGTGCTGAGCGGGGTCACGGGAAAATCCGAAATCCGAAATCCGAAATCCGAAACAAATCCGAACACTTGGAAATCAGGAAAATGGAAGTGGGTGCGCGCACAGCGGTTTTTCTACAATTCTCCCGATTCGAATTTGTTTCGGATTTCGATATTTACCTCTCACGCCCCGCGCATGCGGGAGACTGTCGGCAGGCTGAGAATGCGCTTCTCGATTTCACGCGGATCGAGCGTTTTGATTTCCTCCACGGTCACGGAATGCTCCAGCGTGAACTTGCCGCTCTTGGTGCGTCGCAGGGATTTGAGGTGCGCGCCGCAGCCGAGTTCGTTGCCGATGTCGAAGGCGTAGGTGCGGACGTAAAAGCCCTTTGAGCAGACGACGCGGAAGTCGATCTCGGGCAGGCGCACGTCCTTGATCTCGTGCGCATAAACATGCACGAAGCGCGGTTCGCGCTCCACGGTCTTGCCCTGGCGCGCGAGTTTGTAGAGGGGGACGCCGTCCTTTTTGATCGCGGAAACCATCGGCGGCATCTGGTAGAAGTCGCCGTGGAATTTAGCGAACGCAGAGTCGATCTGCTCGCGCGGAAAATCCGGCACGGGCTTGGATTCGACGACCTTGCCATCGGCGTCCTGGCTGTCGGTGGTGGTGCCGAGGGTCATGGTGCCGGCGTATTCCTTGTCCTCGGCCATGAGAAGGTCCTGAATCTTCGTGCCGCGTCCGAGCACGATGATGAGCAGGCCCGTGGCGAGGGGATCGAGCGTGCCGCAGTGTCCGACCTTCTTGGTATTGAGGTTGCGGCGGACGATGGCGACCACGTCGTGCGAGGTCATGCCGGGCGCTTTATCTACGAGGAGGACACCGTCAAGGCTGGTCAAATTCATGGTCGAGGGCTTGCAATACTTTTTCCTGTACGTCGGCGAGGGTTCCAGCCGCGCGGGCGCCGGCCGCGAGCTTGTGTCCGCCGCCGCCGAACATGCCGCAGACTTTGCTGACATCGACCTTCGGCGACTTCGAGCGCAGGCTGATGCGGATTTTTCCATCGCCCATTTCCTCAAAAAAGGCGGCGGCAATGACGCTGTCGATCGAGCGGATATAGTCGATCAGCCCTTCGGCGTCATCGGGGCGGATGCCAAGCGTGCGTGCGGTGGCAACGGTAAGCGCGAAGCTGGCGACGCGATCTTTGCTCGTGAATCGCAGGACATTCAGCAGGGCGCGGAGGAGTTCCAGGCGGCGGCGTGGATAGCTCTCGTACATTTTCTGCGAGAGTTCGCCGACATTCGCGCCGGCGCGGATGAGGTCGGCGGCTATCTCGTAGGTGCGAGCGGTCGTGTTTGGATACTGGAATGACCCGGTGTCGGTGCTGATCGCGACGAAGAGGCTGTCAGCCATTTCGTAGGTCAGTGGCAGGTCGCACTGGCGGAACAGCTCGTACAGCACCTGCCCGGCGGCGGGGGCGGTAGGATCGACATAGGCGAGGTCGCCGTAGCGCTCGTTGGTGAAGTGGTGGTCGATGTTGATCCACACGTCGGCATGGGCAATTGCCTTTCGTGCGGTGCCGGCGCGGCTTTCAACGGCGTTGTCGAGGACGATGGCCACGTCGAAGGTCTGCGCCTGGCGGGGCGGCTTGCAGACAAGCGAGGAGCAGGGGAGGTAGCGGAATTTTTCCGGCATGCCGTCCTCGTTCCAAGCGATGACATCCTTGCCGAGCTGGCGGAGGCAGACGGTCATCGCGAGGGTGCAGCCGAGCGCGTCGCCATCGGGGCGCGCATGGCTGATGACGACGAAGCGCTGGTGTGTGCGCAGGACTTCGGCGATCTCGGCGAGGGTGCAGTTACTTTTCATCGGACGGCGGCTGCCCGAGTGGCTCGTCGGGCGGGATGTCGATCTCTCCGAGAAGGTCGATGATGCGATTGCCGCGCTCGATGGAGTCGTCGATTTTGAAATGCAGATGCGGGGTAAACTTGAGGACGACGCGTTTTGAAAGGAGATGCTGCAGGTTCACCCGGTTGGCGTGGAGTTTCGCGAACGCAGCCTTTGCCTGCTCCTCGCTGCCCATGACGCTGATGAATACGTGGGCGTGCTTCAGGTCGCCGGTGATATCGACCTGCTGCACGGTGACGAGCGTGCCTCCAAAAGAAACCTCGCGGTTGATGAGTTCGCCCAGTTCGCGCCGGATGAGCTCGTTGACTCGTTCGAGACGGTGCTTCACGGAAGTTGAGAGTTCATTGGTTGGGTGTTGAGAGCCGCCGCTGGTGGAGCCGGGCGATGCGCGCGAGGGGCGCGTCTCTCAACTCTCAACTAACAACTTTCAACTTTCCGATCACAGCTTCTGCGGGAGTTTCTCGAGCGTGTAGCACTCGATGATGTCGCCGGGTTCGTAATCGTTGAAGTCGCCAAGTTTGATGCCGCATTCGAGGCCGGAGCGGACTTCCTTCACGTCGTCCGTGAAGCGGCGGAGCGTGGCGAGACCGCCGTCGTAAATCGGCTGGCGGCCGCGGAGGACGCGGGCGCGGCCGGTGCGGGAGATTCGGCCGTCGATGACGGCGCACCCTGCGACGAGGCCCTTCGAGAGCTCAAATACTTTCTTGACCTCGGCGTGGCCGATGACGGCTTCGCGGGTCTCGGGATCGAGCATGCCGGCCATCGCCTCCTTCATCTGGTCGATGAGTTCGTAGATGATCGAGAAGAGCTTGATCTGGATGCCTTCGCGCCGGGCGGTATTCGCGGCGGTGGCCTCGGTCTTCACATTGAAACCGACGACGACGGCGTTTGAGGCCGTGGCGAGGAGAATATCGTTTTCGCTGATCGGACCGACTGCGCTGTGGACGATTTCGAGGTCGATCTTCTTGCTTTGGATTTCCCCGAGCGAGGTGATGATCGCCTCCAGGGAGCCCTGCACGTCTGACTTGAGGACGACGTAGAGCTTCTTCTTCTGCCCCTCCTTGAGAGTATCGAAAAGGCTTTCGAGCGTGGCGCGCTGAGGGCTGGCGAGTTTGCCAAGCCGCTCCTCTTCCATGCGCTCTTCGCTGAGGCGCTGGGCGGCGCGTTCGCTATCGAGGACGACCAGTTCGTCTCCCGCATAGGGCAGGCCGGAGAAGCCGAGCACTCTGCAGGGAGTGGAGGGGCCGGCTTCCTTGATCGGTTTCCCGAGGTCGTCGATGAGTGATTTGACCTTTCCGTAAAACTTGCCGCAAATGAAAGGCATGCCGGCCGTGAGGGTGCCGGTTTTCACGATGATCGTAGCCGTGGGGCCGCGCCCCTGCTCGATCTGAGCCTCGATGACGGAACCGCGGGGCATCTGCTGCGAGCTGGCTTTCAACTCGAGAACTTCGGATTCGAGCTGGATGCGCTCCAGCAGTTCGTTCACCCCCTGGCCCTTGAGAGCGGCGACCGGGCAGATGCCGACTGAGCCGCCCCAATCTTCCGGCGTGAGCCCCTTTTCCTGAAGCTGGCCTTTTACCTTGTCGAGATTGGCTCCGGGCGCGTCCATCTTCGTGACGGCGACGATGATGGTGACCTTGGCGGCCTTGGCGTGATTCAACGCCTCGAGGGTCTGCGGCATGATGCCGTCGTCGGCGGCAATGACGAGGACCACGATGTCTGTGACGCTGGCGCCGCGGGCGCGCATCGCGGTGAATGCGGCGTGACCGGGGGTGTCGAGGAAAGTGATCTTCTGGCCGTTGTGAGTGACGCTATAGGCACCGATATGCTGTGTGATGCCACCAGCCTCGCCTGCGGCGACGCGGGTCTTCCGGATCGCGTCCATGAGGGTCGTCTTGCCGTGATCGACATGTCCCATGAAAGTGACGATGGGGCCGCGTTGGACGAGTTCGGCCTTCTTCGGTTTCTCGGGCTTCGGCGCTTCCGGAACAATGACAACCTTGTGAACGCCACCGCCTTCCTTGCGTTTCTCCTTTTCAAAAGTGAAGCCGTGCTTGGTGCAGACTTTGGATGCGACATCCGTCTCGATGGACTGGTTGATGGAGGCGAAAATGTTCATCTCCATCAGATCGCCGATGACTTGAAACGGGCGAATCCCCATCGCCGTGGCGAGGTCCTTGACGGTGAACGGGGGCTTGAGATGGATGATCTTCGCGTCGCTCACCGGCGCGATTTCACCGACGGCATCGCTTTCTGCGGCAGTCTCCGGCGGTGCTTCTGCTTCGGAGGAGGCGGCCACGGTCTCGACAGGCGGACCTGCTGGCTTGGCGGCTTCCGGTTCGAGGATTTTCGAGATCGGGATGTGTGCGAATGGCTTGTTTTCCAACTCTGCCGCCGTCCGGGTGCGCCGCTTGGGCTTCGCGTCGATCAGGGAGACGGTTTCCTGGGGCGCTTTCTTTGGCGTCGGTTCAGCGGCTTCCGCTGGCTTGGATTTCTCAGCGGGCGCGGCGGACCTGGCAGTCGCCTTGGACGCAGGAGCCCCCTTGGCCTTGGACTTGGCGTCGTCGGGCTTTTTCCCGCTTGGTTTGTTGGTGGTTTTTGTGGGCATCAAAAGTTTCGTAAAAGCTGAGCCTCATGGCTACTTCGCGGCGGCTGCGGTCTTGTCGTACTCACGGCGCGCGGCTTCGTGGATCGCGGTGGCAGCGGCGAGGTCGATGCCGAGGGCGTCAGCGATGTCTTGCGGTTCGCTGCCGCTGGCGATGACTTCGACGCTGTTCATACCCACGCTCACGAGGGTGGCCGCCATCTCCGGGGTGATCTGCAATGCATCAGCAAACGAGTTGGCCGCAGTTTCCTTCTTCGTCTTGAAAATTTCCGCCGCCGACTTGTCTTCCTCGATATTGATATCCCAGCCGGTCAGCCGCGAGGTCAGGCGCGCGTTTTGCCCGCGCTTGCCGATCGCGAGCGAAAGCTGGTCTTCATCCACCTTGATGAGAATCGCCTTTTTCGATTCGTCGAGCGTGACGCTCTTCACCTTCGCGGGTTTAAGCGCTTCGAGGACGAGCTCCTTCATGTCCGCGCTCCAGCGGATGATGTCCACCTTCTCGTTGTTCAACTCCCGG
>JANOBH010000200.1:0-5143 GCA_031411535.1 Chthoniobacter sp. | reverse complement strand
GCCGGCGCGAGCGCGAAGCCGAGCAGGCCGCTGGCACCTGTCAGCAGGATGCGCTGGTCGGAGATCGGGACTGTTTCAGACATCAGTGGAAAGGCGGACGCGTCCGCGGCGCTCAGGCCTCGCCCGGACCTGCGAAAGCCTTGAGTTCATCGACGCTCAGCCACCACGTATTCGAGTCGCTCGCGTAGCGGTAACCCTCCGCCGGACGGGCGCCGCCGTGCCATGCCTCGCGATTCCACCACGGATGCGATGGCTCGACGACGAACATATCTTCCAGTTCGATCGCGTCGCGCGCCTCGTCCTCGCTGAGCAGGACTTCGTGCAGCTTCTCGCCCGGGCGGATGCCAATGTCCTCGACCGTGCAGCCCGGCGCGATCGCCGTGGCGAGGTCCATGATATTCATGCTCGGGATTTTCGGGACGAAAACCTCGCCGCCGTGCATGCGCTCAATGCAGCCGATGACGAAGCGCACGCCCTGGTCGAGCGTGATCCAGAAGCGCGTCATGCGCCGGTCGGTGACGGTCACCTTGCCGGTGGCGCGCTGCTTTTCAAAAAGCGGGATCACGCTGCCGCGGCTGCCGACGACATTGCCGTAGCGCACGCAACTGAAGCTTGTGCCGACATCGCCGGAGTAGGCGTTGCCCTGGACGAAAAGCTTCTCGGCGCAGAGCTTGGTCGCGCCGTAGAGATTGACCGGGTTCACGGCCTTGTCGGTGCTCAGCGCAAGCACCTTTTTCACGCCCTGGTCGATCGCAGCTTCGATGATGTTTGTTGCGCCGACGATGTTCGTCTTGATCGCCTCGATGGGGTTGTACTCGCAGGCCGGCACCTGCTTGAGCGCGGCGGCGTGGACCACCACGTCCACGCCGTGAAAGGCGCGGTTCAGCCGCTCGCGGTCGCGCACATCGCCGATGAAATAGCGGATCGGTACGTCCCCGCCATCGGGAAACACCATCCGCATTTCGTGCTGTTTCAGCTCGTCGCGGCTGAGGATGATCAGCTTTTTCGGCCGGTATTCGTTGAGGAGGATTTCGGTGAATTTGCGACCGAAGGAGCCTGTGCCTCCGGTGACGAGGATGGTGGATTCTTGCCAGTTCATAGTTTTTTAGAGATGCCCGCGCTGTCGAAATAGCGCGTGAGAAATTCATGCACGCCGCGCTCCCGCTCCGGGGTGACGCCGGCGATCATGTCGTCAAAGATCGCCGCCTGACCCAGACGGACGCCGAAGTCCGGCGACGCCGCGACCTTTTCGTCGATGGGATTGACCGCGGAGCCATGCCGCTCAGCGAGGTGGAAATAGTGCATGTAGAAAAACTCCTCGATCGCGGGCCGCTCCATCGCGACTTCGAGGCGGTCCGCCTGGCGGATACACTCCCGATAGTGATCGAGCGAGGCGGCGTGGATGTTGAAGGGGTAGGCAATGTGCGGATTGTCCCCGGCGTTGACAACGGGAATGCCCGCGTAGGCAAACTCATGCCCCGCCGTGCCATAGACGGTGAACATGGCGCTCACACCCTCCTCGAGAATCTGGCGGTTCGAGGTGCCGGGCGGGAGAAAGTGAATCTTCGGATACCGCGCCTGGAGCGCTTCGAGCGCCTTGCGGTTTGCCGCGGTCATCCTGGTGCGACCGGTATCGGCGGCTGCGGGGTGCGGTTTCACGTACCACGCGAATGGCGTCTCCCCGGCGTGGTCGAGCAGGAAGTGAATCCACTCGTAAAAATCCGGGAACAGCAGGCTGCGGTAGCCGTGCGGCGAATCGATGAAATCATGCAGCATCACGAGCACGCGCGGCGGGCCGTCGGTCGGGAAAATGCGCGCGCCGCCGATTCCGTAGGTGCTCTGCGCCATGCGGACGAGCGCGTCCTCCTCGCCCGCGAGCCGGGCGCTGAGCCGGTGCCGCGACTTTTCGAGCGCGGCTTCCCTTTCCTCGTCGGAGAGGCGGGAAAACGCCTCGCGGTACTGGTAGTAGCGCGTGGCGACCGGCGCCGGGTAGCCGTGGCCGAATCCATCCGGGCCTGGCCCCGAATGCGCGGGATCGAGCTGCAGCAGGTGAAAGGGCTGGCCGATGAGCACGAGAAAGACAGGCACTTTCGCGCGGAAGAGCACGCGCGTGATGACGCCGCTGTAGAGGTAGCTGAAGTCGTCGGTCAGCAGGCACTCGACCTTGTTTTGCCCGACGTAGTTTTTCACCGCGAAATAGATCAGCAGCGCTTCGCAGATCGTGTCGCGAAGCCGCGAATCGGTGAGCGCGACGGTGGGCTCGTTGAAATTCCGGAGGTAGGTGTCATACACCTGATCGCCGATGAGCAGGCCCTCGACGGCGAGATTCACCACGTCCCATTTCGTACGCAGCCCGGCGAAAAGCGCATCCGCGAGCGACTCGGCCCGCGCGCGATCCTTCTCCGCATTTTCAAAGGTCAGGCGACACTCGGCGCCAAAGGCCGCGTGGGCTTTCGCCGTATCCGGCGGCGTGCGTCTCGCGAAATTGAACGCCTCGACCCGGCAGTCGAGCCGGTCCGCCAGGTGGTTCGCCACGTAGGCGTGGCAGAAGATGGAGGCGGGAACCGGAAAAAGGTTCACGAGCACCACGGCATCCCGGCTGGCGCGGCGGCGCGGCCACTTTTTCCGGCTGAATTCGATGAAGCGCGCGACCGCGGGATCGGCCGGCGGCTTCGTCAAAACCTTGCGCAGCCAGGCACGGCCACCGGCCAGAAGTCCGGGGCCGGCTTTCAAATCCGTGGAGGAGGCTGACATGTCTTTCGCCAGGGGAATTCTCAGACTTCGACCGCACGCGCAGCGCCCGCCGGTTGGGCGGGCTCGCCCGCTTCGACCCGCCACTCCCCACCGACGAGCGCCACGCCGCTATGCACGGTCGGGAGCTGGCCGCTGCCGAAAAAGTCGCCGCCCTCGACGGTGAGTTCGACGGCGCTGTCCATGCCATCGAGCGTCACGCCGCCGAGCGGCGCGGAGCGGATCACGTAGTCGAGCCGGTAGTTGGACGAGGGCAGTGGCAGGTTTCGCACGCGGCAGACGAAGGCGCCCTTTTCCGGCAGCAGCGCACCGAATGACTGCCCTGTGATCAGATTGCTCTGCGTGAAGATCGGCACGTCGAGATCGCTCTTCACATAGAAGGTGATGAAGAGCGTGGGCCGCGGAACCTCCGGCGCGGTGTTTTCAAAAAAGAAAAAGATGTCGAGATCCTGCCCGGCCTGCGCCGTGGTCACGGGCCGCCCCCGGGGATCGCGAAACTCGATCGACGTCACCTGCATCGCCGTGCGCGCGGTGCGGTCCGGGCGCTCGCGCAGCGACCCGGCGTGCTGCGTGAAGCTGCCGACGTAATGCGCTATCGCCTCGGTCTGCGTGCCTTGGAATTTCACCACCCCGCTTTCGAGGACGATGCCGCGCGTGCAGAGATTCTCCACCGCGGCGGCGTGATGGCTGACGAAAAGAATTGTGCGCCCCTCGCGGGCGACGGCGCTCATCTTGCCGAGGCATTTTTTTTGAAACGCCGCGTCGCCCACCGCGAGCACCTCGTCGATGACGAGGATCTCCGGCTCGAGATTCGCCGCGACCGCGAAGGCCAGGCGGACGATCATGCCGCTCGAATAGCGCTTCACCGGCGTGTCGATGAACTTTTCCACCCCGGCGAAATCCACGATCTCGTCGAACTTCCGGGTGATCTCGGGGCGCGTCATTCCGAGAATCGAGCCGTTCAGATAGATGTTGTCGCGCCCGGTCAGCTCCTGGTGAAAGCCGGTGCCGACCTCCAGCAGGCAGGCGACGCGGCCTTTCAAAAAGACCCGCCCTTCCGTGGGCGCGGTGATCCGCGAGAGGATTTTCAGCAGCGTGGATTTGCCCGAGCCGTTGCGGCCGATGATCCCGATGACTTCGCCCTGGTTGACGTCGAACGAAACATCCCGAAGCGCCCAAAGGTAGTCGGAAATGCCGCCCACCTTCGGCTCCTTCGCGGCGCCCTCCGTGATCTTCGCATGCGGATCGGGCCGCCCGAGCATCCGCGCGAAACCGGACTGGATGTCCTGATAGAGCATCCGCCGGCTGATCGTGCCCAGCCGGTATTTTTTGCTGACCTTATCGACTCGTATGACGACCGACATGACTAGACCGTGTCCGTAAAAGTGCGCTCGACGTGATGAAACATGAGCAAGCCGAGGAAGAGGACCACGCCACTGATCCCAAAGCTCAGCGCGAGCTGCCAGATCTCGATCACGCCCCGGCCGAGGAAGGCGAAGCGGAACGATTCGATGATCGGCACCATCGGATTGAGGACGAAAACCCAGCGCACTCCCGGCGCGACGGAGGAGAGCGGGAAGACCACGCAGCTCACATACATCCAGAGCTGCACGCCGAAGCCGACCATCATCCCGAAATCGCGGTAGCGCGTGGTCAGCGCCGACACCATGCAGCCCATGCCGAGGCCTAGAGCGCCCATCTGCACCAGCAGCAGCGGCACGAGGACCATCCGCCAGTTTGGCTCCACCGCCGCGCCCGTGGCCCAGTGGTAGATGAAGATGGCGAGGAAGACTCCGAACTGGATTCCGAACGTGGCCAGATTGTTCAGCACCACGGAAACCGGCACCGTGAGCCGAGGAAAATACACCTTTCCAAAAAGGCCCGCATTGCCGGTAAAAGTGGTCGCCGTCCGAGTCAGGCAGGACGCGAAGTAATTCCACGCCGTCACCCCGAGGAGGAAGAAAAGGATGTGCGGCGTGCCGTCGGTCGAGACTTTCGCCACACGCCCAAAGACGATCGCCATGATCAGCGTCGTCGCGAGCGGCGGCAGCACGAACCACAGCGGCCCGAGCACCGTCTGCCGGTAGCTCGACACGAAATCACGCCGGAAAAACTGCCAGACGAGATCGCGATACTGCCAGATTTCGCGCAGCCGCACGTCGAACCAGCCGATCTGCGGAGTGATGATCTCCGTCCACTCGCCGGCGTCTTTCTCGGGCGCGTTGGTCGTCATCGGGCGGGTGAAAAATCAGGCAAGCTGCCGCCCTTGGTCGTTTGCGCGGAAAAACCGGCAAGACCTTCGCGGAGCCGCGGGTGCAGCTTTGGCTTCATGGATGTGGGGCCGCTTTCACTCCGGCAGCGGCCGGCCGGACTCAGGTGCGAAGCGCAGTCG
>JANOBH010000199.1:0-12247 GCA_031411535.1 Chthoniobacter sp. | reverse complement strand
CGGACGGCGGGGGACGCCGGGGAGGTGGCGAAGGGCGGCGGGGGAATCGACGGACGCTACCAGGCTGCGCGGATGCTGCTGGCGGGGAGTGAGGGGCCAAAGGCGGCGGAGGCTTTCCGGGCGCTGGAGGCGCTGCCAAATGTGCCGCAGCCGCGGCTGAACTGGATCACGCTGCACGCGGGGCTGGCGGAGTTCCTGGCGGGCCGGGTGGCGGAGGGGCGTGCGGATTTCGCGAAGCTCGCGGAGCGGGGCGAATTCTCGACGGACCCGACCGAGCGGCGGCTGGCGGATTTCTTTGTCGGGACGGCGAAGCTGGCGGCGACGGAGGAGCCGGTGCCGGCGGCGGCGGTGCAGGCGCTGGAGCCGGAGGGCGAGGAGGCGATGGCGCTGCTGGTGTGCGCGGCGAAGGACTGGGCGCTGCAGGATTTTGAAAACGCGGGGCTGCTCTTCCAGCAGTTCAGCGCGGCGGCGATGCCGCCGAAGGCGGCGTGGGTGGCGGAATACAAGGCGCTGGCGGCGCCCTTCCTCGCGGACTACGCGGCCTACTCGGGGGCGGCGGCGACGGCAAAAGCCGCGGGCACTTTGGCCGAACGCGAGCAGGCCGTGGTGGCGCTGGAGGCGGCGAAGGCGAAGCTCACGCTGCCGGGGGCGCTCGGAGCGCGGCTGGATGCGCTGGCGGCGGAGTTCCGGGAAAAGATCGCGAAGGAGAAGGAGGAGAACGCGGCGATGATGACGGCGATGGAGGCGGCGGATGAAAAGGCCCTCACGGAGATGAAAGGGAAGCTGCGGACGCTGTGCGGGCAGTTCCGCTACGCGGAGGCGTTTGCGGCGGCGAAGGCCACGGTCGTGCAGAGCGAGTCCGGGAAGAAGCAGCTCGCGGCGATGATCCGGAAGACGGAGTGGCTGGCGCGGTTCAAGACGACGCTCATCAATGACCTGAGCACCGTGGGCTACGCGGCGCCGCTGGTGAAAAAGAACAACCTCCAGCTCGCGGGCGGCGTACGGCGGGCGAATGAAACGCAGGTGGAGATCGTCTCGCAGTTTGGCTCTGTGCCGGTGCCGTGGACCGATCTCTCGGACGACTGCATTTTTGCGATGGGCCTGTCCTTCACCCGTCTGCCGCAGGCCCCGGACAAGCTCGCGGACCGGCAGTGGTTTCTCGGGACGTTTGCCTTTTTCACCGGCAAGGAGGCGCAGGGCCGCGAGATGCTCATCCATGCCAGCCAGGGCAAGGAGGAGTATCGCGACCAGCTCGCGCTTTTCATCGGCACGGCGGAGTCGCAGTAGGGCGAAAGGCCCTCCGGACGTCCCGGCCTGCCCGCAGTGGGTGAGTTGCAAAGGCGCGGTGCGAAGCACTAGAACGGCTCTTTTTCCAACCTCCTCATCCCATGCCTTCTCCCATCCGCTCCCTCGCCGCTCTCGCCAGCGCCCTAACCGCATTTCTTGCGGTGGAAAACGCGCGCGGCGTCTCCGCTTTTCCGTCGGCCCAAGGCGGCGCTTTCATCGACGCGGAAACCGCGCTGGCGGAGCGTTTCGGCGAGGATTGGAAAGCGCAACCGCAGTCCGACATTTCCGCCGCGCTCGTGGCAATGGCGGAGTCGCTGCCGGTCGGCGGCGCGATCGATCTGCCCCGCGCGGCGGCGAGCGGCGTGCTGGATTTCCGCCGCGTGGCGGATGGCGTGCAGATCACCGGCGGGCGCGATGGGCGCGTGATTTTCGGCGGCGGCCAGCGCGGGCAGGCGCTCATGTTTTCGCACCTCGACCAGGAGATCGCGCCGGGGGTCGCGCGCGCTTTCGCGAAGCTCGATCCGATGCGCCCGGACACGCAGTTCGCGGCGAAGACGTGGACTTTCAAGGACACGGCGATCTTTGGCGAAAAGCTCGCGCCGATGTCGGACTACCTCGCGCTGTTTTGCAGCGGCGGCATCCGAATCAAGGCGGACGTGAGAAACTGCGCGTGGATCTGCGGCGACAACGCGTTCGGGGACCACGTCGTAACCGCTGAGGCGCGCGTGGATGATTCGCTGTTCCTGTGGTTCGGGCTGAACTGGCCGTTCCGCGACTACAACGCGCACTGGACCGACGGCGGCAAGACCGACTGGGTGAAACGCAACACGCAGATGCACTTCGACCTCAAGGGCGGCGGCGCGGGCACGCGGCTCTACGAGATGATCGAGACAAACTACGGCAACCCGGGGCCGGGCGTGGTTTTGGAAAACACGAAGGGACTCACGCTCATGCACGGCAGCACCGAGCGTGGCAGCGGGCAGGGACCGGGCGTGTATTGGCTGAAAAACTGCGAGGACACGCTGCTCGGGCTGCGCGGCATCAACGGCTTTGGCAGCAACAGCGGCGACATCCGCAACGCCGACGCAAACCGCGACATCACCATCGACGGCGGCCGCGGCAACAAGCTCTACGCGATGCGGACGTGGTCGAACGCGAACGACGTCTCGCTTGTGAACAGCGACCCCGCGTTGCAACTGTGGAGCGTGTGCTCGCAATACGGCCACCGCGGCACGGAGGGCGCGCTGCGCTTCGCGGTCACGCCCTACTACAGCAAGCCGACGGAGGAGTTTTTGAAGAAGTTCGACGTGAAGGCGCACGCGCAGGCGATTTATGACAAGCGCGCCGCTTCGCTCAAAAAGGAGTGGGACAAAAAGAAGGCGGACGCGGACAAGAAGAAGCAAGCCTTCGACGCGCCCGAGCCGAAGCCGCACGAGAGCGTGGAGCAGCTCATCGCGAAGATCAAAACGGGCCGGCATCTGAACTGCCCCGGCGACATCGACATGAACGCGACGGACGAGGAGACGTTCATGTTTGGCAAAGCGGATCTCGCGAAAGGCGAAAAGCCCGCCGGCAAACTCCCCGCGCCGCCGAGCGTGCCGGCCACGGACGCGCCGCCCACCCGCCGCGTGCTCGCCTTCACGCAGCAGCCGGAGTTTGGCAAAGCGCTGCTCGCCGCCGGCGCGGACGCGACCGGGAAGAAGCCGAGCGACGACGCCTTCGCGCAGCTCCTCTACGGGATGTCGCGCGCCGATTTGCAAAAGCTGCTCGATGAAGCCGACGCCGCGGACAAGGCGATCCGGGCGATGCACGGCGGCAATGAGGAGAGGCTGAAAGCCGCGCGCGAGACGCAGGAATTCAAGACGCAGCGGGCGAAGATCGCCGACGTGATGAAGCGCATCGCCGCGCGCCGCGACGGCGCGAAGACCGCGGCGGACGCGCGGGCGAAAGCGCTGGATGGCGAACTCAAGGAAGCGAAGAAGGCGAAGGACGAAGCCAAAGTCGCATCGCTGGAAAAGGAACTCGATGCCGCAAGCCGCGCCGCCCGCAGCGGCAGCCTGCGACTGGAAATTCCCGCCGGCACTTTCCTCCTCAAGCAGCCGCTCTACCTTCTCGGCGGCATCGGCGGCGTCTTCGGCGCGGGCGAGAAAACCGTGCTCCGAAGCGACGCAGCGATCCACGTCGTGAAAATGCAGGAGCGCTGCACCGTCGCGAATCTCACGATCGAAGGCGGTGCGGTCGGCCTCGCGCTGACGGGCGCGGACCACCACTACGGCGACGGCGCACCGACGAAGAAGAGCTACATCGCGGGCGAAAACTTCTACGCGATCACTTTCAAGAATCAGACGCTCGCAGGGATGCTCGTCGGCAACGACGACCCCGGCGTGATGGGCGGCGCGGAGCACGACCAGAACAAATACGTCGATCTTAAATTCGAGAACACCGGCGACTACGGCATCTGCATGAATGGCTCGATGCTCGACAAATGGCTCGTGCTACACTGCGAGTTTCGCGGCCAGCAGAAGGCGTGCATCGCGGTGAAATTCAACAACCTCATCCACGGTATGATCACCGGCTGCACCTTCCGCGAAATCAACGGCCCCGGCGTGGACACCTTCGGCGGCAACCCCGAGATCGGCTACCGCCCGTGGGGTGTGTGGATCGACGGCTGCGAGTTCACCGACTGCGGAACCGGCGACACCTTCGCCGTAGAAATGGGCATCACCGAGTTGAGCGCGTTCACCCACAACGTCGTGAAGACCGTGAAAAAACAGATGCTCGCCGGCGGCTTCGCGGGCAGCCCGCAGATTTTCGAGGACTGCACGATCGATGTGAACCTCGCACCCGGCGCACCGGCCGTGAAACTCCGCGCCGTCCGCACCGAGAGTGTCGTCCGCGCCAACGGCCACGTCGTCCGCAACGTCAAAGCCAGCGGCCCGCTCGTCTTCGTCAACGACGCCAACGCGCAGACCGAACATTTCGCCAAAACCGTGGCCATGCTCGCCACGCAGGGAAAACCCCACGTTGAGAAATGGGACACGAATCCGATGGCCCACGAACTCGCGCCGAAGAACGGCTGGGTGCATCCGTTCGTGATCTACAAATCGGAATTCGGCCCGGAGAAATTCGCCTACTCGCTGCTCAATGTGGACGTGGACGCCGGCAAGGTGAAGGAGCGCGTGGAGCTGGGAAAATATGAATGATGCAGCTCTCCAGCTAAGAGGGCGTCATTCGCGATTCTCTCCCTCCATGAAGCAAATCCTCATGCCCGGACTGCTCGCCCTATCGCTGGGCAGCTTGCGCGCGACCACGCCGCAGGAGTCGGCGACGATCCAGGGTTTTTTGAAAGAAAACTGCATCCGCTGTCACGGGCCGGAGAAGCAGAAGGGCGATGTGCGGCTGGATGGACTGACGGGGGATTTCGAAAAAGAGGGCGAGCGTTGGGGCGTGGTGCTGGATCAAATTCGCGATGGGGAGATGCCGCCGAAAAAGGAGAAGCAGCCGGACGCGGCACAGCGCAATGCGGTAGTGACCTGGATTTCCTCGCAGATGGGCGGGCATGCGCAGCGGCGTCCGAATCAAGGCAACCTCGTGCCGCACGCGTTGCTGTTTGGCGCTGCCGCGAGCGCGGTCACGCCGCCCGCGCCGAGGCTTTGGCGGCTGAGTCCCGACGCTTACATGGGGTTCGTGAGCGACTTGAAGGCCGGCAATGCGAAGGGGGTCGTGCAGCCGTTCACGGCGAACCCGGATCGCGGGATCAAGGACTACGCAAAGTTGGCGGTGATTGATGAGCCGAGCGTCGAGGTGCTCGCGCGCAACGCGGCGGCCATCGTGGAGGTGGAATGCGCGTTTGAAATCGTGGACGGAAAAATGCGCGGGAAGAACGATTCCCGCCGCGAGTTCGTGGAGCTGATGGACCCGGCGGTGACGCCGACGCGCGCGCAGTTGGAGAAGGCGGTGCAGGTGCAATTCCGCGCCGCGCTCGCCCGCACGGCGGAGGCGGATGAAGTCGCGCGGTTGCTCGCGCTTTACGACCAATGCGCGAAGTCCGGCGACCATCCCGGCGCGGTGAAGACGATGCTCAGCGCGGTGCTGCTCCGCTCGGATGCGATGTTCCGGCAGGAACTCGGCGACCCCGCGACGAACCAACTCACGCCGCGCGAAACGGCTGCGGCCATCAGCCTCGCGCTGGGGAATAATCGCGAGCAGAAGATTTTCGAGGCGGCGGAAAAGGGCGCGCTCGTGACGCGGGAGCAAATCGCCGAACACATCCGGCGCATCCTCGACGATCCGAAATTCAAGAAGCCGCGCGTGCTCGGTTTCTTCCGCGAATACTTCGGCTACGCGAACGCGCCGGATGTTTTCAAAGACAGTCCGAAGGACCTCCTGCACGTGCCCCGGCAGCATGTGAACGACACCGAGCGGCTCATCCTTTTCATTCTCGAAAAAGATCGGGACGTTTTGCGGGAGCTGCTCACCACGCCGCTGTCGTTTGTGAATGTGACGACCAAGCAGAACAAGCAGACGCGGCTGGATGAACTCGTCCGCGCCGAGCTGCGGACGGAAAAAGGAAAACCAGGGATCGAGTCGCTCTACGGCCTCGAAGAGTGGACTGCCGAGCAGCCCGTGACGCTGGCGAAAGACACGCGCCTCGGCATCCTCATGCAGCCGAGCTGGCTTGTCGCGTGGAGCGGGAATTTCGACAACGACATCGTGCGCCGCGCGAAGTTCATCCGCGAGCGGCTGCTCGGCGGCACCGTGCCGGACCTGCCCATCGGCTTCGCCGCGCAAGTGCCGGGCGACCGCGAGCGCACGCTCCGCTACCGGATGCAGGTCACGCGCGCCGAGGCGTGCTGGAAGTGCCATCAGCGCATGGATGACCTCGGCCTGCCGTTTGAAAACTTCGATCACTACGGACGCCTGCGCAGCGCGGAACTCGTGGAAGACGCCGCCGCCACCGCCGCGAACGTGGACAAAAAAGGCAAGCCGCTCGGCCCCGTCGAGCGTCCCGCCCCGCTCGACACCACCGGCCTCATCACCGGCACCGGCGACGCGAAACTCGACGGCCCCGTGCGCGACCCACGCGAACTGGTGCTGAAACTTGCCGACTCCGAGCGCGTGCGGCAGGTCTTCATCCGCCACGTCTTCCGCTACTACATGGGCCGCAACGAGTCCCTCGCCGACGCCAAGACGCTGCAAGACGCCGACCGCGCCTACGTCGAGAGCGGCGGCAGTTACAAAGCCCTCCTCGTCTCGCTGCTCACGTCCGATTCTTTCCTCCAGCGCGCTCCCGCGACCATCGCGCAAAACACCAAAGGTCCCGCAAAACCATGAGCCGTTTTCTCCGCAGGCTGGCGTGCATCATCTTCGCCGCGCTGTCGTTTCCCTCGTTTGCAGTGGCGCAAGCAGCGCCGGAGATGCCGCAATTTGGCAAGCCCGGCGAGGTCATCCACTACGCCAGCGTCGCGCTCACGCATCCGAAAAAATCCACCGACCGCACGGACGGGGGGACGGATCATGTCTTCTTCACGCTCTGGATTCCCGAGGGCCTGAAGAGCGTGCGCGGGATTTATCACACGCCCTTCAACCTCGAGACCGTGGAGAAAGAGCAGTCGCGCGCGATGGCGCGGCAGTGGAGTTTCGCCATCGTCGGCGGGAACTTCATGCGCGTTCACAAGGACGACTTCGCGCCGTCGCTGCTCGCTGGCGTGCGCGACCTCGCGGCGCAGAGCGGGCACGCGGAGTTGAACCATGCGCCGCTCATTTTCACCAGCATGTCGGCGGGCGTCGGCATGTGCGTGACGCTCGCGGAGCAGCTCCCCGAGCGCACCCTCGCGTGCGGCCTCGTGTGCCTCGAAGTCGCGCCGGAAACTGAGCGCACCCGCGATGTGCCGATGATGAGCATTTTCGGCGAAAAGGACGGCGGGCAGATGGCCGCGCACATCGAGAGACTGCCGAAGACGCGCGCGGCGCTGGGCTCGAGCTGGGCCATCGTCCCGCAGTGGGGACGCCGCCACGAATGGGCGCTCGCGAACAATCTGCTCTGGCCGTTTTTCGAGGAAGTCATCCGCCAGCGTTACCCCGCCGACGCCTCGCCCGCCGATGGCCCGGTGAAGCTGCGGCGCTACGATCCCGCGCGCGTCTGGCTCGGCGATCCGGCGGATTGGACGACCATCGCGCCGCTGGAAAAATACCCCGGCGACAAAGCCGCCGCGTGCTGGCTGCCCGGCGAAGACGTGGCGCGCGTCTGGCAATCCTTCGCCGTCCGCAAGCCGCTCGTGCGCATCACCGCGCCCGAGCCGCAGGGCGACAAGAAGCCGCTCGCCGTCTTCGCGCCCGGAGCGGAAGTGATCGTGCAAGTCCAGTGCGACGCCACTTTCCCCGCACAGAAAATCACGCTCTTCGACCGAGCCGAGCGCCTCGTGGAATCGGAAGTGAAGTATGGCAAATGCGAATTGCGCGCCGCCAATCTCACGCCCGGCTTTCACGCTCTCATCGCCCAGGCGACGCACGCCGATGGGCGCTCGGAGCTTTCTCGTCCCGTCACCATTCTCGTCCAAACATCCGCATCAAAATGAACACCCCCATCACCCGTCGTCACGCCCTGCGGGGCATCACCCTCGGAGCCGGAGCCACGCTGCTCGGGCCGATTCTTTTGCAGCTCGCGGCGCACGCGGCGGGAGCGCCGTCAGCGGTGCGAAAGCGGTTCGTCTTTGTCGTGCAGAGCAACGGCATCAACCCGAATCACCTTCTGCTGCCGGGGATGGAGCCGAGGAGAAACGGCGCGCTCCCGAAGAACGATGCGGTTGAGGAAACGCTGTTGGCCGGGCAGGAGTTGGCTGCGCCCATCGCGGCGCTCGAGCCCTTCAAAGACCGGCTCACGATCATTCAGGGACTCTCCGGGCGCATCGCGGAGGGCGGCACCGGCGGACATTCCACGAACCACGGCGCGCTTGGCTGCTATCCCGGCAGCCAGGGGCCGATGGCGCAGACGATTGATTGCGCGCTCGGCGAGGCCAGCCCCGGCATCATCCAGAACGTCGGCCTCGGCATCCTCTCGCGCCTGGCGAACACGCTGAACTATCAAATCTCCGCGAGCGCGCCGGGCAAGGCGCTGCCCATCCAGTGCTCGCCGGAGCAGGCGTTCAAAAATCTTTTCGCCAGCGTCACCGGCGGCGCGAGCCGGCATGATTTCGACAACCGCACGAACCTTCTCGACTTCATGGCCGACGACGTCCGCCGCTCGCGGGGCGCGCTCGTGGGTGAGGAACGGGCGAAGCTGGATCAGTATCTCGCCGCCTTCGAGACGCTGCACGCGCGGCAGGGGAAAATCGAAAGCATCCAGCCCGCCCTGAGCGCGGCCCTGCCGAAGCTCGACGAGAAATTTCAAAAGCCCACCGAGGTGAACCGGCTCGAAGCGCAGTTTGAAACCGGCACCGCCGCGCTCATCGCCGGGTTGACGAACGTGCTCACCATCGCGTCCGGCGGCGGCGGGCAGCAATACCTCTCGTGGCCCGACCTCGGCATCCCGATCGATGGCCACGAAAACGGCCACGGCAAAGGCGTGGAGGGCAAGACCGCCGAGGATTGCCTCGTCATCGTGCGGCAGTATCACTGCAAGCTCATCGCCGCGCTGGCCGCGCGTTTGCAGAGCATCCGGGAGGGCGACGGCACGATGCTCGATAACACGCTCATCGTGTATCTCAGCGACAGCGGCGAGGCGCACCACCCGAAGCTCAACGAGTGGCCGGTGGTGCTCGTCGGCGGCCTCGCGGGGAAACTCAAACCCGGCGGACGCTATCTGCAAATGCCGCCCTACCTCGCAAAAAAACACCGCACGCTCTCGAACCTCTACCTCACGCTCCTGCACGCCGCCGGCAGGCCGCGCGACAAATTCGGAATATCCGACCCCGGCCTGCGGGACGTGGAGCAAAGCGGGATCATCAGCGAGTTGCTCGCGTAGAACATCGCATGAAATTGAAACTCCCTTTTCGGTCCGTCGCGGCGTTTTCGCTCGCCATTTCATCCGCCGCTTTGGCCGAGACGCGCTTTGATGAGTTCACGAAAAAATACGCGACGCCCGCGGAGCCGGTGCGGGTGCTTTCCGCCGGACTGCTCGGCGGCGCGGGGACGGAGTGGCTGGCGGGCGGCGGGTTTCAGTCGGATGGGACGATCGTGCTCGCGGGCGTGGCGCTCGGGCCGGTGCTCGATCTCGGCGTGAAAGAAACGGTGCTCGGCAAAGACGCGGCGATGGGCGCGCCGTTGCAGGCGGCGAAGAAGGACAAGAAAGGCAATCCCGAGATGGACAAGGAGGGGAAGCCGAAGCTCGAGCCCTTCGGCTGGAACCACGAAAACGCCACCGGCTTTATCGCGCGCATGTCCGGGGATTTGAAGACGATCAAATCCGTGACGCGGCTCGCGTGGAAATCCGGCGGCGTGACCGGCGCGGCGGTGGATGCGGCGGGAAACATCTATCTATGTGGTCCGGCGGGAGATGGCATCGCGGCGCTCGGCGGCGATGTGCAGGAATTGCCCGCGCCGGCCGAGGACTCAAAACGCAGCGGCTGCACGCACAGTTACATCGCGAAGCTCTCGCCCGATGCGGCGAAAATCGTGTGGGTGCGCCACGTCAAAGGTGCATCCGACGCGCCCGCGCTTTCGCTCGACGCGGCGGGGCTGCTGCATTTTCGCGGGCCGGATTTCCGCGTGCTCGACGCGGGCGGCAAACAGCTTTCCGCGATGCCGATTCCCGGCGGCGCGGGCGGCTTTGCGGCGGTGAATCCCGTGGACGGCACGATCGCGCGAGGCGGCGAGCACCACTGGTCCACGGGCCGCGAGCCGTGGCGCTGCCCGACTTTGAACATCCACAAACCCGACGGCGCGCTGCTCTACCAGCTCTACGACTGGGGCGGCCCGCTCGTGGGGCTGAACAACCTGCGGCTTGTGAGCGACACGGCGATCCGCGGCGTGACCTACGACGCGCAGGGCAATCTGCTTTTCCACGCGTGGAGCGACGGCGGCAACAGCGTGGCGCTGCGCGAGCCGACGGACATCCGCGCGATGGCGAAGATGGGCGGGCTCGGCTTCAGCGCGTGGGGCGCGGGCGTGCTGAGCCTCGCGTATGTGGTCAAGGTGGACACGAAGACGTGGCGGGTCATCGGAGGCACGCCGTGGATGGCCTATATGAAGGAGAAGAACAAACCGAACAGCGCGCGCCTCTTCTCGCTCGGCGCGACGCCGGACGGCTCGGTGTGCTTCGCGGGCGACTCCACGCACGGGCTGATCCAGACGGGCAATGCGATCGGCGGCGGCGAGCCGGGCGGCGCGTTCGTCGCCGTGCTGAATGCCGATTGCAGCGCGCTGCGCTTCTGCTCGGCGATGCCCGCGTGCGCGCAAACGATCGTGGACGACAGCTCCGCCGACCGCGGGCGATGGGGCATTGTCTCAGGGAAACTGAACGGCAAAACCGTCGCGCTTTTCCTCTGCGGCGCGGCGGAGAAAAACGACGGCTATGACCAAAACCCACCGCCCGCGGTCAACGCACGCCAGCCGAAATTCGGCGGCGGCGCGACCGACGGCTACGCGCTGCTCCTCGACCTCTCGAAATAATCCGCACCCATGAAAGCCCTGTCCCTTTTTGCCCTGCTCCTCGCGCTGAACGTCTCCGCCCAGGAGCCCGCGCCGCCGACCGAATTTCGCGTCACCTCGGCGTTTCCGAAATACGTCACCGCCGACATCGAGTTTCGCGATCCGACCGGCGCGAAGTGGCCGAATTTTTTCAGCGGCAAACCGGCGAACGATGCCGGCGTCATCAGCCTCTCGCCCTCGAAACCCTCCGCGAGTTTCACGCTGCTTTGCGATAAGATGGCGCAGGATCGCGGCGACCAAAGCCGCCGGGTGCTCGGCGAGCTTTGCCCGCCGGAAAAGCCACCCCCCGTCACGCTCACCATCACCGCCATGAGCGCGCCCCAGCCCCCCGCGGCAGGAGCGAAGGACAAGGACAAGGCCGCCTCAACTGCCGACCTCACCGGCACTCTCGAAATCGCGGGCCGCAAACTTCCTGTGAAAGCGGTTACCACTTTCCGCAATCATAGCGGCAAAGGCGACGAGAAGAACGCGGCGCTGATGCTCGACGGAAAGTTCACGCTCACGCCCGCCGACTTCGGCCTCAAAACCCTCGCGCCCGCCTCCGTGATCGAAGTCCGCTTCGGCCTCACCGCCTATCCCTCGCCGCCCGCACCCGCTGAGGCAGGCCGCTGAGAGCAGGCACCGAAACGATGATTGTTTGACCAGGGGCTGCCCGGATCACACGGATTATTTGAAAGCCAAAATCCGTGAGATTTGCACGTGGACCGAGCGGCCCCGATTCGAGAAATTCTTCTCCCATTCGCGGGGTTTCCCGCTACGTTCCGCGCCCCTGATTTATGTACCGCACGCACCATTGCCAGCAGATCCGCCCTTCCGACATCGGCCAGACCGTCACGCTCGCGGGGTGGGTGAATTCGCGGCGGGATCATGGCGGGGTGATCTTCATCGATCTGCGCGACCGTGAGGGTCTGACACAGGTGGTCTTCCGCCCGGAGGAGCATCCGCAGGTGGCGGAGGCGAGCCACGGGCTGCGGAGCGAGGATGTGATCCAGCTCACGGGCGTGGTGGCGGCGCGGCTGGCGGGGAGTGAAAATGCGAAGCTGGCGACGGGAGCGGTGGAGATCATAGCGAGCGAGCTGAAGGTGCTAAACAAGGCGGACGTGCCTCCTTTCCCGCTGGATGACCCGAGCGTGAATGAGGATCTGCGCCTGCAATACCGCTATCTGGATCTGCGCACGGCGCGGATGCAGCGCAATCTGCGGCTGCGGCATCGCGTGGTGAAGGCGACGCGGGACTATCTGGATGGCGCGGGCTTTTTGGAAATCGAGACGCCGATTTTGTCGAACCCGACACCGGAGGGCGCGCGGGATTT